>JANWZL010000134.1 GCA_025054655.1 Thiobacillaceae bacterium | reverse complement strand
TCCGCCGCCCGGATGGTGCGGCGTGCCGCCGGGCCGCGGCCTGCCGGGTTCAGGCGTTCACAGCTCCAGCAGCAGCCGTGCCGGGTCCTCCAGGCTCTCCTTGATCGAGCGCAGGAAGCTCACCGCCTCGCGACCGTCGATGATGCGGTGGTCGTAGGACAGGGCCACATACATCATGGGGCGGATCACCACCTGGCCGTCCACCGCCACGGGGCGGTCCTGGATGCGGTGCAGGCCCAGCACGGCGGATTGCGGCGGGTTGAGGATGGGGGTGGAGAGCAGCGAGCCGAAGATGCCGCCGTTGCTGATGGTGAAGGTGCCGCCCTCCAGCTCCTCGATGGTCAGCTTGAGGGCGTTGGCGCGCTGCACGAAGTCGTCGATGCGGCGCTCGATGTCGGCGAAACTCAAGTGCTCGGCGTCGCGCAGCACGGGCACCACCAGGCCGCGCTCGGAACTGACCGCGATGCCGATGTCGCAGTAGTCGTGATAGACGATGTCGCGGCCGTCCACACGGGCGTTGACGATGGGGTATTCCTTGAGGGCGAGACAGGCCGCCTTGACGAAGAAGGACATCAGACCCAGCTTCACCCCGTGTTCTTGCTGGAAGCGTTCCTGGTAGCGGCGGCGCAGGGCCTGCACCGGGCTCATGTCGATCTCGTTGAAGGTGGTGAGGATGGCGGCGGTGTGTTGGGCCTCCACCAGACGCTCGGCGATCCTCTGCCGCAGCCGGGTCATGGGCACGCGCCGCTCGCGGCGCTCGGGCGCACAGGGCTGGGCGGGGCCGGTCTCTGCCGGCGTCATCGCCTGCGTCGTGACCTCGGGCTCAGCCGGCGCGAGGGGCTGGGGGGCCGCCGGCGGCGCGGCCGACGACAGCTCCGCCTCAGTTGCGGCCTGCTGCGGCTGCGGCGCCGACACGCCGGCCGTCGCCTCGGTCTCCAGGATGGCCAGCACCTCGTCGGCCTGCACCTCGGCCCCCGCGGGCACGCGGATCTCGGCCAGCCACCCGTCGGCCGGGGCGGCCACCTCCAGGATCACCTTGTCGGTCTCGACCTCGGCCAGGACCTCGTCACGCGCCACCTGCTCGCCCGGCTGCTTGCGCCATTCGAGCAGGGTGCCCTTATGCACGGATTCGCTGAATTCGGGGGTCTTCACCTCGATGCGCATGCTCTGCCCTTGGTCCTGAACCTCGCTCTGCGATCTCATCCCCTATCTTCCGCATGGCGCACGGGTGTTTGTCAACCCGTGGGCTGCGCCGCCTACGAACCGTTCGGTTCAGCGCTCGGGCTGCCAGGACCGGTCAGCGTAGGAGCGGCGTAAGCCGCGACCCGTGGGGTGCGCCACATGGGCAGGATCGGGTCGCGCGATTCTCATTCGCGACTTTCGTCGCTCCTACGGTCGTTGCTCGGACGAAATCGCGGATTTCGGTGTTTCACGAGGACCGGGTCGCGACTTTCGTCGCTCCTACATTCTCTCCTACATTCGCGACTTACGTCGCTCCTACATTCGCGCCTACTGGCCGAAGAATTCCTTCACCTTATCCATGAAGCTCTTGGCGCGCGGGTGGTGTTTGTCTTCCTTGCAGCAGGCCTCGAACTCGCGCAGCAGCGCTTTCTGCCGCTCGGTGAGGTTGACCGGGGTCTCCACCACGACGTGACAGAGTAGGTCGCCGGGCTCGCGGCTGCGCACGCCTTTGATGCCTTTGCCGCGCAGGCGAAAGACCTTGCCGGTCTGGGTCTCGGGGGGGATCTTGATCACCGCCTGGCCGTCCAGGGTGGGGATGGTGACCTCGCCGCCCAGGGCCGCGGTGACGATGGAGATGGGCATCTCGCAGTGCAGGTGGTCGCCCTCGCGGGTGAAGACCGGATGCGGCTTGATGTGGATCTGCACATAGAGGTCGCCGGGCGGGCCGCCGTTGATGCCCGCCTCGCCCTCGCCCGAAAGCCGGATGCGGTCGCCCTCGTCCACCCCGGCGGGGATGCGCACCGACAGGGTCTTGTGTTTCTTCACCCGGCCCTCGCCGTGACAGTGGCTGCAGGGTTTGGTGATGATACGGCCGCTGCCGTGGCAGCGCGGGCAGGTCTGCTGGATGGAGAAGAAACCCTGCTGCATGCGCACCTGGCCGTAGCCACCGCAGGTGGGGCAGGTCACCGGCTGGGTGCCTGCCTCGGCCCCGCTGCCGCCGCAGGCGTCGCAGGTGGCCATGACCGGCACGCGGATCTTGGTCTCGGTGCCGCGGGCGGCCTCCTCCAGGCTGATCTCCAGGTTGTAGCGCAGATCGGCGCCGCGATAGACCTGGGAGCGGCTGCCACGCCCGGTGCCGAAGATGTCGCCGAAGATGTCGGAGAAGGCGTCGGCGAAGTCGCGAAAACCCGCCCCGGCGCCGGCACCGGCCATGCTGGGGTCCACCCCGGCGTGGCCATAGTGGTCGTAGGCGGCGCGTTTGTTGGGGTCGGAGAGCACATCGAAGGCCTCCTTGACCTCCTTGAATTTCTCCTCGGCGCTCTTGTCCCCCGGATTGCGGTCCGGGTGGTACTTCATCGCCAGCTTGCGGAAGGCCTTCTTGATCTCGTCCTCGCTGGCCCCGCGGGCAACACCGAGGACCTCATAGTAGTCGCGTTTGGGCATCGGGTGAGGCGTCAGGGGTGGGGATAAAAGCCAAGGGTGAGGCGCTCGGGGGCCATCCCGCTCGCCTCACCCCGCACGCCTTACTTGTCCTTGACTTCCTCGAACTCGGCGTCCACCACGTCCTCGGCGCCCTTCTTCGCGCCGGCGGATTCGGCACCACCCGTCTGGGCACCGGACTGCTGGGCATACATCTGCTCGGCCAGTTTGTGCGAAGCCTCGGCCAGGGCCTGGGTCTTGGCCTCGATGTCGGCCTTGTCGTTGCCGCGCACGGCCTCCTCCAGTGCCTTGATGGCCGCCTCGATGCGCTCCCGGTCGGCGCTGGCGACTTTGTCGCCGTACTCCTTGAGCGATTTGCGCACCGAGTGGATCATGGCGTCGGCCTGGTTGCGCGCCTGGGCGAGTTCGAAGGCCTTGTGGTCCTCGGCCGCGTGCGCCTCGGCGTCCTTGATCATGCGCTGGATCTCTTCCTCGGTCAGGCCCGAGTTGGCCTTGATGGTGATCTTGGCCTCCTTGCCAGTGGCCTTGTCCCTGGCGGAGACGTGCAGGATACCGTTGGCGTCGATGTCGAAGGTCACCTCGATCTGCGGCACGCCGCGCGGCGCAGGCGGGATGTCAGTGAGGTTGAACTGGCCCAGGCTCTTGTTGCCTGCCGCCATCTCGCGCTCGCCCTGCAGCACGTGGATGGTGACCGCGGTCTGGTTGTCCTCGGCAGTAGAGAAGATCTGTGTGGCGCGCGTCGGAATGGTGGTGTTCTTGGGGATCAGTTTGGTCATCACCCCGCCCAGGGTCTCGATGCCCAGCGACAGCGGCGTGACGTCCAGCAGCAGCACGTCGCGCACCTCGCCCTTGAGCACGCCGGCCTGGATGGCCGCACCGATGGCCACCGCCTCGTCGGGGTTGACGTCTTTGCGCGGCTCGCGTCCGAAGAACTCGCGCACCTTGTCCTGCACCTTGGGCATGCGGGTCATGCCGCCGACCAGGATCACCTCGTCGATGTCGCTCACCTTGAGCCCGGCGTCTTTGAGCGCGATGCGGCAGGGCTCGATGGTGCGCTCGATCAGGTCCTCCACCAGGCTTTCGAACTTGGCGCGGGTGATCTTCATCACCAGGTGCTTGGGCCCCGAGGCGTCGGCGGTGATGTAGGGCAGGTTGATCTCGGTCTGGGTGGTGGAACTGAGCTCGATCTTGGCCTTCTCGGCCGCCTCCTTCAGCCGCTGCAGGGCCAGCACGTCCTTGGACAGATCCACCCCCTGCTCTTTCTTGAACTCCTCGATGATGTAATCGATCAGCCGCTGGTCGAAGTCCTCCCCGCCCAGGAAGGTGTCGCCGTTGGTCGATAGCACCTCGAACTGGTGCTCGCCCTCCACCTCGGCGATCTCGATGATGGAGATGTCGAAGGTGCCGCCGCCGAGGTCATACACGGCGATCTTCTGGTCGCCGCGCTTCTTGTCCAGGCCGTAGGCGAGCGCCGCAGCGGTTGGCTCGTTGATGATGCGCTTGACCTCCAGCCCGGCGATGCGACCGGCGTCCTTGGTGGCCTGGCGCTGGCTATCATTAAAATAGGCCGGCACCGTGATCACCGCTTCGGTCACTTTTTCACCCAGGTAATCCTCGGCAGCTTCCTTGAGCTTTTGCAACACCAGCGCCGAGATCTCCGGCGGCGCATACTCTTTGTCATCGATCCGCACCCAGGCGTCGCCGTGCTTCTCCACGACTTTATAGGGCACCATGGCGATTTCTTCCCGTACCTCATTATAGCGGCGCCCCATAAAGCGCTTGATCGAATAGATCGTCCTCTCGGGGTTGGTCACTGCCTGCCGACGAGCAATTTGTCCTACAAGACGCTCCCCGTCTTTGGTAAAGGCCACGACCGACGGTGTCAGGCGGTTGCCTTCGCGGTTCGTAATAACGACC
>JANWZL010000131.1 GCA_025054655.1 Thiobacillaceae bacterium | reverse complement strand
GACTACGAGCTGGAGCTCGACCCACGCGGCAAGATGGTGCTCGACGCCCTCCTCGCGGTGAAGGCCCAGGACGACAGCCTCGCCTTCCGCCGCTCCTGCCGTGAAGGGGTGTGCGGCTCGGACGGGGTCAACGTCAACGGCGTCAACGTGCTCGCCTGCATCACCCCGCTCGAAGGCCTGCGGCAACCGATCGAGATCCGCCCGCTGCCGCGGTTGCCGGTCATCCGCGACCTGGTGGTGGACCTCACCCAGTTCTACCGGCACTACCGCGCGGTCAAACCCTATCTGATCAATCTCGACCCCGAGCCGGAGCGCGAGCGTCTGCAGACCCCCGCCGAGCGGGCGGCCCTGGACGGGCTGTACGAGTGCATCCTATGCGCCTGCTGCACCACCGCCTGCCCGGCCTTCTGGTGGCATCCCCAGCGCTTCCTAGGGCCGGCGGCGCTGCTCGCCGCCTGCCGCTTCCTCGCCGACAGCCGCGATCAGGCCAGCGAGGAGCGGCTCGACCAGCTCGAAGACGCCTATCGGTTGTATCGCTGTCGCGGCATCATGAACTGCGTGCACGTATGTCCCAAAGGCTTGAACCCCACGGCAGCCATCGGCACAATCAAGACGATGCTGGTGAAACGGGTGCTGTGAGCCTGGCGGCATTGCGCTGGCGTTGCCGGCGCGGCATGCTGGAGCTGGATGCCTGGCTGCAGGGCTTCGCCGCGGCAGGGCTCACCCGGCTGTCCCCGCACGAGCTCGATGCCTTCGCGCGGCTGTTGCAGCACGAAGACGTCGAACTTTATGCCTGGCTGAGCGGACGCGCACCGCCCCCCACCGAACTGGCGGCAATGGTGGAGCGCATCCGCACCGCAACCCTTGCGCCTACAGGAAACCTGCTATGAGCCAACGCACCGCCAAGATCAGCTTCAGCGACAGCGATCAGGTCATCGAGCTGCCCGTGCTGGAGGGGAGCATGGGCAACCCGGTGATCGACATCCGCGCGCTGGGTGGCCAGGGCTATTTCACCTTCGACCCGGGCTTCGTCGCCACGGCGAGTTGCGCCTCCAGCATCACCTTCATCGATGGTGAACGCGGCCTGCTCTATTACCGCGGCTACCCCATCGAGCAGCTGGCGCAGCATTCCGATTTCATGGAGGTGGCCTACCTGTTGCTGCGCGGCGAGCTGCCCACGGCCCAGCAGAAGGCCGAGTTCGTCAACACCGTGCGCTACCACACCATGCTGCACGACCAGATGGCGGTGTTCTACCGCGGCTTTCGCCGCGACGCCCACCCGATGGCGGTGATGGTCAGCATGGTCGGGGCGATGAGCGCCTTTTATGCCGACAGCGCCAACCCCTTCGACCCCAAGCAGCGCGACATCGCCGCCTACCGGCTGCTGGCCAAGGTGCCCACCATCGCCGCCTGGAGCTACAAGTACAACCAGGGCATGCCCTTCATGTATCCGCAGAACCGTTACGACTATGCGGAGAACTTCCTGTACATGATGTTCGCCACCCCGTGCGAGGAATACGTCCCCAACCCCATCCTCGCCAAGGCGCTGGACCGCATCCTCATCCTGCACGCCGACCACGAGCAGAACGCCTCCACCTCCACCGTGCGGGTGGCGGGCTCCTCCGGTGCCAACCCCTTCGCCTGCATCGCCGCCGGCATCGCCTCGCTGTGGGGGCCGCTACACGGTGGCGCGAACGAGGCGGTGCTGAAGATGCTGGAGGAGATCGGCGACGTCTCCCGCATCGGTCAGGCGATCGAACGGGCCAAGGACAAGTCGAGCGGCTTCCGCCTCATGGGCTTCGGCCACCGCGTGTACAAGAACATGGACCCGCGCGCCGCCATCATGCGCAAGACCTGCCATGAAGTCCTCGACGAGTTGGGCCTGCACGACGACCCGCTGTTTCGCATCGCGCTCAAGCTGGAGGAGATCGCCCTGCAGGACGACTACTTCATCCAGCGCAAGCTCTATCCCAACGTAGATTTCTACTCCGGCATCGTGCTGCGTGCGCTGGGCATCCCCACCACCATGTTCACCGCCATCTTCGCGTTGGCCCGCACCGCTGGCTGGGTAGCGCAATGGCACGAGATGGTGTCCGCGGCCGAACACAAGATCGCCCGCCCACGCCAGCTCTACACCGGGCCCCAGCGTCGCGACTACGTGCCCATCGATCGGCGCTGATGGACGCGAGCGCTTACCACTCCGGCAATTACGAATATCTCAGCCAGCTCGAGGCACAGCCGGCGGCGGCCGCAGCCCCCGCTGCGGCAACCGCGATCGACGTGCAGCAAATGCAGCGCTGCGAGGTGCGGCAGGTGGCGGTGCTGCAGCTGATCAACGCCTATCGTTTCCAGGGCTATCGGGTCGCCGACGTCGATCCTCTGCGTCTGCGGCCACCGCCGCAGGTGCCGGAGCTGGACCCTAGCCATCACGGGCTCACTGCCGCGGA
>JANWZL010000127.1 GCA_025054655.1 Thiobacillaceae bacterium | reverse complement strand
GTGCATAGATGGCTTCGAGCGTCTTTCTGTGCTTGCGGTTCACGGCGGCAGCATAAACCCGTGACCATGCACTAGCAAGCATAATCAGCAATCATCAAGCATGACTGCAATCATCCCGAGTCACCCGCTGCCGGCCGATCGGGCAGCATGAGCAGCCGCCACTCACCCGGCGCGAGCCCCGCCAGCGTCCAGCGGTCCACCGCCCAGCGGATGAGCCGCAGCGTGGGATGGCCCACCCGCGCGGTCATGCGCCGGATCTGGCGATTGCGGCCCTCGGTGAGGGTGATCGCGAGCCAGCTGACGGGGATGGCGCGCCGGTAGCGGATAGGCGGGTCGCGTGGCCATAGATTCGCCGGCGGCGACATGCGCTCGACCCGCGCCGGGCGGGTGCGATACCCACCGATGTCCACCCCCTGGCGCAGGGCCTCTAGCGCCGCCTCCGACGGTTCGCCCTCGACCTGCACCCAGTAGGTCTTGGGCTTGCGCCGGCGCGGGTCGGTCAGCCGGTGCTGCAGCCGGCCGTCGTCGGTTAAAATGAGCAGGCCCTCGCTGTCGTGATCCAGTCGGCCGGCGGCATAGACGCCGCGCACGGGGATATAGTCGGCCAGCCCCGGATGCCCATCCGCCGGGGTGAACTGGGACAACACCCCGTAAGGTTTGTTGAACAGGATCAGACGACCCATGTTGCCAAGACCACAGACTAAGCACAGGTGATGCAGTGACGAGCAGAATACAGCCCCCCGCCGGTGAAGCGATCCGTGTCAGACCCGACTATACCCTGGAGGTGCCCGACCGTCCCATCATCCCCTTCATCGAGGGCGACGGCATCGGGGTGGACATCACGCCGGTGATGCGGGCGGTGCTCGACGCGGCGGTGGAACGCGCCTACGGCGGGCGCCGGCGCATCGCCTGGATGGAGGTGTATGCCGGCGAGAAGGCCACCCGGGTGTACGGCCCCGACGTGTGGCTGCCGGAGGAGACGGTCGAGGCCCTGCGCGAGTACGTGGTCTCCATCAAGGGGCCGCTCACCACTCCCACCTCCGGCGGCATCCGTTCACTCAACGTCGCCCTGCGCCAGCAGCTCGACCTGTATGTGTGTCTGCGGCCGGTGCGCTATTTTCCGGGCGTGCCCTCGCCGCTCAAGGCGCCGGAGAAGGTGGACATGGTGATCTTCCGCGAGAACACCGAGGACATCTATGCCGGCATCGAATGGGAGGCAGGTAGCGACGGCGCCCGGCGGGTGATCGAGTTCCTGCAGAAGGAGATGGGGATCGATAAGATCCGCTTTCCGCAGACCTCCGCCATCGGCATCAAACCCGTCTCCATCGAGGGCTCCGAGCGCCTGATCCGCAAGGCCATCCGCTATGCCATAGCCAACGGCCGCAAATCGGTCACCCTGGTGCACAAGGGCAACATCATGAAATACACCGAGGGGGGGTTCAAGAAATGGGGCTATGAGCTGGCGGCGCGCGAGTTCGGCGCCACCCCCATCGACGGCGGCCCCTGGATGCGCCTGAGCGAGGCCTATGGCGGCATCGTCATCAAGGACGTGATCGCCGATGCCTTCTTGCAGCAGATCTTGCTGCGTCCCGAAGACTACGACGTGATCGCTACCCTGAACCTCAACGGCGACTACATCTCCGATGCGCTCGCCGCCGAGGTGGGCGGCATCGGCATTGCGCCGGGGGCGAACCTGTCGGACTCGGTCGCCCTGTTCGAGGCCACCCACGGCACCGCACCCAAATACGCCGGCCAGGACTACGTCAACCCGGGCTCGATCATCCTCTCGGGCGAGATGCTGCTGCGCCATATCGGCTGGACCGAAGCGGCCGACCTGATCATCAAAGGGATGCAGGGGGCCATCGCCGCCAAGACCGTCACCTACGACTTCGCCCGCCTGATGGAGGGGTCCACCCAGGTGAGCTGTTCGGGTTTCGGGCGTGAGGTGATCCGCTGGATGGCAACGGAGGTTTCAGGGGGTTGATGCCTTCGGGCCCTGACGCGCCAGCGGGCGCAGCAGGTCGAGCAACTCGTCCGCGATCGGGCCCAGGTCTTCGCGTTGCCGCTCCAGACCGTCCAGTAACTGCTCCAACTCGCCCTGACGGGGGGTTGGGGGATCCTCATCCCCAGAGTCCGCGCCGGGATCGCGCATGGTGCCCTCCTGCACCGACGTCTAGTTTGACGTATAGCACAGGCAAGGCGAATGGAAAGGGCGTGCGGGGTAAAATGGGCGCTGGCAGCTGCGGCGGGAGTGGCCCGGTCGCGCTGCCAGGGGATGGAAAGGGATGCCCAGGGCAGGGGTGCGCCAGGGCTTGGGCCCCTGGCCCTGGCCGCGTGGCGGCTCAGAGGGTCTGGATGTTGGCCGCCTGCTTGCCCTTGGGTCCCTCGGCCACTTCGAAGGACACCCGCTGCCCCTCCTTGAGGGACTTGTAGCCCTTCATGTTGATGGCGGAGAAGTGGGCGAAGACGTCCTCGCCGCCGCCGTCAGGGGTGATGAAGCCGTAGCCCTTGGTGTCGTTGAACCATTTGACGGTGCCTGTTGCCATGCAAAACTCCTTGCTGAAAAACACGAACATCGGTACTGCCACTGCTTGGCCACAAGCCCACACCAACGGTACGACTCGAACCAAACAAGGGCGCTTTTTACGCGCCTTGCGCGGCCGCGTCAACACGTCTTGAAAAAAAAAGTCCAATCTTCAAAATTAGGGGTGGACGGACCCCTCAGTCAGGACGTGATGAGCAACGATGACGGTCAAGCATCAGGACGAGGCACTCGTCGTCACGCGCAAGGCCGACACGCGGCAGCCGCCGCTGTACAAGGTGCTGCTGCTCAACGACGACTACACGCCCATGGACTTCGTGGTGCACGTGCTGCAACGCTTCTTCGGCATGGACCGCGAACGTGCGACGGTGATCATGCTCAAAGTGCATAATGAGGGCGTGGGGGTCGCTGGGGTGTATCCGCGCGACATCGCCGAGACCAAGGTGCACCAGGTGGTGGAGTTCGCCCGCAGCCACCAGCACCCCCTGCAGTGTGTCATGGAGGAAAACCGATGATTGCCCAGGAGTTGGAAGTCAGCCTACACATGGCGTTCATGGAGGCGCGCCAGAAACGCCATGAGTTCATCACGGTGGAGCACCTCCTCCTGGCCATGCTGGACAACCCTTCGGCGGCCGAGGTGTTGCGCGCCTGTGCGGCCAACCTGGACGAGCTGCGCCGCAAGCTGACCGACTTCATCGACAAACACACCCCACGTGTGCCCGGCACGGGCGAGGTGGACACCCAGCCCACGCTGGGGTTCCAGCGCGTCATCCAGCGCGCCATACTGCACGTGCAGTCCTCCGGCAAGAAAGAGGTCACCGGGGCGAACGTGCTGGTGGCCATCTTCGGCGAGAAGGACTCGCACGCCCTGCACTTCCTCACCCAGCAGGGCATCACCCGGCTGGACGTGGTGAACTACATCTCGCACGGCATCACCAAGACCCCGCAGGAGAACACCACCAGCGGCCGGGGTGATGCAGGCGGACAGGAGCAGCAGGAGGGCGAGGCGAGCACCGCCAGTGCACTCGAGTCCTTCACCGTGAACCTCAACGCCCAGGCCCTGGCCGGCCGCATCGACCCCCTGATCGGGCGCGAGCGCGAACTGGAGCGGGTGATCCAGACCCTGTGCCGGCGGCGCAAGAACAACCCGCTGCTGGTGGGCGAGGCCGGCGTGGGCAAGACCGCCATCGCGGAGGGGCTGGCGCGGCGCATCGTCGAAGGCGAGGTGCCCGAGATCCTGGCCGGGGCCACGGTCTATGCCCTGGACATGGGCGCGCTGCTGGCCGGCACCAAATACCGCGGAGATTTCGAACAGCGGCTCAAGGCCGTGCTCAAGCAGCTCGCCGGCAACCCCAAGGCCATCCTTTTCATTGACGAGATCCACACCCTGATCGGGGCGGGTGCGGCCTCGGGCGGCACGCTGGATGCCTCCAACCTGCTCAAACCGGCGCTTGCCAGCGGGCAACTGCGCTGCATCGGCGCCACCACCTACAACGAGTTCCGCGGTGTGTTCGAAAAAGACCACGCCCTGTCGCGCCGCTTCCAGAAGATCGACGTGTTGGAGCCCAGCGTGGAGGAGACGGTGGCCATCTTGAGGGGCCTCAAATCGCGCTTCGAGGCCCACCACGGCGTGCGCTACACCCTGTCGGCCCTCACCACCGCGGCCGAGCTCTCCGCCCGCTTCATCAACGACCGCCATCTGCCCGACAAGGCGATCGACGTCATCGACGAGGCGGGCGCCGCCCAGCGCATCCAGCCCAAGTCCAAGCAGAAGAAGGTCATCACCAACAAGGAGATCGAGGACATCGTCGCCAAGATCGCCCGTATCCCCGCCAAGACCGTGGCGGTGGACGAACGCGACGCCCTGCGCAACCTGGAACGCGACCTCAAATCCGTGGTGTTCGGCCAGGACAAGGCGATCGAGGCCCTGGCCGCAGCGATCAAGATGTCGCGCTCGGGCCTGGGCAACCCGCAGAAGCCGATCGGCAGCTTCCTGTTCTCCGGGCCCACCGGCGTGGGCAAGACCGAGGTGGCGCGGCAGCTTGCCTACACCCTGGGGGTGGAGCTGATCCGCTTCGACATGTCGGAATACATGGAGCGGCACGCGGTCTCGCGCCTGATCGGCGCCCCGCCCGGCTACGTAGGTTTCGAACAGGGGGGGCTGCTGACCGAGGCGATCACCAAGCACCCTTATGCGGTGCTGCTGCTCGACGAGATCGAGAAGGCCCATCCCGACATCTACAACATCTTGCTGCAGGTGATGGACCATGGGACGCTGACCGACAACAACGGCCGGCGGGCGGACTTCCGCAACGTCATCATCATCATGACCACCAACGCCGGGGCCGAGACCCTGCAAAAGAGCGGCATCGGCTTCACGCTCAGCGACAAGAAGGGCGACGAGATGGCCGAGATCAAGCGGCTGTTCAGCCCCGAGTTCCGCAACCGGCTGGACGCCATCATCTCCTTCGCCCCGCTCGACGAGGAGGTCATCCTCCGGGTGGTGGACAAGTTCCTCATGCAGCTGGAGGACCAGCTGCACGCCAAGAAGGTCGAGGCGCACTTCACCGATGCCCTGCGCCAGCATCTGGCCAAGAAGGGCTTCGACCCGCTCATGGGCGCACGCCCCATGGCACGGCTGATCCAGGACACCATCCGCAAGGCCCTGGCCGACGAACTGCTGTTCGGCCGCTTGGCCGATGGCGGCGAGGTGACGGTGGACGTGGACGAGCAGGGCAACGTGCGCCTGCTGTTCGACGAGTCTGCGACCCTGCAGGCGGCCTGAGCCCTGCCGGGTTCAGGCTGTGGCCGGTCGGAACAGGCGGAAGAAGTTTTCCCAGCTCGCCTGCGCCACCTCCTCCACCGGCAGGCCCTTGACCTGGGCCAGGGTCTCGGCGACATGGCGCACGTAGGCCGGTTCGTTGCGTTTGCCGCGGTGCGGCACGGGGGCGAGATAGGGCGAGTCGGTCTCGATGAGTAGCCGGTCGAGCGGCACGGCACGGGCCACCTCGCGCAGCTCGGCGGCGTTCTTGAAGGTGACGATGCCAGAGAAGGAGATGTAGAAGCCCAGGGCCATGGCCTGCTCGGCCACCGCCCAGGTCTCCGTGAAACAATGCATCACCCCACCCACCTCGCGCGCACCCTCCTCGGCGAGGATGGCCAGGGTGTCCTCGGCGGCGTTACGCATGTGCACGATGAGCGGCTTGCCGATGGCGCGCGCGGCGCGGATGTGGGTGCGAAAGCGCGCGCGCTGCCACTCAACCGCCTCGCGCGGCTGGCGGTAGTAGTCCAGGCCGGTCTCGCCGAGGGCCACCACCTTAGGGTGTTGGGCCAGGCGCACGAGTTCCTCCACCGTGGGCTCGCGCGCGTCCTCGTGGTCGGGGTGTACGCCCACCGAGGCGTAGAGATTGGCGTGCGGTTCGACCAGGGCGAGCATGGCCGGCAGGCGTTCCAGACTCACCGACACGCACAGGGCATGCGTCACCCCGGCCGCGCTCATGCGCTCGAGCAAAGGCTGCACCCCTTCGGTGTAGTCGGGGAAGTCGAGGTGGCAATGAGAATCGATCAGCCGCACAGCGGCCGCGCCTGCCTGCATCGTCAGCGGCTCAGAGCGTGTGGGTGGGTTTGCTCGACTTCAGGGCGTTGCCGAGGATGCCCTCGATCTTGTTGCGGGCGGCACGTCCGCTGTCGCTGTCCTCGAATTGCACGCCGATGCCCTGCTGGCGGTTGCCTTGCGCGCCGGGCGGGGTGATCCACACCACCTTGCCCGACAGCGACAGCTTGGTCGGCTCGTCCATGAGCGACAACAGCATGTACACCTGGTCACCCATCTGATAGGTGCGGGTGGTGGGGATGAACAGCCCGCCGCCCTTGATGAAGGGCATGTAGGCCGTGTACAGCGCGCTACGCTCGCGTATGGTGAGCGAGAGCACGCCCGGGCGGGCGGGGTGGCGGGCGATCTTGCCTTCCTCGGTCATAGGCTATCCTCCAGGCTGGCATAGCGCAGGAACCACGATTCTAGCAGCAGCTGGGCATTGAGCGGGTGGGCCAGATGACGGCGGGCGGCGATCAGCTCGCGGTATAAGCTCC
>JANWZL010000120.1 GCA_025054655.1 Thiobacillaceae bacterium | reverse complement strand
CAGCCGCAGCAACGCGCGGTGCGGCCGTCGCCAGGACCAGTACAGCCGCGGCGGACGCTGCATCGGCTCGATGCGCTCGCGCTCGAAGCCGGCCGCCTCCAGGACTTGTGGCAGGGAGCGCTCGTTGTAATGGACCACGTGTGTGAAATCACCGTGCAAGTAATAGCCTGCCATCAGATGGCAGGCGTTGGGTACGCGCACGTTGAGGAGACCGCCCGGGGCGAGCAGGCGGTGCAGGTGTCTGAGCACTTCCAGGGTATGCTCGCGCGGGATGTGTTCCAGGACATGATGCAGCAGGATGAGGTCATGACTGCCGTCGGGAACGGTACGCAGATAGTCGCGCAGGTCGGCCTGGATGATGGGGACCTGTGCGGGCAGGCGCTGGCGGGCGCGCTCGACCATCTCGGGCGACACATCGACCCCGGTGAGCTGGCGGTAACCGGCCTGCCACAGCAAGTACAGCATGTAGCCGTCCGCACAGCCGACATCAAGGATGCGAGCTTGCAACGGCACCCGCTCTAGGCAGCGCGGCAAACGCTCTAGACGATGATGCACGACCTCGGCATAAGGGACCTGGTAGGCCGCTGCGCCGCCGGCTTCGTACTGCCGCCAGTAGCGCTGGAATAGTTCGTGCGCGGGGTCGTTCGCCATATCAGCCGTTTTTCGTGTGCAGCAGGATCAGGCCCAGGACCAGGAGGTTGAGCAGCTCGTTGAGGTATAGGGCGGCCACCGCTCCCGGCATGCCGAAGCGGGGGATGAGTACCCAGGCAAGCAGCATGCCTGCGCCTGCACCCACAGCATACACCAGCAGCAACCGCGGCGTGCGCTCACAGGCGACGACCTGCGCGGTCAACTGGTTGCGAGCAAGCTGCAGGGCGGGCAAGAAGGCGATCCACAGCAGCAGGTTGCTGCTCGACTCGTAGCCGGGCCCCAGCAGCGTCGGCAGCAAGGGCGCCGCCATGGCCGCCGCCAGGCCGCCGATCAGCGCGGCACCCAGTATGGTGAGGGCGACGAGCGCAAGTTGGCGGGGGCTGTGCCGGCCTGAATACAGACGTGGCCACAAGGCCTCCTGCATGGCCTGTAAGGGCAGGCTCACCAGTTCCATCACCCGCTGCGCCACCCCGAATTGGGCCGCCTGCTCGTAGCCGAGGCGGGCGAGCAGGGGTTTGTTGAATTCCGCCTGCAGCCGATGCGACAGGGCACCGGCCGCATAGGGCAGCCCTGCCGCCGCCAGGTGCCATCCGACCGGAGCGCGTAGGTGGGGAGGGTGTCGAGCCAAGCCCCAGGCCGCCACCGCGGCACTGTAGGCGAGGCTGACACAGGCCTGCGCCCACAGCCAGGTCTCGACCTGCGGGGTGAGCGCGATCAACGGCAGTAGGACGATGAGCCGTGCCAGGATCAACCCCGTGTGCAATGCGCCGAAGCGCGCTGTGCGCTGCCGCGCCTGCTCGGCGCGCGCGATGAGCTCGATGAAAGAGACGGCAGCGACCTCCGCCACGGCGAACACGGCAAGGGTAGCCGTGGCAACGACCCCGGCCAGAAGGACGTGCAGCAACCCGAAGGCGGCAAGAGAGGTCAGGACGAGTGCCGCGGCCCACAAGCGGATCACCTTCCCAAGCAGGCGGTCCAAGGTCTCGGGGCTGCGCGCGCCCTCGCGTAGCAACACACCGCCCAGTCCTAGGCTGGCTAGCGGTATGAAAAAGCTGACTGCGGCCAGGGCGGTGACGTACAGACCATAAGCCTGCGCCCCCAACCAGCGCGCCAGCAGGACCACCACAAGGGCCTGAGCCAGCGCCCGCAGCAGCAACCAACCCGTCAGGGCCGCGCTGGCGCGCAGAT
Source organism: Thiobacillaceae bacterium (assembly GCA_025054655.1). Lineage (GTDB taxonomy): Bacteria > Pseudomonadota > Gammaproteobacteria > Burkholderiales > Thiobacillaceae > JANWZL01. Next base: position 13,672 of record JANWZL010000120.1, on the reverse strand, counting down.
AGCCGCCCGGCCGCCAACGCAGCGCGCGGGCGAGCACTGCACTCAGGCCCTTGCGCATGCAGGCTGCCGCCGATGGCCACCGCCCAGCGTGCCAGTCTCAGACATCCCGTTCGCGCAGCAGCATTCCCGCCACCCGCACGGCGTGGGTGAGGCGGTCGAGGTCGGTCTGCTCGGCGCTCGTCAGCAACAGCTCCAAGCGTGCACACTCGCCGCGGCAGGGTTGCAGATCCAAGCCGGGCAGGGCGGTGAGCCGGTCATGGAAGCGGCCGACCTGCTCGAGCTTCGCATCGTATAGGGTGACGTCCAGCCTGCAGCGTTCGGGCTCATCGTATTCTTCGTGCAACTGCACGTCGATGCGCGCATCCTCGCGCCTATTCGCCCCGCAGAGGTCGGCGGAGTCACGCCGGATCTTGCGGTCGGTGATCTGACAGCCCCGCTCGGTGCGCACGTCATCCGGACCGAACGCGGCGTAGAGCATCGGTTCGATCCGAGTGATGGGTAGATCGGCTAGACTGCAGGCCCCGCCGGTCGGTTTCAGGACGTAGTGCACGGCGCTGAACTGGCGCGCGAGGGCGTCGTAAGTGAACATGAGCATGGCCAGTTGGGCAGGCATGGGTACGACTGGGCGCGCAGGGCCGAAGTCTCGGGTTGGTTGCGGAATGATAGGGGTTGATGGGTGACGGTGGCAAAGGATGGCCGCCGTTTGTGGTCGGGCTTGAGGCCCAGGACCGGTGCGCTTAGGAGGCGGATCGGGGCGAGTCGGACGAGGGTGTGCGGCCCACCCGAGAGGCCTTCGCGGGTGCCCGACCAGCACTCGATGCGCACGGGCCGGTCAGGGTGCCCAAGCAAGGTGGACCGGGCCCGCCCCGAGCGGGCAACGTCTGCCCGAGTGCCGGGGTCGTCTGCGGTCGGTCCGTGCGCTGGGCGGGCAGCCCTCGAATGGCGCGTGCTCGGTCGTGTCGTGCGGCAGCCGTGGCAGGCCAGCGGACCAGGGGTGGGCTGCCGTGATCGACGAGATCGGGCAGAATCTGGCCGTCGCCGGGCATCGAGGTGATCGTTCCTGGCGCTAGTAGGCAACATGACGCGGTCATCCGTTCGGGGGGCTCATGGTTGAATTGACGGGTTGGCTGGACGCGCAGGCGCAGGATACAGCTGCGGCACAGGCAGCATGGGAAGTTCTGCAGGCATTGCGGCCGGTGCGGTCTGAACAGGCGCAGGCTGCGTTGCAGGCAGGGGCCGGGTTGGTTGCTGGGGGGGTGGGGGCGCAGCTGGCCGAGCAGGAGGGTCTGCTCGCCGCGGTGGTGGGGCACCCGCGCACTGCCGCCGGCGCGCCGCTTGACGCCAGGGCGTTGCTCGAGCTGTGGCCCCGGCATGCCGGCAACCTCGCCGCCCAGGTCCATGGCCCTTTCGCCTTGGCGATCATCGACCGGCGCAACGATTCGGTCTACCTGGCCATCGACCGGGTCGGTGCGCACAGCCTGTCGTATGCCCCGTTTGTGGGGGGCATCGTCTTCGCCGACCGGGCCGACGTGGTGGCGGCGCATCCGGCGGTAGGGCGCAGCCTCGATGCGCAGGCGTTGTTCGACTACCTGTATTTTTACGACGTGCCGGCACCGCGCACGATCTATCAGGGGGTGAGCAAGCTCCTGCCGGGCGAATACGCCTGGTTTAGGCACGGTCGAGTAGAACGCGGTTTTTACTGGCAGATGAACTACCGCGATGCCGCGCGTGACGATTTCCACGCCATGGCGGAGCGCTTCCGCGCCCTGTTGCGCCAGTGTGTGGGGCGGGCACTGGAGCCAGGGGTGACCGCCGCGTTCTTGTCCGGCGGCACCGACAGCTCGACCGTGGCCGGGGTGATGTGCGAGCTTGTTGGGGGGCCAGTGCGCACCTACTCGATCGGTTTCGATGCGCCCGGGTTCGACGAACTGGAGTACGCGCGCATCGCCGCACGGCACTTCGGTCTCGACGCGCGCGAGTATTACCTGAAGCCCGAAGACATCCTCGCCGCCATCCCCCTCATCGCCCGTTGGTACGACGAGCCGTTTGCCAACGAATCGGCCGTGCCGGCCTACCACTGCGCGCGTATGGCGGCGCAGGACGGCTACCGCGTGATGCTGGCCGGCGACGGCGGCGACGAGATCTTCGGCGGCAATGCCCGTTATGCCAAACAGAAGGTGTTCGAGGCCTGGCAGCACCTGCCCGCCGCCCTGCGCACCGGGGTGATCGAACCGCTCGCCCGGCTGCCAGGGTTGGATCGCCTGCCGCCGTTGCGCAAGCTGCAAAGCTACATCCGCCAGGCCAACATCCCGCTACCGGAGCGGATGGAGTCGTACAACTTCATCTACCGCCAGCCGCTTGCGGAGATGTTCCAGGCCGATTTCCTCGCCGCGGTGGACCCGTCCGAGCCGGCCCGCCTGCTGGGGGAGGTCTATCATCGCGCCGCCTCCGCATCCTATGTCAACCGCATGATGCACCTGGACCTCAAATTCACCTTGGCCGACAACGACCTACGCAAGGTGGGCGGGATGACGGCGGCGGCGGGCATCGAGGTGCGCTATCCCCTGCTCGACGACGCCATGGTCGAATTTTCGGCAGAGGTGCCGCCGGATTGGAAGGTGAAGGGACAGTATCTGCGCTGGTTCTTCAAACAGGCCTTGAAGGGGTGGCTGCCGCAGGCCATCATCGACAAGCGCAAGCATGGCTTCGGGCTGCCCTTCGGGCTGTGGGCGCGTGAGCACGCGGGCCTGCGCGAACGAGTGGAGGACAGGCTAAGCGACTTCGGCCGCCGCGCCCTACTCAACCCGCAGTATATCGACCGGCTGCGCCGCGACCACGCCGAGGGGCACGCCACCTACTTCGGCAAGATGCTGTGGGTGATCGTGACCCTGGAGGAGTGGCTGGCGGCGCGCGGGCTGTGACTCACACCGGACGTCCCAGGACTCGGCCGTAGATCGCCCGGTAGTTGGCCACGCTCGACGGCCAGTTGCGCTCCTGCTCGACGTAGCGGCGGCCGGCGGCGCGCAGGCCTGCGCCACCGTCGGGCAGGTGGAGGGCATCGAGCGCCCGCTGCGCCAGCGCCCCGGGGTCGCCGGCGCGAAACAGCAGCCCGGTCTCGCCGTCACGGATCAGCTCGCGGTGGCCGCCGACGTCCGAGGCGATGAACAGCCGCCCCTGGGCCATGGCCTCCAGGGGTTTCAAAGGGGTGACCAGCTCGGTCAGCCGCATCGGATGGCGGGCATACACCAGCAGGTCGATCTGGTCATAGTAAAGACTCACTTCACGATGTGGCACCCGGCCGGTGAAGATGACCTTGTCGGCAAGTCCCAGGGCCCGCGCCTGCGCCTTCAGGTTCTCCTCCTGCGGGCCGCCGCCCACCAGCAGCACGCGGATCGCGGGCTCCGCCGCGATCAGGCGCGGCAGGGCGGCGAGCAGCAGGTCCAGGCCCTCGTAGGCATAGAAGGAGCCGATAAAACCCAACACCTTGCAGCCCGTGAGCCCTAGCCGGGCGCGCAGCTGCGGGTCCGGGGCGCGGCTGGGGACGAAGCTATGGATGTCCACCGCGTTGGGCACCACCCCGATCTTCTCCGGCGCCACGCCACGACGGATGAGGTCCGCACGCAGACCCTCGCAGATCGTGACCACGGCGTCGGCCCGCTGCACGGCGCGCGTCTCCAGCCATTTCGTTACGCGGTAGCGCGGGCTGCCCTCGCGTGTGCTGCCGTGGTCCACCGCCGCGTCCTCCCAGAAGGCGCGGATCTCGTACACCACGGGGATACCCAGCCGCCGGCCGACGTTGAGGGCCGGATAGGCGTTGAGCACGGGCGAATGGGCGTGGATCAGGTCGGGCTTAAGCCGTACCGCCAGCTCCTCCAGCCGGCGTGCGGTGGCACGCATGACGAGCCATGGGTCTACACCCGGCAGCCTGCTCAGGGGCCCGTTCGCTGGCAGGGTGCGATAGAAGCGCAGCCCCTCGGCCTCCTCCTCCAGGGCCTGCGTCCCTTTGTGCTTGGGGCTGGTCAGCTGCCAGGTCTGCCAGCCCAGGCGCTGCTGTTCGCGCAAGATGTTGGCGCTGCGGAAGGTGTAGCCCGAGTGCAGCGGCAGCGAGTGGTCGAAAACGTGCAGGATCTTGAGGCTCATGGCGTCGCGCCGTTGTGCGCATAATCGAGGAAGGCGGCGAACATGAGCAGCGACCACAGCGCCGCGCTGTGCTCGCGCCGGCCGCTCACGTGCTCGTCGATCATGCGCCGCAGATAGCCCATGTCGAAGTAGCCCGAGTCGCCCATGCGCTCGGACAGCACCGCCGCGCGCAGGCGGTCTTTGAGCGGGCCGCGGAACCAGTGCTCCAATGGCACGGCGAAGCCCATCTTGCGCCGGTACAGCACCTCGTGCGGCAAATAGGGCTCCATGGCGCGTTTGAACAGGTATTTGCCCTCGCGTCCGTGCAGCTTGTAGGCGACCGGCAGGCCCGAGACCCATTCCATCAACACGTGGTCGAGCAGCGGTTCGCGCACTTCCAGGGCGTGCGCCATGCTGGCGCGGTCCACCTTGGTGAGGATGTCGCCCACCAGATAGGTCTTCATGTCCAGGTATTGCACCTGGCTGACGGTATCGAGGTGGGCGCAGCGCGCGTGATGCCGGCGCAGCACCTCCACCGCGCGATAGCCGTCGAGCCGGCGGCGGAAGGCGGGGCTGAAGATGCGTGCGCGCAGGGTGTCGCTGCACACCGACACCCCATGGAAGTATCCCTCCACCGTGTCGCGTGCCATGGCCTCGAAGGTGGTCTTGGCGCGCAGGAACTTCGGCGCCCAGTCGGCCTTGGGGTAGAGGCGGCCGAGCCAGCCGAACAGTGGCCGGCGTACGCCCAGCGGCAGCAGCCGGCGCATGCGCTCTTCATAGCGATGCCAGCGGTAGCGCCGGTAGCCGGCGAAGTTCTCATCGCCCCCATCGCCGGACAGGGCCACGGTGACGTGGCGGCGGGCGAGCTGGCAGACCCGGTAGGTGGGCATGGCCGAGGAATCGGCGAAGGGCTCGTCGTACAGCCTGGCCAGTTCGTCCACCAGGCCGAAGTCGTCGGCCTCGACGCGATCGACGTGGTGCTCGGTGCGGTAGCGCTCGGCCACCTGCCGGGCGTAGCGGGATTCGTCGTAATCGGCCTCGGCGAAGGCGATGGAGCAGGTCTTCACCGGTTGCTGCGACAGACCCGCCATCATCGCCACCACCGCCGAGGAGTCCACCCCACCGGAGAGGAAGGCGCCCAACGGCACCTCGGCCACGAGGCGGATGCGCACCGCCTCGCGCAGGCGATCGGTCAGCTCCTGCTGCGCCGCCTCCAGGCTGATCGGCGGCAGGGGTTCGAACGGGATGTCCCAGTATTCGCGCGGGGCGGGGATGGGCTTGCCGCGCCGCAGGGTGAGGGTGTGACCGGGGGGCAGCTTGTGCGCGCTGGTGTAGATGGTGCGCGGCTCGGGCACGTAGCCGAAGCCGAAATACTCCTCCACCGCAGCCTCGTTGAGGGTGCGGCGCAGACCCGGCCAGGCGGTCAGCGTCTTGAGCTCTGAGCCGAAGATGAACCAGCCGTCGTCGGCAGCGGCGTAATACAGGGGCTTCACCCCCAGGCGGTCGCGGGCAAGGAACAGGACCTGCCGCCGCCGATCCCACAGGGCGAAGGCGAACATGCCGCGGAAACGCGCCACACAGTCCTCGCCCCACTCCTCCCAGGCGTGCACGATCACCTCGGTGTCCGAGCGGGTGCGGAAGACGTGGCCCCGATGCGCCAGCTGTGGGATGAGCTCGACGAAGTTGTAGATCTCGCCGTTGAACACCACCCACACCGTGCCGTCCTCGTTGGCGAGCGGCTGCTGGCCGGTGGCGATGTCGATGATGGACAGCCGCCGATGCCCCAGACCCACGCCGGGCTCGACATGCAGCCCGGCCTCGTCCGGTCCACGGTGGGTGAGCAGGTCGTTGATGCGTGTGAGCCGGCCGTGATCTACCGCGCGGGTGCCGGTGAGGTCGAAAACGCCGGTGATGCCGCACATGGTCGCTGCTGCGGTGGAGGTCTCAGGCCCTGCCCACGTCTTGACGGCGGGCCGGCTGGGCGGGTTGCACGCCGTCTTCGGGCTGTCTGCGCCTGTACGCCAGTAGGTCGTCGTAGACGGACTGATAGGCGGCGGCCATGCGTTCGAGCGAGAACTCGGCCTCCACCCGTGCGCGCGCTGCCGCTCCCTCACGCTGCCGGCGGCCGGGGTCGGTCGCATAGGCCGCGAGCAGACCGGCCAGGCGCTCGACGTCGGCGGCAGGGAACAGGCTGCCGCCCACCCCCTCCTCCACCAGCTCGGGGTTGCCGCCCACCCGGCTGGCGATCACGGGCAGCCCCGTGGCCATGGCCTCCAACAGGGTGTTGGAGATGCCCTCACCCAGCGAGGGCAGCACGAACACGTCCATGGCCTGCATGAGCCGGGGGATGTCGTCGCGCTCGCCAGCCAGCCAGACCGAGTCGGCGAGCCCGAGCGAGCGGATCAGCGCCTCGCAGTGCGCCCGTTGTGGGCCGTCGCCCACCAGGATGAGCCGCAACCCCTGGGCCTGCGGCAGGAGGTCGCGTGCACGGGCATAGGCGCGGATCAAGCTGGGGTAGTCCTTCACCGCTGCAAGCCGCCCCACGCTGCCTATCACGCACTGCGCGCCGGCGAAAAAGCCCGCCGGGGCGACGTCGGGACGCTCGCCCGCGCGCGGGTGGAAGCGTTGGCTGTCCACCCCGTTGTAGATCTGACTCAGCTTGTGCGGGTTCACCCCCACGGTGTCGGTAAGCCACCGGGCCAAGTCGCGGCTGACGGCGATGTAGCGGTGGACGAGCGGTCGGGCGGCGCGGCGCAGCAGATTGTATTTCCAGTTGCGTCCTTCGAGATCGAACACGTCGCGCCCGTGCTCGCCGTGCACACGGCCGGGCACGCGCAGCCAAGCGGCGACGAACTGCGCCTCCAGGGCATTGAGGTTGCGCGTGTGCACGATGGCCGGTTTGAGCCACTCGATCAGCCGCGCCAGCCGGCGGCACCAGCCGAGGTCGTGCCCGGGGCGCTTGTCGAGGTCGTAGAAGCCGACCTCGGCGCTGCGGATACGGCGGCGGAATTCGGTATGGCCGGTGAGGCTCACGATGGCGTGCCGATAGCGGCCGGGGGGCAGGTGGTTGATGAGGTTGACCAGGCCGTTCTCCATGCCGCCGGTGCCGAAGTGGTAGACGACATGGGCGATGAGGGGGGGCTGTGACTTCATGGGCGATCGGTGATGGCGGCGAGCCTGGGCCCGTAGTCGGCGAGGAACGCGGCGAGCACCCGTTCGGCCTCCTGCGGCTGATCGTTATAAGGCGCGGCGATGACGTAGGCGGCACCGTCGTCGCGTCCGCCCAGGACCTTGCGCAAGGCCAGCTCCAGCTTGATCTGCAAAGGATGCAGGTCGTTGCGGCCGCGCACCCGGTTCCATTGCCAGGCGAGGATGCGCTCACCGCGCGCGGTACGCAGTTTCGCCTCGCGGATGCGGTAGGACGCGCCGCCGAGCTCCAGCACGCGCGTGCGCTCGCCCACGTTCTGCCAGCGTTCGTGCTCTTGTTCGACGAACAGGTTCTGGCTGTTGATCAGTTCGTGGTCCTGGCGCTGTTGCGCGTAATAGGCCACGAACAGCTGCACGTGCTCGGCATCGCGGCGGTAGTGTTGCAACAGCTTGGCGTCCATACCCAGCCAGCGTGGCTGCCAGTCGTTGAAGGCGGCGGCGGTCGGCTGCCAACCGGCCGCCGGCAGGGGGGCAGCCAGGGTCGGCGTGGCCGCGGGCCTGGCCAGCCATTGCTGCCACAACGGCCCCAAGGCGGTCAGGGCGACGAGTCCGGCGGCCATGGCCAGCGGCGTCCGCGGTGTCGTCGGCGGGGGCGCTTCGGCGGCGGGCAGATGGTCCTCGCGCCAGATCAGGCCGACCCAAAACAGCAGGAGCATGACGATGCCGAACCACACCCAGCCATAGATGAAGTGGTCCACGCCCAGGGCCAGCTTCATGTCGGAATAGTGGGCGATCAGCACGATCAGGGTGGCGCGCATGCCGTTGGCCAGCACTGGCACGATCAGGCTCGCCACGGCGAAGGCCAGCCGTTTCCACAGGCTGCGGTAGGTGAGATAGGCGTAGAGCAGCCCGAGGGTGAGCGAGGCGAGGATGTAGCGGATGCCCGAGCAGGTCTCCACCACGCTCCAGTCGCCGCTCGGCAGGCTGAAGTAGGTCCCCTCGCGATAGACCGGGATGCCGATCAGGCGCACGGCGGCGACGGTGAAATCGGCGGTGAAGTCCATCAGCGGCTGCATGAGGAACTCGCCGTTGGGCACCATGAGCAGCAGATAGCCGAGCGGGAAGGCGGCCGCCTTGAGGAAGGCCGGACCGAACAAGGCCCAGGCGGCGGCGATCCACAGCCCCACCAGCGCATACTGCTCGGCCACCAGCACCCCGCCCGCCCAGGCGGTGAGCCAGACCACCAACAGCAGCACTACGGCGATCAGGGCGCGCGCATCGGGGCGGGTCTCAACCGCCATAATGCGCCCCCGCTCCCGCCACATCAGCCACAGCACGATAGGCAGGATGACGTAGCCGTGGGCATAGGTCTCCGAGCGCTCCCAGATGGCCACGATGGAGCGGGTGGTCGGCAGGAACAGCAGGGCGATCGCCGCCCAGGTCAGGGCGAGCAGCCCGGCGGCCTTGAGCCAGGCGGTCTGGCCGCCGCGTTCGAGAGGGAGCACTGCGCTCATGGGTGTGTCCTGCAAATCGTTTGCATTAGATCGCCAGTTCGGGCGCGGCCACCACGCCCGTGTGCGAGTCGGCCGCGTTCTGCGGCAGGCGCCCGCCCTCGATGAGGGCGACTAGGCCCGCCAGCCGGGCGGCCCAATCGTAGTCGCGCTCCACCCGGGTGCGGGCGGCGGGGCCGAGGTCGAGGCCGTTGAGGGCGGCGAGCACAGCCTGCACCCAGGCCTCGCGGTCATCGGCCAGCAGCACCTCCTTGCTCGGCCGGGCGGTGATCCCCTCCAGCGCCTGCGGGCTCACCACCACCGTGCGGGCCATGGCCATGGCCTCCAGCACCTTGTTCTGGATGCCGCGGGCGATGCGCAGCGGCGCCACCGCCACACGGGCGTGGTGCAGATAGGGCCGCACGTCCGGCACCCGGCCGGTGACCATCACCCCAGCGTGATTGGCCAGTTCCTGCACCGCCCGCGCGGGTCGGCTGCCGACGATGGCGAACAGCGCCTGTGGCCGCTGGGCCCGCACCGCGGGCAACACCTCCTGGGCGAACCAGGTGACCGCATCGACGTTGGGCCAATAGTCCATGGCGCCGGTGAACACGATCGGCTCGGCCCCGGCCGGATAGGGGCTGGCAGCATCGTGTTCGGGTGAGAAGTACTCGGTATCCACCCCGTTGACGTACCAGCCGACCCGGTCGGCGACCTCGGGCGCGAGCCGGCGGAAGTCCTCCGCCTCCGGCGGCGAGACGAACAGGCTCACATCGAAGGCGGCGGCCACCCGCCGCTCCCAGGCGAACAGGCGTTCGGCCTCGCGCCGGTAGAGCCAGGCCGCCGGCCAGGGCCGGTTGCGGGCGTACTGTCGCCACTTGTCCGAGTCGATGTCCACGAAGTCCATCACCCGCTGCACCCCCTCGGCGTCGATGACGAACTGCGCCACCGCCGAGGAATAACACACCACACGTCGCACCCCGGCGCTGAGGCGGCCGCGCACCCAGGCCGCCATGGCCGGATGGCGGTAGTAGGCAAGGGTGAGGGCCTCGCCGGTGATGAGCCCGGCCAGTGCCTTGAGTCTTGCCCAGGCGGGCTTGAGCCCGACCAGGTGGACGCTCGCGCACAGTGCGCGCAGGGCCTCGGCATGCCGCCAGTCGTGCGGGTCGTCGACGAAGGCGCCCAGGTGCACGCGGTAGCGCTGGGCGAGATGGCGCAGCAGATGATAGGAGCGGATCTTGTCCCCCTTGTCCGGCGGATAGGGTATGCGGTGGGCGAGAAAGATCAGGTCATCCATGCCTGGCTCGTGTGCGTCAGCCCAGGTTGCGCACCAGATAAGGACCGAGGAAGTTGGCCAGCGGCAGCGGCAGCCGCCGCCAGGCCGCGATGAACAGGCGATACTTGGGGTTGTTGGGGTTGTTCTGCGGCAGTGCGCGCGCACGCACCAGCTTGTAGCGGTACTGCAGGGGTTGCGGGGTGAAGCCCCAGTTGCGCTTGAAGTCGTACGGGCCGGTGCCCACCTTGCTGCGCCCGTAGTCGAACACGCGCAGGCCCTGCTCGCAGGCGCGGCGCATGACCTCCCAGTACTTGAAGTCGTTGGCGGCCAGCGCCCGCGCCTCGACCAGGTCGCCGGCGTAATAGGGCAGGATCTCGTCGCGGAAGCGAAACGAGAGCACCGCGCTGACCACCCGGCCGGCGGCGGTCTTCACCAGCAGTACCTCGCAATCACGCCCGAAGGTCGCGCGCAGCGTGGCGAAATAGCGCTTGGGCAGGGCCGGGGTGCCATGGCGACGCACGTTGTCGGCGTAGACCCGGAAGAAGGCGTCCACCCCCTCGTCCAGCTCGGCCGTGAGCCCGTTCTTGATCCCCTTGCGTACCATGGCGCGCTGCTTGCGTGGGATGGCGAGCAGGTTCTTCTCCACATCGGGGTCGATCGCCTTGCGGAAGGTGACGTACAGGTCCGTGCCCGGCCAGTCGGCATGGGCGGGGGTGTCGCGGTCGCGGTACTCCAGATGCCCCACCCCCAGCTCACCGGCCAGCGCCTGGGCGCGCGCGTCGAGGGCCGCGCGCGCCGCCTCGTCTATGGCGACGATACCGCCATAGACGCAGAAGGGGGTGGAGATCAGGGCGTGGCCGAACAGCCGGCTTTTCACCTCGGCCAGGGGCAGGATCCCCACCACGCGGCCATCGCGCTCGGCCAATAGGTAGTGGGTGCGGTGGGCGAAGACCTCTTCGATCACCGAGCGCCAGCCATAGCGGTGGAAAAAGGTGGCCTCGGGCGTGTGCTCGACGAAGGCATCCCAGGCGGCGGCATCGCTGGCGGCCGCGGTGCGCACGTTTAGCAGTGACATGGCGTGGCCGTTTGCGGTGTGGCCAGGGCCGAGGCATGGACCTCGTCCACCCGTCCCCAGCGGAAATCGGTCAGCAGTCTGCGCAGCTTGGCCTCCATGCGGCCGAGGTTCACGTAATGGCGGAAGCGGCTCTTCCAGCCGGCCGCGGACACACGGGGCTGCTCCGGGTCGAGCTCCCAGGGATGGAAGTAGAACATGCAGGGTTGCCCCTCGCGGCGGTTGATGCGTTCGATCATGCGACGCGACAGGGCATAGGGCAGCAGCCGGAAGAAACCGCCCCCGGAGGCCGGCCAGTTGCGCCCGGCGAGCTGCACCGTGCTGGGCGGTAGCTCCAGCAGCTGCGGACAGCTCACCGGCCGGTACGGGAAGCGGGGCGCCTCGGGCATGCCGTAGTGATCGTGGGCGATCGGGTAGATGCTGGAGCTGTAGTGGTGGCCGGCGCGCGCGAGCTCGTCCAGGGCCCACAGGTTGTCGCGGCCGATGGAGAAGCTGGGGGCGCGATAGCCGCGCACCGCCACCCCGCCGATGTCCTCCAGCAGGCCCTTGGCGCGGATGATGTCCTGCCGGAAGGCCTGCCGCGACATCTCGCTCACGCGCTGGTGCCCATAGCCATGGCTGGCCAGTTCGTGGCCGGCTTCGACGATGCGCCGCACCAGCTGGGGATGGCGCTCGGCGATCCAGCCCAGGGTGAAGAAGGTGGCCTTGATGCCGTACTCGTCGAACAGGGCGAGGATGCGCTCGACGTTGGCCTCCACGCGGCGCGGCCAGCGTTCCCAGTCGGAGGTAGGGATACAGCGGGCGAAGGCGGCGACCTGGAAGTAATCCTCCACGTCCACGCTCATCACGTTGCGCAACGACATCCCCGCAACCTGCATTGTTTCACTCTACCCTCGTTCTCAAGCAAGTGGCAGGCCAGACTGCCAATCCGCGGCGCAGCCCCCCACGCCGTCAGCCCCTAATGACCCTGTGCCGTGATTGCTTGCACGACGCGGGAGGTCTCAGGCATCCAGCCATTCGCGCACGATGGCGGCGATGCGCTCGGCGGCGTGGCCATCCCACAACTCCGGTATGCGCCCGCGTTTGCCGCCCGTGGCGAGGATGTCCTCGAAACATTGCAGGATCTTTGCCGGATCGGCCCCGGTCAGGGTGTTGGTGCCCTCGCTCAAGGTGATCGGCCGTTCGGTATTCTCGCGCAGGGTGATGCAGGGCACCCCCAGGGCGGTGGTCTCCTCCTGCAGGCCGCCGGAGTCGGTCAGCACCACGGTGGCCTCGCGGGTGAGCCCCAGCATCTGTAGATAGCCCTGTGGCGGCAACAGGCGGATACCCGGCCGCTCCAGCCGGGCAGATAGGCCGTGACGCTCGGCGGCGGCACGGGTGCGCGGATGGATGGGGAAGATCACCGGCATGCGCTCGGCGATCCGCTCGATGGCGTCGAGCAGGGCGGCGAAGGTGGTGGCGTCGTCGACGTTGGCCGGGCGGTGCAGGGTCAGCACGGCGTAGCCGCCCTGCGGCCGCTGGCCCAGGGTCTGCTGCACGGGCACCGCGCGCGCCAGGTTGCGGCGCAGCGTGTCGATCATGACGTTGCCGACGAAATGCACCCGCGCCGGGTCTATGCCCTCGCGCCGCAGATTGTCCAGGGCGGTGCGTTCGGTGGTGAACAGCAGCTCGGAGATCTGGTCGGTCAGCACGCGGTTGATCTCCTCCGGCATGCTGCGGTCGAAGCTGCGCAGCCCCGCCTCGACATGCATGACCGGCACCCCCTTCTTCACCGCCACCAAAGCGCAGGCGAGTGTCGAGTTGACATCCCCCACCACCAGCACGGCGCGGGGCGACTCCGCGTCCAGCACGGGCTCGAAGGCGCGCATGATCTCGGCGGTCTGCACCGCATGGCTGGCCGAGCCGACCTCCAGGTTGACCTCCGGGCGGGGGATGCCGAGCTGCTCGAAGAAGCTGTCGCTCATGCTGGCATCGTAGTGCTGGCCGGTATGCACCAGCCGGGCGTGCACGTCCCGCTGGGCGAAGGCGGTCATGATGGGGGCGATCTTCATGAAATTGGGACGCGCCCCGACCACGCAGAGGACCTCGCAGCCCATCACTCGCGCTCCTGTCCTGAGCTCACCGTGTAGAGGATCTTGCGCACCATGGGGATGAGGCGGGTGAGCCCACGCTCGATCTGGGTGATGCGTTCTGCGAGCTCGGCCGGCAGGACCGCGGCCGATGCGAACGAGGCCGCGGCGGGGGCCACTGCTGCAGGCAATGCATCGGTCTCGCTCGGCGCAGGCTGGTAGTGCAGTTCCTGGCGCAGATCGGCGATCACCTCCTGCACCGCGGCGGCATCGAACTGGTTGCGTTCCTCCAGAAAGCCGAACAGCAGCAGGCGGTCGCACAGCATGTTGATGCGGCGCGGTACCCCGCCGCAGAAGGCGTGGATGGCATCGAAGGCGTCTTCGCTGAAGGCGGGGTTGCCCTGCCAGCCCACGGTCTTGAGCCGGTGCTGGATGTAGCCCCTGGTCTCGTCGCGGTCCATGGGCCCAAGGTGGTAGGAGGCGATCACCCGCTGCCTGA
>JANWZL010000051.1 GCA_025054655.1 Thiobacillaceae bacterium | reverse complement strand
CTCGAAGACTATCAGGAACTGACCGCCGACCTCCCGCACGGCGCCCTGGAGGTGCTGCAGGGGGCGTGGAACGAGGCGGCGCGCGCGTTCTCCGCCCGCGGGCTGGACAACTACCTCAAGGGGGCGCTGGCCCTGCACCACCTGGGGCGCGGCGAGGAGCTCGTCATCACCTATCTGCAGACCATGCCCGAGGTGGCGCGCGCCATCGGCGAGGACGTACTGCCGGATCTCACCAATTTCCTGCTCGCCATGGCCTCTAAGACCAGCGGCCAGGTGCTGACCCTTATCGCCGCCACCGCCCCGCTTGCCGCCGAGCGGCTGGGGGATGCCGATCTGTTCCGGCACTACCTCAATGTGCTCAACCTCCTCGCCGCCCAGGCCCCGCGGGGTCTGCGGCCCATGCTGGAGAACCTCGACCGGCTGCTCACCCAGCTCACCCTGGGCGGGCTGCGCCGCTGGGTGCAATGGGGGGCGCAGGCCTACCGCAACGACCTGGAGGGCCAGCAGCTCTATTTCTCGCTGCAGAGCGCCGACGCCCTGGCGGTGCTGCAGCAGGAGCGCAAGGGCACCCTGTTCGTGGACGTGCAGCGGCGGCTCAACATCTACCTGCGCGCCATGTGGGGGCGCGACTTCTTCCTGCGCCCCACCGCCGGCGACTACGAGCGGCGCGAGGGCCTCAGGCCCTACATCGAGCGCTATGTGATCCACATCGCCGACGCCTACGACGACTACCGTCCCTACGGCGATGCCACCGCCGCCGAGGACGTAGTGAGCGGCCTGGAGCTCTACCGGGCAGCAGCCAACCACTGCGCCGCCCATCTGGTGTTCACCCATAAACCGTTGTCCATGCAGGAATTGAACCCGCTGCAAATGGCGGTGATCGAGGCGATCGAGGACGCGCGCGTGGAGACCCTGGCCATCCGCCAGTTCCCCAACATGCGCGAGGCCTGGCTCAGGCTGCACCCGCCGGCCGACTACGGCGAGCCCAAACGGGTGGGCGGGCTGCTCGATCGCCTCGCACGCGCCCTGCTGGAGGAAGACCCGCGCGACCCCCATCCCTGGGTGCGCAAAGGGGTGGAGCTGTTCCGCGCCGAGGCGGACCTCAGCGACAACCAGCTGAGCTGGAACATCGGGGTGAGCCTGGCGCATGAGTTGGCGCAGCTGCCGCTACCGGAATACAACCGCTTCCAGGATGCCCTCAGCGCCATCTACCGCGACGACAACCGCTGCGTGTGGGAGTCCGAGGCCTACGACGAGACCATCGCCCTGGAGGCGACCTGGGCGCCCAAGCAGGTGCGCCGCAAGGTCAACGTCATGGAGATGGTCAACGAGGTGGACGTCGAGTTCGCCGGCGACGACGCCCAGGAGATCTGGGTGCTGCCGACCGAGTTCTGGCTCGACCAGGAGGGCAAGACCCTCAACGAGCTGGAAGGCAAGGAGCCGGTGGCCGACCCGGTGCACTACCCCGAATGGGACTACCAGATCCAGCTCGAACGACCCAGCTGGGTCACCGTCCTGGAGCGCCGGCCCAAGGCGGGCGAGCTGGAGGTGATCGAGCGCATCATCGAGGACAACAAGCCGGTCATCTCACGGCTCAAGTTCCTCATCGAGTCCATGAGCCCGCAGGGCATGCAGCGCATCCGCCGCCTGGAGGACGGCGACGAGCTCGACGTCAACGCCGCCGTGCGTGCCATGGTGGACATCCGCATGGGGCGCCAGCCCGATCCCCGCATCATGATGCGCTACAAGCGTCACGTGCGCGACCTGGCGGTGATGGTCCTGCTCGACCTGTCCGAGTCCGCCAACGACAAGGTGCGCGGGCACGACTACAGCATCCTCGACCTCACCCGCGCCGCCACCGTGCTGCTCGCCGGGGCGCTCGCCCGCATCGGCGACCCCTTCGCCATCCACGGCTTCTGCTCCGACGGCCGCCACGACGTGCACTACTACCGCTTCAAGGATTTCGACGAGCCCTATGGCGATGCGGTCAAGGCCCGCCTGGCCGGCATGAAGGCGGGCTATTCCACCCGCATGGGGGCGGCGCTGCGTCACGCCGGCCACTATCTCAAGCAGCGGCCGCAGGCGAAGAAGATCCTGTTCATCATCACCGATGGCGAACCCGCCGACCAGGATGTGCGCGACCCGCAATACCTGCGCTTCGACGCCAAACGGGCGGTGGAGGAGCTCGCGCGCGACGGCATCGTCACCTATGCCCTGTCGCTCGACCCGCATGCCGACCAGTACGTGGCCCGCATCTTCGGGGTGAAGAACTTCACCGTGCTCGACCACGTCGAGCGATTGCCTGAAAAACTCCCGATGCTGTACATGGGTCTGACCCGATGAGTGTGGTTGCGCGACTAAAGCCCGTGGGCGGCAGGGGCGTTGGGTGTTTTCGGCGCAGGCTAACCTCGGCGCAGCCGAGGTTAAGCCGCGCGAGCGGCGGCCGGAGCCAAAAACGACCCGATGCTGTACATGGGTCTGACCCGATGACCCCCATCGTGTGCACTACCCGTGGGGGTAGGAGCGGCGAAAGCCGCGACCTGCCAATGCCCGCGGACCGGCCGCCCACGACCCACGCCGCCCACAAACCACCCCGCGCCGCGCCGGCAGCACACGGATGACACGCCGGCCATGCACATCACCTTGCGCACCTTCGTCTTCATGGACGCGCTGCAACCGCAGCTCGCCTCCTATCTGGGCACCTCCTCGCAAGGCTTCCTGCCGGTGCCGGGCGATGCCTGCCTGTGGATCGAGGTCGCCCCGGGCATGGCCGTGCACCGGCTGACCGACATCGCGCTCAAGGAGACCAACGTCCACCTGGGCGAGCAGGTGGTGGAGCGTTCCTTTGGCTCCATGGAGATCCACTACCGTAATCAAAGCGAGGTGCTCGCCGCCGGCGAGATCATCCTCCAGCAGATCGGCGCCCAGGAGTCCGACCGCATGGCCTGCCGCATCGCCTGGAACGAGATCATCCGCGGCATGACCCCCGACCACACCACGCTCATCAACCGCCAGCTGCGCAAGGGCTCCATGATCCTGCCCGGCAAGAGCATGTTCATCCTCGAGGTGGAGCCGGCGGGCTATGCCGTCTACGCCGCCAACGAGGCGGAGAAGGCCGCCCACATCACCCTGGTGGACGTGCGCCCGTTCGGCAACTTTGGGCGGCTGACCATGATGGGCAACGAGGCCGAGGCCGAGGAGGCCCAGCGCGCCGCCGTGCGCGCCATCAACCTGCTCAACCGCCGCGCCCGGGCGGGCTGAGGTTCAGCCGCGATCGTAGCGCTCGGCCATGGCCGCCAAGGCGCTGTCGCGTCCGGGGAAGATGTTGTCCGGTCCGATCACCGCGTCCAGACCGGCACGGGTAAAGGCCTCACGCACCTGTTTCTTCAAACCTGAGAACGCCAGTGCCACCCCGGCGGCGCTCAGGTCGGCTGCCAGTGCGCGCAGTTTTTCCTCGCCAGTGGCGTCGATGCGGTTGATGCCGTCGCCCAGGATCAGCACCGCGCGCGCCTTGGGGAATTGGGCGAGCGCACGCATGACCGCCTGCTCGAAGTAGGCGGCGTTGATGAACACCAGCGAGGCGTCGAAGCGCATGACCACGTAGTTGTCGCTCACCGGCGGCAGATCGTGGCTGGCCGCACCGGCCAGCCGACCGTCGTGTGTACGGCCCAGCACCTCGCTGCGTGGCTGCATGGTGCCGTGCAGGAAGACGGCGATGGTGGCGAGCACGCCGATCAGCACGCCATTGGCCAGCTGAGGGGCCATGGCCAGGGTGGCGGCGAAGGTGAGCCAGCCCACCAGTCCGTCGGCACGGCGCACCCGCCAGGCGTGCCTGAGCGGTTTGAAATCGATCAGACCAAACACCGCACTCATGACGATGGCGGCTAGCACCGATTGCGGCAGGTGGTATAGATAGGGGGTGAGGTAGAGCATCACCAGCACCACGCCCAGGGCGCTGACGACGGCATACAAGCCCGTGTGCGCCCCCGCTCTGGCGGCCACCGCCGAGCGCGAGAAGGAGCCGGAAACGGTATAGGACTGGAAGAAGCTGCCGACGATGTTGGCCAAGCCCTGACCGATCAACTCCTGGTTGGGATCGAGCCGCTCGCGCGTCTTCGCCGCCAGGGCGCGTGATATGGAGGTGGCCTCCATGAAGCCGATCAGGGCCATTAGCGCTGCGGTGCCCAACAATCCGCCGATGATTTTCGGATCGAGCGGCGGCACGCTGAAGCTGGGCAGGCCGGCGGGGATGGTGCCCACCACCTGGCCGCCGGCGGAGAGCTTGATGCGACCGTCCTTCAGCCCGTTGAAGCGCCACACCGTGGCAAATGGGCCGCTGTGGGGTGCGGCGCGATAGACGGTCGTGCCATCGGGCAGGCGCACCGGCACGAGGGCATGGCGATGCACGGCCACGCGTTGACCATAGAGGGATTTTTTGAGCCCTGCTTCCTCACCCGTCAGCCGCAGCAGCTCGGCCTCCAGGCTATAGTCGTGCAATGCGCGCCGCTCCAATTGTGACAGGCGCTCGCGCACTGCGGCCTGTGCCTTCTTGTTGGCGGCCAGTTGTGCCTCCAAGCGGGCATAGGTGTCGTAATCCTGGCGCGCGGCGGCGTCTTCGATCTGTGCTGGCGTGACCAGGACCGTGCGTTCGAAGCCGAGGCCGGCGCTGACGGCTGTGCCGACGACGACCGCCAGCAACACACCGGGCAGCTGGGGGGCGTATCGTTTGAGCAGCGCGAGCAGCACCAGCGTGCCCAGACCGAAGGCGATGGTGGGCGCGTGCGCGAGCGGCAGCTGCATGACTACGTGCCAAAGGTCGCGCAGGAATACGTCGGAGCGCGGCATGGGGACGTTGAGGAAGGTGTTGAGCAGCGACAAACCGATGATGAGCGCGGCGGCGTTGGTGAAACCGCTCACCACTGGGTGCGAGGCGAGATTGAGCAGCACCCCCATGCGCATGAGTCCGAGTGCCAGGCGCATCACCCCTACCATCAGGGCGAGCGTCATCGACCACTGGATGAACTCGACGCTGCCGCGGCTGGCCAGCGGCTCGATAGCGGCGGCCGACATCAGCGACAGCAGGGCCACCGGCCCGGTGTGCAGAAAGCGTGAGGCCCCCCACATGGAGGCGATCATGACCGGCAGGAATGAGGCGTACAGGCCATAGACTACGGGCAGTCCGGCGAGCTGGGCATAGGCCATGGACTGCGGGATGAGGATCAGGGTCACGGTCACGCCGGCGATCAGGTCGCCGCGCAGGCCCTCGCGTGTGGGCGGGAACCAGCGCAGGAGGGGTAACAGGCGATATAGCAGGGCGCTGTCGGAGCCCGGCAGGGTGGTGGCTGAGTGCTGGCTGAGCGGGTGCATGGTCCTCCCTCCAGCCGGCTCAGGCGATGCGAGGCTTGGTATAGTGGGCGAAGGCCGGCTCGCTCGCCTGGCCGTAGGCGGTCACTGCCACCACCGGCACCGGCAACCCACCTTGGTTCTGCGCGTTGGCGAGCAGCTGACGGCCCAGGTAGCCTTCAGCGTTGATCACCAAGAAAGCGATTTCAGGGTGCCGGCGCAGCCCGCGGATCAGTCCGGCGGGCGGTTCCCCGGTGAGCTCGATCAGGCGCACCGCCACCCCAGCCGCAGCGAGAGCCGCGGCATGCGGAGCGAGCAGCCGTTGCGCCTGACCCGCATCGAGGAAGCTGAGCACCGTGAGGCCCATGTGCAGCTGCGCACAAGTCTCCGTCACATAGCGCAGCACTGTCTCCGGCAGCTCCGACCCGAGCAGCAGGCCGACTTGCGGTGCGGTCTTGGCGTCTGCGCTTGTGGAGGCCCGTTCATGCCCGGCCACGGTGCTGCCGGCCAACACCCGCGCCTTGGCACGGGGTCCCAGATACTCGCCGGCGTCGGCATAGGACAAGGCGTCGAACATACGATCGAGGACGGATTTCGGTTGCATGGCATCTCCCAGCGTTTGCAGTGGTGGCCTGTGCCTACTAGCACGTTCCATGCCATGTCAATTAAACAAAATAAATCAATGTGTTGTGCGCATACGCCGAGGTCTGGCCCGATCGGACTGTTGCAATGAACGACAGGCAATGATGCAACTGTTGTATGATGCAACAATCCTCCCTTGCGCCCCATGCCCAGCCTGCGCCGAAAGATCCTCAGTGCCTATGGCTACTCCAAGCTGGTGATGCTGATCTTCGCCGGCGTGGTGTTCGCCGATCTGCACTATCTCGACCGGCAGATCCGCCAGGGTCAGGCGGTGAGCGATCTGCGTGAGACGATCCTGGAGCTCAGACGCGACGAGAAGAACCTGTTCCTGTACGGCACCAGCGAGGACTACGCCGACCTGCGCGCCCAGCTCACACGCGCGCAACAGGCGCTGAGCCGAGGCCAGGCGGCCTTCCTGGCCATCGTCCCAGCGCAGACGGTAGCACGCCTGCAGCATGGGCTGGCGCACTACCACGCGCTGATCGAGCGCTATCCGGGCGATACACCGGCACAGCGGCTGGCACTGCAGACCCGCATCCGTGCCCTCGGGCACGAACTGGGCGAGATCTCGCGCGTGCTCGCGCACGAGGAGCGCGCGATCCTGGCCGCGGCCACCCGACATGCGCGTGTGCTACTGCTGGTGACCCTCGGCGTGGTTGTGCTGCTGGGAGCGGTCGGCGGTCTGTATCTGGTATGGCGGGTGGTGCGGCCGCTGGAGGCGCTGCAGGCGGGCTTGAGCGCCATCGACAGCGGACGCGCGCGCGAACTCGTTCTGCCCTCGCAGGACCGCGAGATACGTGCCTTCGTCGCCGCCTTCAACGCCCTGCTCAGGCACATGCGCCGCCAACAGGAGCAGGCGCGCCGGCGCGAGAAGGCGGCCGCGCTGGGTATCCTGGTCTCCGGCGTGGCACACGAGTTGAACAACCCCCTGTCGAACGTGTCCACCGCCGTGCAGCTGCTCATGGAGGAGGGTGACACCGCCGACGCGGATACCCGCGCGCGCTGGCTTGCGCAGATCGACGGCGAGACCGAGCGGGCGCGCCGCATCGTGCGCCGCTTGCTAGACAGTGTGCGGCCGCCGCGGCCAAGCCGGCAGGCCGTGCCCTTGCCCGAGTTGTTCGCCCGTACGCTCGCCCTGGTGGAGCGGCAACTGCCGCCGGGGGTGTCGGTGTGTGTCGGCGCGGTGGAGGAGGTCGTGCTGCAGGCCGATCGCGAACGCCTGCAGCAGGTGCTCATCAACCTCATCAAGAATGCTGCCGAGGCCGGCGCACAGCGTATCGTGCTCACGGCCGGCATCGCCATATGGGACGAGGAGGCGGCCGAAGGTGCCCAGCTGCAGGGCGACCCGGCTGGGCTGGCGCAGGCCGAGCGCGCCGTGCGCATCCTGGTCGAGGATGACGGTTGCGGCATGCCGGGCGAGGTGCTCACCCACATCTTCGAGCCCTTCTATACCACGCGCGGCGCGGGGGAGGGCACCGGTCTGGGACTCTATCTCGTGCAGGAGATCGTTGCCGAACACGGCGGCCTGATCCTGGCCGAGTCCACGCCCGGGCGCGGCAGCCGTTTCACCGTGTGGCTGCCCCTGGGCGCCGAGGAGACGGCATGAACGCCCCCCACATCCTGCTCATCGACGATGAGGCGATCGCGCTGGCCAACCTCACGCACGTGCTCGAGCGCGAGGGCTATCGCGTGACCGCCTGCCGCGACGGGCAGACGGGGCTTGCCGCGCTCGCCGCCGGCGACATCGACGTGGTGCTGACCGACCTCAGGATGCCCGGCATCGATGGCCTGGAGGTGCTACACCGCGTGCGCGCCGATCGGCCCGATGTGCCAGTGATCGTCATCACCGGCCATGCCGCCGTGGACAGTGCGGTCGAGGCGATGAAGGCGGGGGCCTACCATTACCTGGCCAAGCCTTTCCGGCTGGCGGAAGCGCGTGAGCTGGTGCGCTCTGCCTTGGAGTTCGCGCGCCTCAAGCGCGAGAACCGTGAACTCAGACATCGGGTGGAGGGGCTCAAGAACCCCTACACCATCGTCACCCAGGACCTCGCCATGCAGCGGCTGCTGGAGACTGCACGGCGGGTAGCTGGCACCGATGCCAGCGTGGTGATCCAGGGCGAGTCGGGGACTGGCAAAGAATTGCTGGCTCGCTACATCCACCAGCACAGCCGTCGCAGCGCCGGCCCCTTCGTCGCCTTCAACTGCGGGGCGCTCACTGAGGAATTGGCGGCGGCGGAACTGTTCGGGCACGAGAAGGGTGCCTACACCGGAGCCGTGGCCCGCCGTGTCGGTCTAATCGAGGCGGCCGCCGGTGGCACCCTGTTCCTTGACGAAGTGGCGGAGCTGGCGCCTTCGGTACAGGTGAAACTTCTGCGTGCATTGCAGGAGCGGGAGGTGCTGCGCTTGGGAGCGGTCACCCCAGTGCCGGTGGACGTGCGCGTGATCGCCGCCAGTAACCGCGATCTCAGGCAGCTGGTGGAATCCGGCGGTATGCGCGCAGATCTGTACTTCCGTCTCAACGTGGTGAACCTGGCGCTGCCTCCGCTGCGCGAGCGGCGCGACGACATCCCGCTGCTCGCCTATCACTTCCTGCGCAAGTTCGCCGCCGCCATGGACCGGCCGGTGTGCACCATCGCCCCCGAGGCGCTCACCCATCTGACGGAATACGACTATCCCGGCAACGTACGCGAACTGGCCAATTTCATCGAACGCGGCGTGGCCCTGGCCGAGGGCGAGGTGCTTGGCAAAGAGCACCTGCCCCAGCACCTCGGCCGGCTCGCCGTGCGGGTGTATGCACCGCCGCTCGCCACTGCGCCCAAGACCTTGCAGGAGCAGGAGCGCGAGCTGATCCTGCAGGCGTTGCAGCTGGCCGGTGGCAACCGCAGCGAGGCGGCGCGCATGCTCGGCATCGACCGCGTGTCGCTGTGGCGCAAACTGAAGAAATACGGGCTCTACGGCCGTTGAATCGCGCCGTCCAGGAAGCGCAAGTGGCTGCCGTATCCAGCGCGGCAGTCACTGGCGCCGAACCCAGGGGCGATGACCGCCCCGCCGCTGCGCTGACACAGGTGGCACTCTGGCAGGGTGCAGCGACGTACGGCGAGCACGGCGACACCGGGGGCGGCAAGCAGGTAATCGATGTGCCAGTGCAACCGCTTGTGCGGGCGCAGATGACGCGCAAGGCGTGCCTCCAGCGCGCGTCGGGCCGAGCCGGTGTAGAGGTAGCGGCCGGCGGGGAAGTCGAACGTCCCCAACCGGCCGATGCGTATGCGCTGCCTGTCGGCTACGGCGATGAGCAGTTGGTAGCTCACCGCCGCCGGTTTTACTCCTCCAGCAGACTCCTCAGCATCCATGCGGTCTTTTCGTGCACGTCCAGCCGCTGGGTGATGAGATCCAGCGTGGGCTGGTCGTTTGCAGCCTCCGCCACGGGAATGAGGGCCCGCGCGGTGCGGGCGGTGGCCTCTTGCGCCGCCACCAGCAGGCGCACCATGTCCATGGCCTTGGGCACGCCCTCCACCGGGGCGATGGAGGTCAGGCGCTGATAGTCCTGGAAGCTGCCCGGGGCGGCGTGGCCGAGGGCGCGGATGCGCTCGGCGATCAGGTCGAGCGCGTTCCACTGCTCGGTGTACTGCTCCATGAACATCTGGTGCAGGGTGTTGAACATGGGCCCGGTGACGTTCCAATGGAAGTTGTGCGTCATCAGATACAGCGAGAAACTGTCGGCGAGCAGTTTGGACAGCCCTTCCGCGATACGGGCGCGGTCGCGCTCGCTGATGCCGATGTCGATGGCGGGTGCAGTGGTCTTCTTCGTCTTGCCTTTCATGGCTGACCTCCATGCGTTGGGGTTGATCAGGGTTTACCGTCAGGGTTATTGTGCGCGCCCGACGCCGCGGCGTCCAATGCAAAAGGCGCATGTGCGCCATCGACGCGGTCGAACGGGGGCGACGTGGTAGCATGCGGCCATGCCGGAAGATTTGATCCTTCCCCCCGATGCGGCGGCGATCGAGCGCGCTGCGGCGATCCTGCGCGCCGGCGGCGTGGTGGCCTTCCCCACCGAGACCGTCTATGGCCTGGGGGCGGACGCGCGCAACCGTGCCGCCGTGCGCCGTGTCTTCGCCATCAAAGGGCGGCCGGCCGACCATCCGGTAATCGTGCACCTGCCGGCGCCCGAGGCGCTCGAGGCATGGGCGCGTACGGTGCCGGAGGCGGCACGGCGGCTGGCGCGCGCCTTCTGGCCGGGGCCGCTCACCTTGGTGCTGCCGCGCGCGGCGGGGGTGCTCGACGAGGTGACCGGCGGCCAGGACAGCGTGGCCGTGCGCGTGCCGGCCCACCCCCTGGCGCTCGCCCTGATCCGCGCCGCCGGCGCCCTGGTCGCCCCTTCCGCCAACCGCTTCGGCCGTGTCTCGCCCACCACGGCGGCGCACGTGCGCGCGGAACTTAACGGGGCGGTGGACCTGATCCTCGACGGCGGCCCCTGCGCCGTGGGGGTGGAGTCCACCATCCTGAGCCTGCTCGACGACACCCCCCGGCTGCTGCGGCCCGGCCTGATCACCGCCGCCGAGATCGAGGCGGTGTTGGGCCGGCCTGTGCGGGTGGGCGGCGGGGTGCGCGCGCCGGGCAGCCTGCCGGCGCACTATGCGCCGAACACGCCGCTTGAACTGCTGCCCGCGCCGGCCGTGCCGGAGCGCGCCGCGGCCCTGCTGGAACAGGGCCTAAAGGTGGCGGTGCTGGGATACGGCGCGGCCGCCCGGCCGCTGCCCGCGCCGGTGCGCCGTCTGGAGATGCCGGTCCGGGCCGGGGACTATGCCCGTCGGCTCTATGCCGCCCTGCGCGAGCTGGATGGCGCCGGCTGCGACGTCATCCTGGTCGAGGCGCCGCCCACGACGGCGGACTGGCTAGCGGTGCAGGATCGCCTCGGGCGGGCGGCGGCGGCCTTCGCTGGCGCACGACGGGACCGGGCCTGAACCGGTCCCTGCGCCTCAGGCCGGCGCCAGGTCGAACCGGCGGCGTGCTTGCTCGACCGCGACATCCTGGCTGGGGAAGACGTTGTCCGCACCGAGCAGCCCGATCAGTCCGGACCGAGTGAAGGCGGCGACGACCGGCGCCTTGAGGCTGCTAAACATCAGCACCACGTCCTGCTGCCGCAGGCGCTGCGCGAGCTCGCGCACCTTGTCCACGCCCGAGGCGTCGATCTCGTTGATGCCGGAGCCGATGACCAGGATGCCGCGGGTCTTGGGGTAGCGCGCCAGCACCTCCAGCACCGTGTCCTCGAAGGCCGCCACGTTGAGATAGTTGAGCGAACGGTCGAAGCGCATGGCGACGAAGTGCTGGCCGAGCGGCTCGAGGTCGTTCGCATCGATCCCGGCCATGGTCCCGTCGGCCTTGCGCCCGAGTATCGCCGCGCGCGGTTTCATCGTGCGCAACAGGAACAGGGTGGCGGTCAGGGCCATGCCGATGAGGATGCCGTTGGCGATGTCGGGGGCGAAGGCGAGTGTGGCGACGAAGGTGACGAGACCGGCCACCGCGTCGCCGCGCTGCACCCGCCAGGCATGCACGAGCGGCGCCACCCGGATCAGGCCGAACACGGCCAGCATGACGATGGTGGCCAGCACCGCCTGGGGCAGGTGGTAGAGATAGGGGGTGAGGAACAGCAGCACCAGAAGGACCACCAGCGCGCTCACCACCGCATACAGACCGGTGCGGGCCCCGGCGCGCGCGGCCACCGCCGAGCGCGAGAACGAGCCGCTGACCGTGTAGCTCTGGAAGAAGGCGCCGACGATGTTGGCCAGGCCCTGGCCGATCAACTCCTTGTTGGTGTCGATGCGCGCATGCGTCTTGGCGGCGAGCGCCTTGGACACCGAGGTGGCTTCCATGAAGCCGATCAGGGCCATGACAAAGGCCGCCGGCGCGAGCGCCAGCATCATGTTCCAGTCGAGCGTGGGCGCCTTGAACTGGGGCAGACCCGCCGGGATGCGGCCCACCACGTCGCCGCCTGCCGCGAGCGTTACCTGACCGTCCTTGAGGTCCTGGAAGCGCCAGCTGCCCTCGAGCGGGGTGGCGCCTGCGGGCAGCCGGTCGGGACGGTAGAAGCGCAGGCCCTCGGCCGTCTCCACCGCGACGAGGGGTTGCGCGTGGAGGTCCAGCCGCCGCGCGTTGTTCTCCCGCTTGAGGTGTTCTAAGCGCACCGCCAGCACCTCGAGCTCGGCCTGCATCGCCGCCAGCGTGGTCGCCGGCGCGCCGGCGGTCTCGGCCTCGCGCAGCGCGGCGCGCCGTTGCGTCGCCTCGGCAGAGAGGCGTTTCACCGCCTGGTTGGTCGCGGCGAAGCTCGCGAGCATGGCGCTGACCTCGGCATCGGCGATCTGGTCGAGGCTTAGCTTGGCCATGCGCTCGTAGCCGATGGCGGCGCTCAGGGCGGTGCCGAGGACGACCGCGAGCAACACGGCCGGCACCTTGGGCAACCAGCGCCCCAGCAGCCACATCATCAGGCCGGCGCCGGCCGCGAAGGCGACCGCCGGTAGATAGGCCTGATCGGCGCGCTCGAGCAGGCTGGCGATGTCACCGACGAAGCTGCCGGTGCCGGGGTTGGGCATGTTCATGATGAAGCGCAGTTGCGACAGGCCGATGATCAGCGCGGCGGCATTGGTGAAACCGATCAGGACCGGGTGCGACACCAGGTTGACGATCCCGCCCAGCTTGAAGGCGCCCATCAGCAGCCGCAGCACCCCCACCATCAGGGCGAGCAGGATGGACAGGGCGATGAACTCGTCCGAGCCGGCGATGGCAAAGGGCGCGATCGCCGCTGCCGACATGAGCGAGAGCATGACCACCGGGCCGGTGTGCAGCAGGCTGAAATTGCCGAACAAGGCGCCGACGACGACCGGCAGCAGGGCGGCATAGAGCCCATAGACCACCGGCAGCCCGGCGAGCAGCGCATAGGCCATGCTCTGCGGCACCAGCACGAGGGCCACGGTGATGCCGGCGACGAGGTCGGCACGCAGCGTGGCCGGGGTCATGGGAAACCAGCGCAAAAAGGGTAGCCAGGTCGACAGGGATGCGTTCATGCATAGCTCCTCACTCTCGTCGCACGGCGGCATGCCGTGCCCTGGCGATGTTAGGGTGCTGTTTGTATAAGCGGAAATCAATTGTTACGATATTGAATATAGAATCTCACCTATACTCAGCCATGGCCCACCCCACCCTGCGCCAACTGCAGGTGTTCGAACGCCTCGCCCGCTGCGGCAACTTCAGCCAGGTCGCGCGCGAGCTGCACCTCACCCAGCCCACGGTGTCCATGCAGATGGCGCAGCTGCAGGACATCATCGGCAGCCCGCTGTACTATACGCACCGCAAGAAGCTGCACCTGACCGAGGCCGGCGAGATCGTGCTGGCCGGCGCCCGCATGATGCTCGATGGGCTGGAGCAGATGCAGGCGCGCCTGCAGGCGCTGAAGGGATTGGAGGGCGGACGGCTGCGGCTGGGTGTAGTGACCTCGGCCAAATTCTTCGCCCCGCGCCTCCTGGGCCATTTCCTGCAGCGGCATCCGGCCATCGAGCCGACCTTGAGCGTCACGCAGCGCGACGTGTTGCTCGAGCGCATGCGGCAGAACCTCGACGACCTTTACATCTTCAGCGTACCGCCCGAGGGGGCGGACCTCTGCGTGGAGCCCTTCATGCCCAACGAGCTGGTGGCCATCGCCGCGCGCCAGCATCCGCTCGCCCGCCGCCGCCGGCCTATCCCGCTCGCCGAGTTGTGCGCCGAGCCTTTCCTCATGCGCGAGCCGGGCTCGGGTACACGCATCACCATCGAGCGCCATCTGGCGCGGCATGGCATCACGATCCGGCCGCGCATGGAGCTCGGCAGCAACTACGCCATCGAACAGGCGGTAGCCACCGGCTTGGGGGTGTCCATCGTCTCCCGCACCGTGCTGGCGGCCTTGCATTTCGGTGAGGAGATCCGCGAGCTCACGGTCGAGGGCCTGCCCATCCGCGGCCACTGGTATCTGGTCTGCCTGGGCGCCAAGGCGGAGCTGCCGGTGGTGGGGCAGTTCCGCCGTTTCATCCAGCAGCACGCGGGCGCATGGCTGGCGCCCCAGCGCCGCACCCGGGCCCGGTCCGGACGGGGCGATGCGGCCAGACCCGCAGCGACGACGCCATGCACATCAGCGCATTCGACTACGACCTGCCGGAAGATCTAATCGCCCGCCACCCGCTGCCGGAGCGCGGCGCCAGCCGCCTGCTGCACGTGGACGCCGTAGCAGGCAGCTACACCGACCGCATGTTCGCTGACCTGCCGCAGCTCGTGCGGCCGGGCGACCTCATGGTGTTCAACGACAGCCGCGTGATCAAGGCGCGGCTGCGCGGCGAGAAGGCGAGCGGCGGCCGGGTCGAGGTGCTGGTCGAGCGGGTCACCGCTGCGCACGAGGCGCTCGTGCATCTGCGCGCCAGCCACAAACCCAAGCCGGGCGCCCGCCTGCGGCTGGCTGGCGCGATCGAGGCCGAAGTGCTCGGGCGCACGGGCGAGTTCTTCCGCCTGCGCTTCGACCCCGCGCGCACGGTACTGGAATGGCTGGAGGCCCATGGCGAGGTGCCGCTGCCGCCCTACATCGACCGGCCGGCCGAGGATGGCGACGCCGAGCGCTATCAGACCGTGTACGCGCGCAACCCAGGCTCGGTGGCCGCCCCCACGGCAGGGCTGCATTTCGACGCGCAGATGCTCGCCCGCCTGCGCGCGCTGGGGGTGGAGACGGCGCACGTCACCCTGCACGTCGGCGCCGGCACCTTCCAGCCCGTACGGGTCACGGACGTGCGCGAGCACCGCATGCACAGCGAGTGGTACGAGGTGCCCGCGGACACCGCGGCCGCCATCGCCAGCACCCGTGAGCGCGGCGGTCGCGTGCTGGCGGTGGGCACCACCAGCCTGCGCACCCTGGAGGCGGCGGCCGGGCCCGACGGCGGCGTGCGACCGGGGGCGGGCGAGACCGATCTCTACATCACCCCCGGCTACCGCTTCCGTGTGGTCGACCGGCTCATCACCAATTTCCACCTGCCGCGCTCGACCCTGCTCATGCTGGTCTATGCCTTCGGCGGCACTGACCTCATGCGCCGCGCCTACGCCCACGCGGTGGCGAGCCGCTACCGCTTCTTCAGCTATGGCGACGCCATGTTGATCGAGCGACAGAACCAGGCCTGAGCCGGCATTTTCGTGTAACGTAAACGTCGCATCATTCACCTTGGGCGGCAGATTGAACCGCCCGTCGGTGCCGCAATCTCAGAGGACATTCCGTGTCCGACCCAGGAGCCTGTCAATGAACCCCGAGCAACAACGCAGCCTCCTCGCCATCGCCCTGTTCGCCGCCTTCGCCGACGGCGCCAAGGACGAGCGTGAGCGCGAACACATCCGCGCCATGGCCGAATCGCTCGCCGGCGAGGCCGGCCGGCCGGACCTCACCCGTCTCTACCAGGACGTCCTGCTCAAGCGCCTGAGCCTGGAGGACGCCGTGCAGGGCTTGACCGAACCGGAACACCGGCTGCTCGCCTACGAGATGGCGCTCGGCGTGTGCGACGCCGACGGGGCGACCAATGCGGCGGAGCGACGCTTTCTCGACGAACTCAAGGCGGCGCTCGGGCTGGATGCGGGGCAGGCGCGCAGGGTCGAGGGCGAGGTCGAGGACATCGTCAGCATGTCGGCCCAGGCTGCACCGACGACCGCCGCGGCCGCAGGGCCGGTGGTGGCGGCGCTGCCCAACGTGTCGGAGGCGGAGCTCGACCGCTCCATCCTCAACTACGCCATCCTCACCGGGGCGCTCGAGCTGCTGCCGCAGTCCTGGGCCTCGCTCGCCATCATCCCGCTGCAGATCAAGCTGGTGTATGAGATCGGCAAGGCGCACGGCGTGAGTCTGGACCAGGGCCACATCCGCGAATTCCTCGCCACCGCCGGCGTGGGGCTCACCTCGCAGTACCTGGAGCAGTTCGGCCGCAAGCTGCTCGGCGGCCTGTTGGGGCGCGCCGGTGGCAAGACCCTAGGCAAGGTGGGCGGGGTGGCCACCGGCATGGCCTTCTCCTTCGCCACCACCTATGCCTTGGGCCAGGTGGCCAAACGCTACTACGGCGGCGGTCGGCAGATGAGCACGGCGCTGCTCAGACAGACCTTCCAGGACCTGCTGGGGCCGGCCAGGACGCTGCAGGCCAGCTACCTGCCGCAGATCGAGGCGACGGCGCGGGGGTTGGACGCCGGCAAGGTCATGGCCCTGGTGCAGGGTGGCCGGCCGTGAAGCTCTTCTCACCGCTCTACCGGCGCGTCATGCAATGGTCGCGCCACCCGCGTGCACCCTGGTATCTCGGCGGTCTCGCCTTCGCCGAGTCCTCCTTCTTCCCCATCCCGCCCGACGTGATGCTGGCACCGATGGCGCTCGCGCGGCCTGAGCGCGCCTGGCGCCTGGCGCTGATCACGACGCTGGCCTCGGTGGCCGGCGGGCTGGCGGGCTACGCCATCGGTCACTTTGCCTTCGAGTGGGTCGCCCCCTGGATCCAGGCGCGGCCGCGTTACTGGCAGGCCTACCAGCAGGCGGTCGCGTGGTTCGGGCAGTATGGCTTCTGGGCGGTGTTCGTCGCCGGCTTCTCGCCCATCCCTTACAAGATCTTCACCATCGCCGCCGGGGTGTTGTCCATGGCCCTCATCCCTTTCACCCTCGCCTCGGTGATCGGCCGTGGCGCACGTTTCTATCTGGTGGCGGGCCTCATGCGGCTCGGCGGTGCGCGCATGGAGGCCATGCTGCACCGCTACGTGGACGCCTTGGGCTGGGCCGTGGTGGCGCTGGTGGTCGTCGCCTTGTTGCTGACGCGCTGAACGTCGGCGCGAGACGGCCAAGCGGGCGCCAGCCAGACGATTGTGATGCAATTGGGGACGAGGCTCGATCGAACGACAACCGGGGCAGGCCGCTGACCGTCGTCGGGAGGACGAGATCACGAACCGAAAGCCGGTCGACGAGGACCCGGCCCCGAGCGCGGGCGTCCGACCGGGCGGGTTGGCGACTCGGTCGATAGGGGAGCAGAGCAGGTGGACATCGCATCGATCAAACAGGCCTACCGCCGCTACGCCAAACGTTATGATTGGTACTTCGGCCGGGTGTTACAACCGGGACGGCAATCCGTCGTCGAGCGCATGTGCTGCCGGGCCGGCGAGCGCATCCTCGAGGTGGGGGTGGGCACCGGTCTTTCCCTGCCCCTCTACCCCGCCCACACACGGGTCTGGGGCATAGACATCAGCCCGGAGATGCTCGCACAGGCGCGCGCACGGGTCGTACGCATGGGGCTTGCACAGGTGGAGGGCCTCGCGCGCATGGATGGAGAGCGCATGGCCTTTGCCGACGACAGTTTCGACCATGTCGTGGCCATGTACGTGGTCTCCGTGGTCCCCA
The DNA here is from genome assembly GCA_025054655.1 of Thiobacillaceae bacterium. Taxonomy (GTDB): domain Bacteria; phylum Pseudomonadota; class Gammaproteobacteria; order Burkholderiales; family Thiobacillaceae; genus JANWZL01. The sequence goes on along the minus strand of JANWZL010000051.1, from coordinate 3,527 downwards.
ACCCCGAGCGCCTCATCGCCGAGATGCGCCGGGTCTGCCGACCCGATGGGGCGCTCTACATCGTCAACCATTTCCTGCAGGAGCAGCCCTTGCTCGCCCGGCTGGAGCGTGCGGCGGCGCCGCTGTCGCGCTATCTCGGTTTCCGGACCGATCTGTCGCTCAAAGACCTCATCGAGCGCACGCGGCTCGATGTGGTCGAATGCGCGCGGGTGAACGCCTTCGGCTGCTGGACCCTGTTGCGGGCCCGTAACGACAAACCCTCGCCCCGTGTTGCCGCAGCAGACACGGCCACCCAGTTGTCCGCGCCAGCGACCGACGCGCCGCAGCCTGTGGCCGATGCCATGCGGGAGGCGCGCGGATGAGCAGGCCTGACCCCTGTCTGCAGCAGCACCCCTACGCCGGCCGCGAGATCGCCCTGCTGACCCAGCACGGCAAGGAGGCGATCCTGGCGCCCGTACTCGATCCCGCCTTGGGCTGCCGGGTGCGGCGTGTGGGCGGTTACGACACCGACCGGCTGGGCACCTTCAGCCGCGAGATCCCGCGGGCCGGAACCCAAATCGAGGCCGCCCGGCGCAAGGCGCTGCTCGGCATGGAGATCGCCGGCCTGCCCCTTGGCTTGGCCAGCGAGGGGGCCTTCGGGACAGACCCCTTCTTGGGCGCGGTGCCCTGGAACACCGAGCTGGTCGTGCTGGTGGACGACCTGCACGGCATCGAGGTCGTGGGCATGGCCCAAGAACCGACCCGCTTCGCCCACCAGCTGACTGGCGACTGGGAGGTGGCGCGGCGTTTCGCCGAGGACGCCGGTTTCCCCGAGCACCACCTGGTGGTGCGCCCAGCGCACCCGGACGATCCGCGCATCGTCAAGGGGTTGGACAGCTGGTCGGCGCTCGAGCGGGCGTTCGAACGCGCCCGCGCCCAATCCGACAACGGGCTGGTCTGTTTGGAACACGACCTGCGTGCGCATGCGCATCCGACCCGCCGCGCGGTGATCCGCAAGGCGGCGGAGGACCTGCGCGACAAGCTCCTGTCGCGCTGCCCCGACTGCGGTGCGCCCGGTTACTGGCTGACCGAGCGCCTACCAGGGCTGCCCTGTGCCGCCTGCGGCGCGCCGACGCGTGAGGTGCGCATCACGGTGTGGGGGTGTGCCCGCTGCGGCCGGCGCGAGTGCCAAGAGTCGGACCGGCCGGCGGATCCGGGCCATTGCGATTTCTGCAACCCTTGAGTGCCTTCGACGCCGTTGCACGGCCCGCGCGCGTGTCCTGGCGTGGGGCTGCGCGCGTGGGCGCGGAGCGCATGAACGGGGCTGGATTTTGCGCGAGCCGTTCGGCGAAAATCGCCCTCGCGCGCACCACCTGCTCGCGCTGCGCCGCGCATCAGCACCGAAGCACCTGCGGGCATCGCCCGCCTCGGCGGCGGTGCGTCGGTGGCCACCGCCGACCTGGTCCTCGTCACCAACCCCTTCCGAACCCTCTGCAACCGGGATAACCATGCTGCAACTGTTTCTGATCGAAGGCGAATGCGTGCGCCAGACCAACGCCAACGGGCCGGATGACCTGCGCCGGCCCACCTGTCTGTGGATCGACGCCGTCGCTCCCGACCAACAGGAGATGGGATGGCTGCGGGAGGTCCTCGGCATCGACCCCGAGGCGGCGCAGCAGGATGAGGACATCGAGTTCAGTGCGCGGGCCTACGAAGAAGGGGGTGCGGTGTATCTGCGCTCCGATTTCCTCTCCGGCCGTCAGCAGGACTCCAGTGTGGTGCCCGTCCGGCTCGTGCTCAAGGATGGGCGGCTGATCACCCTGCACGAAGAGGACGTGCCCATCCTGCGCCTGCTGCGCCTGCGGTTGCGCAATCGACCGGCACCCGCCGGCGGGGCGGTGGGCCTACTGGTGGAGATCTACGCCCGCGACGTGGAATACACGGCGGACGCCCTGGAGGACATCTACGCCGAGCTCAGGGACATCGGCGCCCAGGTCCTGGCCGAGCGGCGCGGCAGCGACGCCGAGGCCGCCGAGTTCATCGCCCGCCTGGCCGTGCAGGAGGCGCGCAACGGCACCCTGCGCCGCAACCTCATGGACACCCGGCGCGCGCTGTCCTTCCTGGCCCGCGAGCGCATCCTCGACAAGGGGCAGAACAAGGTCCTGCAGCAGGTGCTGCACGACATCGAGTCCCTCTACAGCCACACCGCCTTCGTCTTCGACAAGATCAATTTCCTCATGGACGCCATCGTCGGCTTCATCAACATCAACCAGAACAAGGTGGTCAAGATCTTCACCGTGGCCGCCGTGGCCATGCTGCCGCCGACCCTGATCGCCAGCATCTACGGCATGAATTTCGAATACATGCCGGAGCTTTCACAACCCTGGGGCTATCCCATGTCGCTTGCGCTCATGGTGGTGAGCGTGGTCGTGCCGTTCTGGTATTTCCGGCGCAAGGGCTGGTTGAAATGAGGGGTGCGGACCCCGGCCCTGCCGCCCTGCCCCGGTCGCCCGTTCGGATACGCCCGACGCTGGCCGTACTGTCGCTCGCCAGTGTGTCGGCGGCGCTCGCCGTGGCTCTGCTGGTGCCGCCCGTGGCGCAATGGCCGGAGTACCACCAGTTCGCCGACCAGCGCCGCCTCTTGGGCATCGTCCGCTTCGCCGACGTCGCCTCCAACCTGCCCTTCAGCCTGGTGGGGCTGATGGGGCTTGCCTGGCTTGCGCGCCACGGCACCGCGGCCTTCATCGTAGCGCACGAAGCCTGGCCCTGGCGGGTGTATTTCGGCGGTCTCGTCCTGCTCGGTCCCGCCTCGGCGTACTATCATCTTGCCCCGGACAACCAAGGTCTGATGCTCGACCGGCTGGCGATGGGGGTGACCTTCATGGGCTGGTTCGCCGTGCACCTGGCCGAGCGGGTGGACGTACGGCTGGCGGTGCGCACCCTGCCATGGCTGATCGTTGCGGCCGTGGCCAGCGTCCTGTACTGGTACGCGAGCGAGTTGGCCGGCCGCGGCGATCTGCGCGCCTGGGGCTATATGCAGTTTTGGCCCGTGCTGCTGGTGTGGGGCTTGCTGGCGGCCACCCCGGCCCGTTACACGCGCACCGGCGACGTGTTCATCGTCTATGCCTGCTATGCCGCCGCGCTGCTGGCGGAATGGCTCGACCATCCGATCTACCAGCACAGCGGCCTCGTCTCCGGCCACACCCTCAAACACCTGATCGCCGCCGCCGGCGCGGCCTGGGCGCTCGTGTGGCTGATGCGACGCCGACCTGTGGGCAGGGCTTGACATGCGTGGGCTGTTCATCACCGGCACCGACACCGGCGTGGGCAAGACCTACGTCGGCACCGCCATGGCCGCCGCCCTCACCGCCCGCGGACTGCGTGTGCGTGCGCGCAAGCCGGTGGAGTCGGGCTGTCCCTGCATCGACGGTGAGCTGCGGCCCGAGGACGCCCTGGCCTATGCCGCCGCCAGCGGCGAACCGCTCGCCGCGGTCTGCCGCTACCGTTTGGCGGCGGCGCTCTCCCCCGAGCGGGCGGCGCGTCTGCAG
>JANWZL010000018.1 GCA_025054655.1 Thiobacillaceae bacterium | reverse complement strand
GGCCACCGACCTGCGCGCCTCCGCCAGCCTCGTCCTGGCGGGGCTTGCCGCCGAGGGCGAGACCACGGTGGAAAGGATCTATCACCTCGACCGCGGCTACGAGCGGCTGGAGGAGAAACTCGCCGCCCTGGGGGCGGAGGTGCGGCGTGTGCACGCCTGAACCTGGTCCGGCTGGATCTGGTCATATAAAATGACCAAATGGAGGTGCTATGAGGCAATACAACATCGGCGAGGCCAAGAGCCATTTCTCCGAGCTGGTGCAGCGGGCCATGCTGGGCGAGGAGGTCATCATCGCGCGGGACAACAAACCGGTGTTGAAACTCGTGCCCATCCGCGCCGCCGGCGGCCGGCGCAAGCCGGGCTCGGCCAAGGGCGAAGTCCGCATGGCGCCGGATTTCGACGCCACCCCCGAGGACTTCGCCGAATATGTGTGATGAAGCTGCTGCTCGACACCCATACCTTCCTCTGGTGGGTGGCCGATGCGCCCGAGTTGTCGGAGCCGGCGCGCGCCGCCGTCGCCGATGGCGCAAACACCTGTTATCTGAGCCTGGCAAGCTGTTGGGAGATGGCCTTCAAGTCCAGCCTCGGCAAGCTCCAGCTCAATCAACCCATCGAACGGTTCATCCCCGAACACCTGCAGGCCAACGGCTTCGACCTGCTCCCCATCGAGTTTCGCCATACCGCGCGCGTCGAGACTCTGCCCTTGCATCATCGCGACCCTTTCGATCGCCTCCTGGTCGCCCAGGCGCAGATCGAGAAACTCGTCATCGTGTCGCGTGACACGATCTTGTCTGCATACGGCGTGCGCCGCATCTGGTAGCCTGTGCACGATATGATCACCCTCGCCCTGTCCAAGGGCCGTATCTTCGAAGAGACCCTGCCGCTGCTCGCCGCCGCCGGCATCAGCCCGCTGGAGGACCCCGAGACCTCGCGCCGCCTGATCATCGGCACCAACCGTGCGGATGTCCGGCTCATCATCGTGCGCGCCACCGACGTGCCTACCTACGTCCAGCACGGCGCGGCCGACCTGGGTGTGGCGGGCAAGGACGTGCTGATGGAACACGGCGGCGAGGGCCTGTATCAGCCGGTGGACCTCGGTATCGCCCGCTGCCGCATGATGGTGGCCGCCCCGGTGGGCTTCGACTACGCCGCGGCGGTGCGGCAGGGGGCGCGCCTGCGGGTGGCGACCAAGTACGTCAACACCGCACGGCTGTTCTTCGCCGCCAAGGGGGTGCACGTGGATCTCATCAAGCTGTACGGCTCGATGGAACTCGCCCCCCTGGTGGGGCTGGCGGACGTGATCGTCGATCTCGTCTCCACCGGCGGCACGCTCAGGGCCAACAACCTGGCGGCGGTGGAGGAGATCGCCCCCATCAGCGCGCGGCTGATCGTCAACCAGGCGGCGCTCAAGCTCAAGCACGCGCAGCTGCAGCCCATCATCGCCACCTTCCGCCAGGCGGCCGGTGTGGGCGGTGCGGGCTGAAGCGGCACCGATCGGCAGGGCGATCATCATATAATGGAGCCTTGCCCAGCGTCCATCGCCATGACCGCCGTCTGCGACCTCACCCGCCTGGATTCCGCCCAGCCCGACTTCGACGCGCAGCTTGCGCGCCTGCTCGCCTATGCCGAGGCCACCGACACCGCCGTGCAACAGGCGGTGGCCGAGATCCTCGCCGCGGTGCGCGCGCGGGGGGATGCGGCGGTGCTGGAATACACCGCCCGTTTCGACCGCCTCGAGGCCGACAGCGTGGCCGCCCTGGAAGTCAGTCGCGGCCGCCTGGAGGAGGCCCGCCAGCGCCTGCCGCTGCGCCTGGAGCGTGCCCTGCAGGCGGCGGCGGCGCGCATCCGCGCCTACCACGAGCGCCAGCGGCTCGAATCCTGGACCTATACCGAGGCCGACGGCACCCTGCTGGGCCAGCAGGTCACCGCGCTAGACCGCGTGGGCCTGTACGTGCCGGGCGGTAGGGCGGCCTACCCCTCGTCGGTGTTGATGAACGCCATCCCCGCCAAGGTGGCGGGGGTGCAGGAATTGATCATGGTGGTGCCGGCCCCGGACGGGGTGGTCAACGACCTAGTCCTGGCCGCGGCCGCCATCGCCGAGGTGGACCGCGTGTACACCATCGGTGGGGCGCAGGCGGTGGCGGCGCTGGCCTATGGCACCGAGACCATTCCCGCGGTGGACAAGATCGTGGGGCCTGGCAACGCCTACGTGGCCGAGGCCAAACGGCGGGTGTTCGGCATCGTGGGCATCGACATGATCGCCGGCCCGTCCGAGATCCTGGTCATCTGCGACGGGGGCACCCACCCCGACTGGATCGCCATGGATCTGTTCTCCCAGGCCGAACACGACGAGTTGGCGCAGTCCATCCTGGTCTCGCCCGACGCGGCCTTCCTCGACGCCGTCGAGCAGTCCATCGCCCGGCTGCTGCCGAGCATGCCGCGACAGGCGGTGATCGCGCAGTCCCTGACCGGCCGCGGGGCGCTCATCCGCTGCCGCGACCTCGCCGAGGCGGCGGCGATCGCCAACCGCATCGCGCCCGAACACCTGGAGCTGTCGGTCGAGGACCCGCACGCCCTGCTGCCGCTGATCCGGCACGCCGGCGCGATCTTCCTCGGCCGCCACACCTGCGAGGCCGTGGGCGATTACTGCGCCGGGCCCAACCATGTGCTGCCCACCGCGCGCACGGCCCGCTTCTCCTCCCCCCTGGGGGTGTATGACTTCCAGAAGCGCACCAGCCTGATCCAGGTCTCGCCCGCAGGGGCGCGCAGCCTGGGCGAGATCGCCGCCGCGCTGGCCTACGGCGAGGGGCTGCAGGCGCACGCCCGCTCGGCCGAATACCGCTTCGAATCGCCCTAAAGTCATGGGCCTGGCCAAGCGCATCATCCCCTGCCTGGACGTGACCGCCGGGCGCGTGGTCAAGGGGGTGCAGTTCCTTAACCTGCGCGACGCCGGCGACCCGGTGGAGGTGGCCCGGCGCTACGACGAACAGGGGGCGGACGAGCTCGCCTTCCTGGACATCACCGCCAGCTCCGACGGGCGTGACATCCTGCTGCACGTGATCGAGGCGGTGGCGGCCGAGGTCTTCATCCCGCTCACCGTGGGCGGCGGGGTGAGGAGTGTGGAGGACGTGCGCCGGCTGCTCAACGCCGGTGCGGACAAGGTCTCCATCAACACGGCGGCGGTGGCCAACCCCGGACTGATCGCCGAGGCCTCCGGCCGCTTCGGCAGCCAGTGCATCGTCGTGGCCATCGATGCCAAACGGGTGCCGTGCGCGGGGCCGGCGCGCTGGGAGGTCTATACCCACGGCGGCCGCCGTCCCACCGGGCTCGATGCGGTCGCCTGGGCGCAGCGCATGCAGGCGCTGGGGGCGGGCGAGCTGCTGCTCACCAGCATGGACCGCGACGGCGCCCGCAGCGGCTTCGATCTGGAACTCACCCGCGCGGTGGTGGACGCGGTGGACATCCCCGTCATCGCCAGCGGCGGCGTGGGCACGCTGCAGCACCTGGTGGACGGGGTGGTGATCGGCGGCGCGGACGCGGTGCTGGCGGCGAGCATCTTCCATTACGGCGAATACACCATAGGCGAGGCCAAGCGCTACATGGCCGCGCAGGGCATCGAGGTGAGGCTGTGACGCAGGGGGGCGGAGTGAGCGAGGAATGGCTGGAGGCGGTGCGCTGGAACGCGGAAGGCCTGGTGCCGGCCATCGCCCAGGATGCCGCCAGCGGCGACATCCTCATGGTGGCGTGGATGAACCGCGAGGCGCTCAGGCGCACGGCCGAACTCAACGAGGCGGTGTACTGGTCGCGCTCGCGTGCTCGGCTGTGGCGCAAAGGCGAGGAGTCTGGCCACGTGCAGCGGGTGCACGAGATCCGGCTCGATTGCGACCACGACGTGGTGCTGCTCAAGGTGGAGCAGGTCGGCGGCATCGCCTGCCACACCGGACGGCGCAGCTGTTTCTTCCAGCGGCTGGAGGGGGGGCAGTGGCGCACGGTGGAGCCGGTGCTGAAGGATCCGCAGGAGATTTACCGGTGAGCCCCGCGCACGACATCCTCACGCGCCTGGCCGACACCCTGCAGGCGCGCAAGGGCGCCGACCCGCAGGCCTCCTACGTGGCCCGGCTGTATCACAAGGGCCTGGACGCCATCCTCAAAAAGGTGGCGGAGGAGGCGGCCGAGACCATCATGGCGGCCAAGGACGGCAGTCGCGCGCGCATCGTGTACGAAACGGCCGATCTGTGGTTTCATAGCCTGGTGCTGTTGGCCCACCAGGGCATACACCCCGACGAGGTGCTGGCGGAACTGGAGCGGCGCGAGGGGGTGTCGGGCCTGGCGGAAAAGGCACAACGCAAGGAGGCCCCATGAGCAGTGATTGCATCTTCTGCAAGATCGTCGCCGGCGAGATCCCCAGCCGCAAGGTGTATGAGGACGAGGAGGTGCTCGCCTTCCACGACATCCGGCCGGTGGCGCCGGTGCATTTCATGCTCATCCCCAAGGCCCACGTCGCCACGCTGGCCGACTGCGGCCCGGAGCACCAGGCGCTGCTCGGGCGCATCCTGCTGCTCGCGCCGCGGTTGGCGCGCGAGCAGGGCCTGACTGACGGTTTCCGCACCGTGATCAACACCGGCCGCGGCGGCGGGCAGGAGGTGTTCCACCTGCACGTGCACGTCTTCGGCGGCGGGCCGCTGCGCCACATGTGAGCGTACGGACACATCTTTCGAGGAGAGCGACATGGGTGGTTTCAGCATCTGGCATTGGCTGATCGTGCTGCTGGTGGTGCTGCTGATCTTCGGCACCAAGAAACTGCGCAACCTGGGTGCCGACCTGGGCGGTGCGGTCAAGGGCTTCAAGCAGGCGATGAAGGAGGAGCAGAGCAAATCCGAGCCCCCGGCCGAGCTGCCGCGCCAGGAGAGGACCGGCACCACCATCGAGGGCGAGGTCAAGGAAAAACAGCAGGGCTGAGCCTGCCGCGCCCTGCCCTGGACGGGTGCGCCCCGGCACCCGCCCCCTGATTCCTGAGCCCCTGATCCCTGCCCCCTGATGTTTGACATCGGTTTTTCCGAGCTGCTCGTCATCGGCGTCGTGGCCCTCATCGTCATTGGCCCCGAGCGCCTGCCGAAGCTCGCGCGCACGGCCGGGGCCTGGCTGGGCCGGCTCAACCGCTACGTCGCCCAGGTCAAGCAGGACATCGACCGCGATTTGAAGCTCGAGGAGCTGAAACGGCTGCAGCAGGAGATGCGCGAGACCGCCCAGCGCTACGAGATCCTGGCCGAGGAGACCCGGCGCGAGATCGAGCAGGAGGCCGACGCGGTCAAGCGGGTGGTCGCCGCCATGTCCGCCACCGACCAGGGGCTCACCCAGCGCGCCTACGACGAGCTGATGGGTACCGGCCCGGACGCGACCAAGTCAGCATCGGCCGAGCCGGTGCCGGACGCGGCCACTGGCGGCAGCACCGGCGGCACCCCGCCGCCAACCCAGGGCCAACCCGTCGCCGACAAACCGGCCACGCCGGGCCCGACGGCCTGAGCATGGACGAGCCGCAGACCTTCATCTCCCACCTGGTCGAGCTGCGCGATCGGCTCTTGCGCGTGGTGATCGTGTGGCTGGTGGTGTTCGTGGCCCTGTTCCCCTGGGCCAAGGACCTCTACGCCCTGCTGGCGCAGCCCCTGCTCGCCGCCCTGCCCAAGGGCGGGCAGATGATCGCCACCGAGGTGGTCACCCCCTTCTTCGTGCCGGTGAAGGTGGCGCTCATGACCGCCTTTCTCATCGCCCTGCCGTACGCCATGTACCAGGCCTGGGCCTTCGTCGCACCGGGGCTCTACGCGCATGAAAAGCGCATCATCCTGCCGCTGTCGGTGGCCAGCGTGATGCTCTTCCTGCTGGGCATGGCCTTCGCCTATTTCCTCGTCTTCCCGGTGGTGTTCGGCTTTATCGTCGGCATTGCCCCCGAGGGGGTGGCGGTGATGACCGACATCAACAAGTATTGGGACTTCGTCATCACCCTGTTCATCGCCTTCGGGCTCACCTTCGAGGTGCCCATCGTGGTGGTGGCCCTGGCCCGCATGGGTGTGGTGGAGGTGGCCAGCTTCCGCGAGGCACGCCCCTATGTCATCGTCGGCGCCTTCGTCATCGCCGCCATCGTCACCCCACCCGACGTGCTCTCCCAGCTCATGCTGGCCATCCCCATGTGGCTGCTGTACGAGCTGGGTGTGTGGGTGGCGGGCTGGCTGGAACGGCGCCCGCCGGCCGATGAGGCGCAGGACGCCTACCGGCCGCTCACCGACGAGGAGATGGAGGCCGAGCTCGACCGTATCGAGGAGGAGCGCAAGAAGCTGCGCTGAGGCGCAGGCGGCGCCCGCGCTCACACCCCCAGCTCGGCGCGCAGCCGCTGCGCCCGGTCGGTGCGCTCCCAGGTGAATTCCGGCCGCTCGCGGCCGAAATGGCCATAGACCGAGGTGAGCCGGTAGATGGGCCGGCGCAGGTCGAGCTGCTCGATGATGCCGCGCGGCGTGAGGTCGAACACCTGGCGCACGGCCGCCTCCAGCTGCTGCTCGGCCACCGCGCCGGTGCCATGGGTGTCGATGTATACCGACACCGGCTCGGCCAGCCCGATGGCGTAGGCCAGCTGCACCGTGCAGCGGCGCGCCAGCCCCGCTGCGACGATGTTCTTGGCCACGTAGCGGGCCATGTAGGCGCCGGAGCGGTCCACCTTGGTCGGGTCCTTGCCGGAGAAGGCCCCGCCGCCGTGCGGACAGGCCCCGCCATAGGTATCGACGATGATCTTGCGGCCAGTGAGCCCCGTATCGCCATGGGGCCCGCCGATCTCGAACGGCCCGGCCGGGTTGACCCACAGTTTGAAAGCGGGGGTGCGCCGCGCGGGCGGGATCAAGGGCTCGACGATGTGGCGCGCGACCTGCGCGCTCACCCAGGCCGGGTCGAGCCCGGCGGCGATCTGGGTGGACAGCACCACCGTCTCCACCCCGACGATGCACCCATCGGCGTAGCGCACGCTCACCTGGCTCTTGGCGTCAGGCCGCAGCCACGGCAGCTCGCCCGTGCGCCTGAGCTGCGCCTGCCGTTCCACCAGCCGGTGCGCCAGCCAGATCGGGTAAGGCATGAGTTCGCGCGTCTCGTCGCAGGCGTAGCCGAACATCAGGCCCTGGTCGCCCGCGCCCAGGGTGCCGTCGGCGCGCTCCACCCCTTGGTGGATCTGGATCGACTGGTGGTTGAAACGCACCTGCACCTCGCAGCGCTCGGGGTCGATGCCGGTGGCGGCATCGCGGTAGCCCGCCGCGCGCAACACCGCCCGCGCGATGCCCTCGGCCTCCTCGCGCACGGCCGTGAAGACTGACTCGTCGCCGCTGCGGAACTCACCGGCGATCACCACCAGGCCGTCGGCCACCAGGGTCTCGCAGGCGACCTTGGCCTGCGGGTCGCGCGCGAGGAAGGCGTCCAGAATGGCATCCGAGATCTGGTCGGCCAGTTTGTCCGGGTGGCCTTCGGCGACCGACTCGGAGGTGAACAGGTAGCTGCGCTCGGCCATGTGCGTGATCGACAGGTTGACGGAGGACCTGTGCTCAGACGTCGAGATTGCGCACCCCGAGGGCGTTGGTCTCGATGAACTGGCGCCGTGGCTCCACCTCCTCGCCCATCAGGGTGGTGAAGATCTCGTCGGCGGCGATGGCGTCCTCGATCTGCACCTTGAGCAGGCGCCGCACCTTGGGGTCCATGGTGGTCTCCCACAGCTGTTCCGGGTTCATCTCGCCCAGCCCTTTGTAGCGTTGGATGGCCAGGCCCTTCTTGGCCTCCTCCAGCAGCCAGTCGAGCGCCTGTTTGAAGTCGGCCACCGCCGCGCGTGCCTCGCCGCGCCGGATCTCGGCGCCGGGACGGATCAGGCCGTAGAGCATCTGCGCGGTCTGGCGCAGCGGGTCGTAGTCGCCGCCGTCGATGAAGTCCGCCTCCAGGGTAGTGGTCGTACCGATGCCGTGCCGCGTCTTGACGATCTCAAGCCGCCAATGGCCGTTGTCTTCGACCCGCTGCGCCTGCACTCGCACCGGCCCCAGCCGCGCGAGCGTCTGCTGCAGGGCCTCGGCGGCGGCGCGCGCGCCCGGCTCGTGGTGCAGATCGACGGCCGGCACCTGCAGCAGGGCATAGAGCACGTCGGCGTCCATGCGGCGGGCGAGCCGCTCGATCACCGCCTCGGCGAGCAGGAACTGCCGCGCCAGGGCCTCGAAGCGCTCACCGGCGATGGGCGGCTCGCCGGCGGCGGGGATCAGCTCGGCATCCTTCAGCGCCGCGCGCAACAGGTATTGCTTCAGTTCGTGCTCGTCCTTGAGATAGGTCTCGCTCTTGCCCTGCTTGACCTTGTACAGCGGCGGCTGGGCGATGTAGATGTGGCCGCGTTCGATGAGCTCCGGCATCTGCCGGTAGAAGAAGGTCAGCAGCAGGGTGCGGATGTGCGAGCCGTCCACATCGGCGTCGGTCATGATGATGATGCGGTGATACCGCAGCCTGGCCGGGTCGTAGTCGTCCTTGCCGATGCCGGTGCCCAGCGCGGTGATCAGGGTGGCGACCTCGGCCGAGGAGAGCATCTTGTCGAAACGGGCCTTCTCCACGTTGAGGATCTTGCCCTTGAGCGGCAGGATGGCCTGGAACTTGCGATCGCGCGCCTGCTTGGCCGAGCCGCCGGCGGAGTCGCCTTCGACCAGGTAGAGCTCGCTCAGGGCCGGGTCCTTCTCCTGACAGTCGGCGAGTTTCCCGGGCAGGCCGGCCGTATCCAACACCCCCTTGCGCCGCGTCATCTCGCGCGCCTTGCGCGCCGCCTCGCGGGCGCGCGCCGCCTCGACGATCTTGGCGCAGATGATCTTGGCGTCCTGCGGTTTCTCCAGCAGGAACTCGGCCAGCTTCTGCCCGACGATCTCCTCCACCGCCGGCCGCGCCTCGCTGGACACAAGCTTCATCTTGGTCTGTGAGGAGAACTTGGGGTCGGGCATCTTTACCGACAACACACAGGTGAGCCCCTCGCGCATATCGTCGCCGGTGATCTCCACCTTGGCCTTCTTGGCGATGTCGTGCTCCTCGATGTACTTGTTGATCACCCGCGTCATCGCCGCCCGCAGGCCCGTGAGATGCGTGCCGCCGTCGGCCTGGGGGATGTTGTTGGTGAAGCACAACACCTGTTCCTGGTAGCCGCTGTTCCACTGCATGGCCACCTCGACCTCGACCTTCACGCCGCCGGCGCTCGATTCGCCCGCGGCATGGAAGATGTTGGGGTGCAGTACGGTCTTGTTGCGGTTGATGTATTCGACGAAGCCCTTCACACCGCCGCTGAAGGCGAAGCTCTCGTGGCGTCCGTCACGCTCGTCGATGAGCTCGATCTTCACCCCGTTGTTGAGGAAGGACAGCTCACGGATGCGCTTGGCCAGGATCTCGTAGTGGTATTCGACCTGGCCGAAGATCTCCTCATCGGCCAGGAAGTGCACCTCGGTGCCGCGCCGGTGGGTCTCGCCCAGCACGCGCATGGGGGACACCCGCACGCCGTTGACCTCCTCGATCAGGCGATCCTGCGGCACGCCGCGGTGGAACTCCATGAAGTAGTGCTTACCGTCGCGCCGGATGTTGAGCTTGAGCCACTTGGACAGGGCGTTGACACACGACACCCCCACCCCGTGCAGGCCGCCGGAGACCTTGTAGCTGTTCTGGTCGAACTTGCCGCCGGCGTGCAGCACGGTCATGACGATCTCGGCGGCGGAGCGCTTGGGTTCGTGCTTGTCGTCGAACTTGATGCCCACCGGGATGCCACGGCCGTTGTCGCTCACCGTGATGGAGTTGTCGGCGTGGATGATGACCTTGATGTCGTCGCAGTAGCCGGCCAGGGCCTCGTCGATGGCGTTGTCCAGCACCTCGAACACCATGTGGTGCAGACCGGTGCCGTCCTGGGTGTCGCCGATGTACATACCGGGGCGCTTGCGTACCGCCTCCAGGCCCTCCAGCTGCTGGATGGAGGACTCGTCGTAGCGGTGAGCGCCATTCCCGGCACCGTTTTGCTGTGGTTCCACGTGAAACCCTCGTCAGAGGAAGATGATCAGGGCAGGGCTGCCGGCCTGCGCGCGACGGCTCCGCCGCACGCCCGGACTGGGCGGGCGCTGCGACCGCCCGGCGCGACCGGGGCCATGTTGCGCATGCGCGTTCAGATCCGCATCGGCATGACGATGTAGCGGAAGTGCTCCTCGCCCGGTATGGTCATCAGCATCGAGCTGCTGGCATCGCCGAAGCTCATCTGCACGGCGTTGCACTCCAGGTTCGCAAGCACGTCCTGCAGATATTGCACGTTGAAGCTGATGTCCAGCGGCTCCTTGTCGTAGGCCACCTCCAGCTCCTCCTGGGCCTCCTCTTGCTCGGTGTTGCTGCACGACAGGCGCAGGCTGTCGTGCGTGAGGGCCAGGCGCACACCGCGGTATTTGTCGTTGGTGAGGATGGCCGTGCGCGCGAGCGCCTGCTGCAGCAGCTGGCGGCCCAGTGTGATGCTCTTCTCGTAACCGGTGGGGATGACCCGCTGGTAGTCTGGGAACTTGCCGTCCACCACCTTGCTGCGCAGTTCGAACTGGGCCTGGCGGAACACCACCTGGGCGCGCGACAGATGTAGCTGCAGGGGTTCGTCACCATCGCCCAGCAGTTTGTACAGCTCCAGCACCGTCTTGCGCGGCAGGATCACGTCCATGCCCTGCTCGACCGGCTCGTCGAGGCCGGTGGCATCCAGCGCCAGGCGGTGGCCATCCGTGGCCGCCACCACGAGCCGATCGCCCAGGACCGACAACAGCATGCCGTTCAGGTAGTAGCGGATATCCTGCACCGCCATGGCGTACTGCACGCGCGAGATCAGGTGCCGCAGCCGCGATTGCGGCAGGCTCAGGCTCAGGCCCTCGCCCTCGGGCAGCTGCAGGCGCGGGTAGTCGGCCGCCGGCAAGGTCTGCAGGACGAAACGGCTGCGGCCCGACCTGATCTTCAGCTGCTCGCCCTCCAGCTCCATGCGCAAGACTTGGTTCTCGGGCAGCGATCGGCAGATGTCGTACAGCTTGCGCGCCGACACCGTGATCGCGTCCTGCGCCGCCGGCGCTTCGTCGACCCAACTGGTCAACTGCAATTCGAGGTCGGTGGCCACCACGGCGGTGCGCGCGCCGTCCGGGGTGATGAGGACGTTGGACAGTATGGGCAGGGTCTGTTTGCGATCGACCACACCGACGGCCGCCTGCAAGGGCTTGAGCAGGGTGTCTCTGCGGGTTTCAAGAAAGAGCATGGGTATCTTCCTGATGGTCTTGGTCAAGAGGGCCCGGTGTTGCGGACAAGTCGAATAATCCATTGAAAATCATGATCTTGTCCAGTGTATAGGGCTGTGGACAAGAGCGGTACGGCGCTGTGTACACGGCGGTATATCGCCGCCATCCTGCCGCCGTCGGGTGCGTTATCCCCAAACCGTCCCATGGTTGTGCAGAGGCTTATCCGGTCAGGACCTGGATGAGCAGATTGTGGTCGCGACGGATGGTCGGGTCGTTGTTGCGCAACGCCTCGATCTTGCGGCAGGCGTGCAGCACGGTGGTGTGGTCGCGGCCGCCGAAGGCCTGGCCGATCTCGGGCAGGCTCAGGTCGGTCAGCTCCTTGGCCAGGTACATGGCCATCTGCCGCGGCCGCACCAGGTTGCGGGTGCGCTTCTTGGAATACATGTCGGCCACCTTGATCTTGTAGAAATCCGCCACCGTCTTCTGGATGTTCTCGATCGACACCTGTCGGTTTTGCACGGCGAGCAGGTCCTTGAGCGCTTCCTTGGCCACCTCCACCGAGATCGCCTGACGATGGAAGCGGGCGTAGGCGATGACGCGCTTGAGGGCCCCCTCCAGTTCGCGCACGTTGGAGCGGATCTGTTTGGCGATGAAGAAGGCGGTGGCCTCGTCCAGGCTCTCGCCCTCCAGCCGCGCCTTGTTGAGCAGGATGGCCACGCGCATCTCCAGCTCGGGCGGCTCCAGCATGACGGTGAGCCCCCAGCTGAAGCGCGACTTCAGCCGCTCTTCGATGCCCTCCAGGTCCTTGGGGAAGGTATCGCTGGTGATGATGACCTGCTTGTGCGCCTCGATCAGGCTGTTGAAGGTGTAGAAGAACTCTTCCTGGGTGCGGTCCTTGTTGGCGAAGAACTGGATGTCGTCGATCAGCAGCACGTCCAGCGAGTCGTAGCGGCGGCGGAAGTCGTCGAAGGCCTTGCTGCGCACGGCGCGGATCATGTCGGAGAAATAGCGTTCGGCGTGGATGTAGCGCACGTTGGCACCCGGCGCGCGGCGCAGGACCTCGTTGCCGATGGCCTGGATGAGGTGGGTCTTACCCAGCCCGACGCCACCGTAGACGAACAGCGGGTTGTAGCCGGCGCCGGGGTTCTCCGCCACCTGCAGTGCCGCCGCGCGCGCCAGTTCATTGGCCTTGCCGCGCACGAAGGTATCGAAGGTGAACTGGGGGTTGAGCCGCGTGTGCTCGGGCACTGCGGCCCGCTTGCCCTCTGCCGTCGCCGCCGGTGCGGCGACCGGTTCCGACGGCGGCTGCGGACTGACCGCTGCCGCCTTGGCCGCCGCGGCGGGCTTGGCCAGCGCTAGCACGACGTTCACCTTGCGCTGGTAGTAGTCCTGCGCCAGCCGTTCGATCTCGGCCAGGAAACGGTCCTTCACCCACTGCTGCACGAAGCGGTTGGGTGCGGTCAGGCGCACTTCGCCGCCTTCCTCCGTCACCCCTAGCGGTTTCAGCCAGGTGTTCAGCTGCTGGTTGTTGAGCGTGCGCTCGAAGTGGGCGATGCAATGACTCCAGAAACCGCTCATAGGGGTCAGTCAGGGTCCTGCCGGGGGAAGGGTCGTGGAGAGGTGGACCCTGATTTTAGCACGCCCGCCCCCGTCGGTCAGAAATAGATTTTGTTGACAAAATAGTCACTTAGACGTTCTAATCTACCCTTTTGACAGCCGGGACAGAACCATGAAACGCACCTACCAACCCTCGGTCATCCGCCGCAAGCGCACGCACGGCTTTCGCGCCCGCATGAAGACCAAGGGCGGCCGCGCGGTGATCAACGCCCGCCGGGCCAAGGGCCGCAAGCGTCTGGCGGTTTGACCAGGCACCGGCGGCCCTTCGGTCTCAGGGACCGCCGGCTGCGCGGGGCGGAGGCGTTCTCTGCCGTCTTCCGTTTCCGGCGGGTCTTGCGCGGGGACTGTGTGGACCTGCATCTGCGTCCGAACGGCCTCGACCACGCCCGGCTCGGGCTCGTCGTCCCCCGCCGCGCGCTGGCCCTGGCGGTGCGTCGCAACCGCTGCAAGCGCCTGCTGCGCGAGGTCTTCCGCCTCAACCAGCAGGACGTGGCCGGTTTGGACCTCGTCGCCCGGGTCAAGAAGGACTGCGCGGACGACCGGCTGCGGGCAGAGTTCTCTCGACTGCTGCAGCGCGCACGCGCGGACATGACACCTGATCCCAACTTCAGAGCGGACAGCTCATGGACGCCCAACGCTTGATCGCCTTCATCGTCTTCTCCTTCTCACTGCTGATGCTGTGGGAGGCCTGGCAGGACTACAACCGCCCCAAGACGCCTCCCGCGCCGGCAGCGCAGTCGCCCGCAGCCCCGGCGCAAGGCGGGGCGCCGGTGCCCACACCGGGCGCGGCCCTGCAGGCGGCCGCCCCGCCGCAGGCGGATACGCTGGCCAGAGGGGCGCGGGCGGTGGTGCGCACCGACGTCTACGAGGCAGTGATCGACGCCCATGGCGGCGATCTGCGCGCCCTCACCCTGACCGCCTTCCGCGACAACGGCGACGAGTCCAAACCCCTGCGTCTGTTCGAGGAGCGGCCAGGGCGCAAGTACCTGGCGCAGTCGGGTTTCGTCGGCGAGCGCCTGCCCAACCACAAGACGGTGTTCGAGTTGCAACCGGGCACCTACACCCTCGCGCCCGGTCAGGACCGCATCGAGGTGCGGCTTAAGGCGGTGAGCGACGGCGTCGAGGTGATCAAGACCTATGTCTTCCACCGTGGCAGCTACGTCATCGAACTCAAACAAGAGGTGATCAACCGCAGCGCCACGCCCGTCAGCGGCTACCCCTATTACCAATTCCTGCGCCACGGCCAGGCGCCCGAAGGCGAGTCGGCCTTCCTCTACACCTACACCGGCCCGGCCGTCTATACCGAGGCGGGCAAGTTCCAGAAGGTGAGCTTCGAGGACATCGCCAAGGGCAAGCAAAACCACGTCACCACGGCGCAGGACGGCTGGATCGCCATGGTGCAGCACCACTTCGTCGCCGCCTGGCTGCCGCCGATGCAGCAGCCGAACTTCCCGCGCGAATACCGCACCGAGGCCCTGGGCCAGGGCGAGTACCGCGCGGCGGTGATCACCCCGCAGATCAGCGTCGCCCCCGGCCAGGCGCAGACCGTCGCCATGCGGCTATACGCCGGGCCGCAGGAGCTGGAAAAGCTCAAGGCCCTGGCCCCAGGCCTGGAGTACGTGGTCGATTACGGCTGGCTGCACATCCTCGCCTATCCGCTCTTCCTGCTGCTTTCCTGGCTCAACAAGCTGGCGGGCAACTGGGGGGTGGCCATCATCCTGCTCACCGTCATCATCAAGCTGATCTTTTATCCGCTCTCGGCGGCCAGCTACAAGTCTATGGCCCAACTGCGCAAGCTCGCCCCGCGTCTGCAGGCGATCAAGGAGCGCTATGGCGACGACCGGCAGAAGCTGCACGAGGCGATGATGAAGCTGTACCAGGAGGAGAAAATCAACCCCCTGGGCGGCTGTCTGCCCATCCTGGTGCAGATCCCCGTCTTCATCGCCCTCTACTGGGTGCTGCTGGGGGCGGTGGAGCTGCGCCAGGCCCCCTTCGCCCTGTGGATCACCGACCTCTCGGCACCCGACCCCTACTACATCCTGCCGCTCATCATGGCCGCCACCATGTTCATCCAGATGAAGATGAGCCCCACCCCGCCCGATCCGGTGCAGGCCAAGGTCATGATGATCATGCCCATCGTCTTCTCGGTGTTCTTCTTCTTCTTCCCGGCCGGCCTCGTGCTGTACTGGCTCATCAACAACGTGCTGTCCATCCTGCAGCAGTGGCGCATCAATCACGTCATCGAGCGCGCCGGGCATGGCGCCAAGGCCGCCCGCTGACCTGATCGCCGCCATCGCCACCGCCCCCGGGCGCGGCGGCATCGGCGTGGTACGGCTGTCCGGGCCGGACGTGGGCGCCGTCGTCCAGGGGGTGATCGGCCGGCCGCTCAAGCCCCGCCACGCCACCTTCTGCCGCTTCCGCGACGCCCAGGGCGAGGTGATCGACGAGGGTATCGCCCTGTACTTCCCCGCCCCTCACTCCTATACCGGCGAAGAGGTGCTGGAGCTGCAGGGCCACGGCGGGATGCAGGTGCTGCAGATGCTGCTGGAGCGCTGCCTGGAGCTGGGCGCGCGGCTGGCGGAGCCGGGCGAGTTCACCCGCCGGGCCTTCCTCAACGACAAGCTGGACCTGGCCCAGGCCGAGGCGGTGGCCGACCTCATCGACGCCCAGTCGCGTGCCGCCGCCCGCTGCGCGCTGCGTTCGCTCACAGGGGAGTTTTCGCAGGCGGTGCACGCCCTGGTCGCGGACCTGGTGCACCTGCGCAGCCTGGTCGAGGCCACCCTCGACTTCCCCGACGAGGAGATCGACTTCCTGCGCGCGGCCGACGCCGAGGGGCAACTGGCCGCGCTCGAGACCCGCTTGGCCGAGGTGCTGGCGCGCGCCCGCCAGGGTGCGCTGCTACGCGAGGGGATGACCGTGGTCCTGATCGGCCAGCCCAATGTAGGTAAGTCTTCACTTCTGAACCGGCTGGCCGGCTACGAGGCGGCCATCGTCACCGACATCCCCGGCACCACGCGCGATACCGTGCGCGAAGCGATCCAGCTAGAGGGCGTGCCGGTGCACGTGATCGACACCGCGGGGCTGCGCGAGACCCGCGACCCGGTCGAGGCCCAGGGCATCGCCCGCACCTGGGCCGCCATCCAGCGTGCGGACGTGGCCCTGCTCATCACCGACGCCCAGCACGGCCTGACCGCCCGCGAGCAGGAGATCATCCGCCAGCTGCCGGACATCCCGCGGCTGACGGTGCACAATAAGATTGATCTCACCGGCGAGCCGCCGCAGCTGTCGGCCGACGGGGCCGAACTGTGGCTGTCGGCCCTGACCGGCGCGGGGGTGGAACTGCTCAGACGGCGGCTGCTGGA
>JANWZL010000098.1 GCA_025054655.1 Thiobacillaceae bacterium | reverse complement strand
ACCCCTGCCCGGGCGAGCAGTTGCTCGACCAGGGTGGTCTTGCCGGCCCCGCCGTGGCCGACCAGGGCCAGGGTGCGGATGTTCGCGCTGCTGTACATGTTGGGACCTCGCTGCAGTTGGGGGATTACTCGGTGCCGCAGGCGTAGCGGCCGTCGTCGGTCATCAGCGCCCACAGGGGCGGGGCGATGCGTTTGATGTTGGGCAGACTTTCGTTGGCGTGGGTGAGACAGGGCAGCCGCGGACCATGGTACTCGACGGTGGGGCCTATGGGGTGGAAGGCCAATCCGAGGTGGGTAACGAGGCGAAACAGGGCCATTTCCATGGCCGCATAGCAGTATGTCAATCCGTGCATGTGCATGCTCCGCACCGCCGCGGCCAGCAGTCCGATCGAAAGATGTGGCAGGATCCGCCGCTCGTCGGGTTGCAGATAACGATCGACCTGTTCGGCCAGGCCGCCTGTGCTGCCGCCCTCACCGAGGCGTCGCTTGAAGGCCTTGGACACCGCGAAGCGCGACACCTCGCCCAACCGCAGGCGTTGCTCGGGGCGTGCGACCTTCTTGTCGGCATCGATACGGCAATGCAGTTCGATCGGGTAAGGGCGCATGGGGTCGTCCGGGTCCGGCAGGATCATGCGCGCCGTGGCCGCGTACAGACCCGTGGCGCGATGCCTGAGCAGATAATGGTCGGCGCGCGCATCGAAGGCATCGCGTTCCAAGCCATCGGGGAAGTCCTCCGGCCGCTCGAAGCCGGCCTCCAGAACATAGACCTGGTAGCGTAACCGGTAGACCTCCTGGCGCAGGCTCTCGGTGTCGGCATGGACGATCTCGAAATAGCGGTCGAAGACCGACTTCAGCTCCGCATGCATGGTATGGCCCTTCCCCTCCCGAGGACTCTAGATTAAACGGCCATGACAGCAACGTAAATGTAGGAGCGGCGAAAGCCGCGATTTTCGGCGAAAGCCGCGACCAGGAGGAGCGATGCAAGCGGGTCGCGACGTTCGTCGCTCCTACCGACGCTGCGCCTGTGTTGCGTGTTGCCGGCTCGCACCCAGTGAACCGCTTTGCGGCCGGGTCATGTACAGCAGGGCAGCGAGCTCTTCGATGGAGCGATGGGTGGCATCGATGACGGGTATGCCCTCGGCGCGCATGATCGACTCGGCGCGCCTAACCTCCTCACGGCAGGCGGCTGGATCGGCATACGGCGAGCCGGGTCGCCGCTGGGCGCGGATCTCGGCTAGCCGCTCGGGCCTGAGGGTGAGGCCACGCAGCTTGTCCTGGTGCACCCGCAGGACCTGGGGCAAGGCGGGTTGGGTCAGACACTCCGGCGTGAGCGGATAATTGGCCACCCGCAGCCCGTAACGCATGGCCAGATACAGGGCGGTGGGGGTCTTGCCGCTGCGGGACACACCGATCAGGACGAGGTCGGCCAGGGCATAGCGTTCGGTGTTCAATCCATCGTCGGTGGCCAAGGTGAAGTTGAGCGCCTCGATGCGGGCGTGGTAGGCGTCCGGCTCGGTGAGGCCGTGCAGACGGCCGCGGGCGGGTGTGGCAGGGCGCCCCAGCTCGGCCGCCAGGAGGTCGATAAAGACCGCATAGAGGTCCAACACCAGGGCCGGGGCCTGCAGCAGGATCTCACGCACCTGCGGGTCGGTCAGGGTGGAGAACACCAGGGGGCGCTGGCCACTGCGCGCCGCGGCCGCCTGCAGGGTCAATACGGCCGCACGCGCTTTGTCCACGCTGTCGACGAAGGCTAAACTGGAACAGTCGAAGGCCAACCCCGGGAACTGGGTGAGCAGGCTGCGGCCCACGATCTCGGCGGTGATGCCGGTGTGGTCGGAGACGAAGAAGACCGGTCGGGCGGCAGGGGCCCCGGTGGTCGCACTGGACGGCACGACAGAGCTTTAGGCCCGATGAGGGCGAGGAGGATCGATGGACTATATCCTGCCGTTGGAGTCCCTGTCCATGCAGGACATCACCCGCGTGGGGGGCAAGAACGCCTCGCTGGGCGAGATGCTGCGCCACCTCGCTGCGGCCGGAGTGCGCGTGCCGGAGGGGTTTGCTACCACGGCCGAGGCGTACCGGGAATTCCTCGCCCAGGGCGGGCTGGACCGGCGTATCGCGGAGCGCCTCGCCGGCCTAGAGGTGGCCGACGTGTCGGCCCTGAGCGCGGCCGGGCGCGACATCCGCGGCTGGATCCTGGCCACACCCTTGCCGCTCGGGTTGGAGGCTGCGATCCGGCAGGCGTACGCACGCCTGTGCACCCAGGCCGGGCGCGAGTTGAGCTGCGCCGTGCGTTCGTCGGCCACTGCCGAGGACTTGCCGCAGGCCTCTTTCGCCGGCCAGCAGGAGACCTTCCTCAACGTGCGCGGGGCGGACCACCTCATCAATGCGGTGCGGCGCTGTTACGCCTCGCTCTACAACGACCGCGCCATCGCCTACCGCGCGCACCACGGCTTCGATCACGCGGCAGTGGCGCTCTCAGCTGGCATCCAGCGTATGGTGCGTGCCGACCTGGGGGTGGCCGGGGTGATGTTCACCCTCGACACCGAGAGCGGCTTTACCGATGTGGTGCTCATCAACGCCGCCTATGGCTTGGGTGAGACGGTGGTGCAGGGTGCGGTGAACCCCGACGAGTACTGGGTGCACAAGCCCACCCTCGCCCGCGGCTTCCGCCCCATCGTGCGGCGCCGACTGGGGGAAAAGGCCGTCCGGCTGGTCTGCGCCGATGACACGGCGATGGGACAGACCACCCGCCGGGAAGAGGTCCCCGCCACCGAGCGCGCCCGTTTCTGCCTGAGCGATGATCAGGTGCTGGAGCTGGCACGCCTGGGCATGGCGATCGAGGCGCATTACGGCCGGCCGATGGACATCGAGTGGGCGCACGATGGTGAAGACGGGCGGCTGTATATCCTGCAGGCGCGGCCGGAGACGGTGAAATCGCGCGCGGCGGCGGTGCTGGAGCGCTACCGGCTGCGCGAACGGGGCCGCGTGCTGGCGAGCGGACGCGCCATCGGCAGCCGCATCGGCTTGGGGCGGGCACGGGTCATCCCGACCGCGGCGCACATGCAGGCGTTACAACCCGGCGAGGTGTTGGTGACCGGCATGACCGACCCCGACTGGGAGCCGGTGATGAAACGGGCGGCGGCCATCGTCACCGACCGCGGCGGGCGCACCTGTCATGCCGCCATCGTCGCGCGCGAGCTGGGCGTGCCGGCGGTGGTGGGCACGGGCGAGGCCACGCGCACGATCCCCGACGGGACGGAGGTCACCGTCAGCTGCGCCGAGGGCGAGGAGGGCAAGGTGTACGCGGGCCGGCTCGCCTTCGAACGGGTCGAGATCGAGCCGCAGGCCATGCCGCCGCTGCCGGTGAAGATCATGTTGAACCTGGCCAACCCGGAGCAGGCTTTTCACCACGCCTTGCTGCCAAACGACGGGGTGGGGTTGGCGCGCCTCGAGTTCATCATCAATGCCGAGATCGGCATCCACCCCTGCGCCGCCCTGGATTACGCCCGGCTGCCTGAAGAGCTGCAGGCTGCCATACGCGAGCGCAGCCTCGGCTACGCAGACCCCGTCGCCTTCTACGTGGGCAAACTCGCCGAGGGCATCGCCACCATCGCCGCGGCCTTCTGGCCCAAGCCGGTGATCGTGCGCCTGTCGGACTTCAAATCGAACGAATACGCCCATCTCATAGGCGGCGAGCGCTACGAGCCGCAGGAGGAGAACCCCATGCTGGGCTTTCGCGGTGCCGGCCGTTATGTGCATCCGCGTTTCCGGCCTGCTTTCGACCTCGAGTGCCGGGCGATCCGGCGCGTACGCGAGGAGATGGGGCTAGCCAACGTCGAGGTGATGCTGCCCTTCGTGCGCACCTTGGCCGAGGCCGACGCGGTGCTGGCCGCCCTGGCGGAAAACGGCCTGCGGCGCGGACAGCAGGGCCTGCGGCTGATCATGATGTGCGAGATCCCGTCCAACGTGCTGTCGGCGGCGGACTTCCTGCAGCGTTTCGACGGGTTCTCCATCGGCTCGAACGACCTCACCCAGCTCACCCTGGGCGTGGACCGCGACTCTGAGTTGGTGGCGGCTAGCTTCGACGAGCGCGACCCGGCAGTCAAACGTCTGCTGGCCATGGCCATCGAGGCCTGCAGGCAGGCCGGCAAGACCATCGGCATCTGCGGTCAGGCGCCCTCGGACCACCCGGACCTGGCGGCGTGGCTTGCGCGCGCGGGGATCACCAGCCTGTCGCTCAACCCGGACACGGTGCTGGACACCTGGCTCACCCTGGCGCAGGCCTTGCATGAGCCCGCGTCGCCGCGCGAAGCGGGGTGAGGCCCATGCGGGCGGGCGCACCTGCAGCGCACGGCGCAACCCCGCCCGCTTGCCCCTGCAGCGATGGGCGTTGCGTATTCGTCAGCCGGATGTCCACACGGGCGCGGGTGGGTTTCCTGATCGCCGCCCTGCTGCCTGTCGCCGCCCTGTACCGGCTCATCGGGGCCTTTGGCTGGCCCCATGGCGTGGGTCAGGGGCTCATCTTCGGTCTGCTCGCGCTGGCCCTGTTCGCAGCCACCGCCTTGCTTGCCCTCGTGGCCTTATACGGACTCGATCAGCGGGTGATGTTCGCTACCGACAGCAGCACGGTCCTGGTCCAGCAATCGACCTGGGTGGAGCGCGCACCCAGCCGGCGTTATCGTTTCGAACAGATCGTCTCCATCGCGGTCGTCAGCCACGACTGGACCCCGGCCCGTCCACATACGGCATCGGCCTCGTGCTGGACGATGGGCGCAAACTGGAGGTGGGTCAGTTCACGCGGGCTGTGGTGGCCGAGGACTGCGTCCGGCGTTTGCTCACCCTGACCGGCAACGCCGCGGCGGCGGAGCGGGTGATCTGAAACCCGGCTCAAGACCCTGCGGCTGCGTCCTGTCTGACGCCTAGGGCGCTGAGGGCGCGCATCGCGAGCAGGCACAGCCGCTTGAAGTGCTCGTAGCTGGCGGCGTCGAGCCCGCAGCCCGTGCGCCCGCGGTCGGCGTAGATAAGACCGAAGGGACGCTCACCGACGAACAGCGACATGGCGAAGAATTCGCCCTGGCCGACGGCGGCCGCAAGCCGCGCATCCATCAGGGGCGCCAGCCGCGCCTCGTTGTCGGCGTTCAGCCACAGGCCTTGCACCTTCTGCATGAGCCGGGCGAACAGGTCGCGGCCGCCGAGGGCGAATTCCAGGTGACGCAGGGGCTCCTGCGCCTGCACGCCGAGGGTGAAACGGCTCTTGACCCGCTGACCGTCCGGGGTGACCATGGCGAAGACCACGCGCTTGAGCCCCAGCCCCTGGTGCAATCCCTTGAGGACGAGGGCCATGGTCTGGTTGAGGTCCAGGCTGCCGTCCAGATGCTGCTCGATACGCTGCACGGCCGCCTCCAGGGCGGCGTAATCGGGCGTCGGGCAGACGATGACCTCCGGCCCGGGTGACGGTGTGGACGATGGTCGTGCGGTGGTTTCGGCTGTCGGGGCCGCGGGTGCGGGGCTGTGCGCCACCGCCCGATCGGGCGGCGGCGGTTGCATCTCCACTTGCGTCTGCGGCCACTCGCCTGGCAGCATCGGCAGCCAGGCCGCCGCCGGCGGGGCGGGGATCCAGGCCCCATGCCGCGCCACCCGCACGGCGTTGCGGTGTGCCGTCTGTACGATCACCTCCAGCGGGGTGTGCTCGATGTCGGCCAGGGCCTGGTAATCCTCCAGCAGGTGCGCGTCCCACCAGCCGAAACGGCTGCGGTGGGCGATGTCCAGACAAGCACGCAGGATGATGTTGCGTGAACGGGTGGCATGGCGTTCATCCAGCATGTCGCGGATCACGTCCGGGATCTTCCACGCCTCGAGCAACATCAGGCGCAGGGGCTCGAGCGCGAAACCGAGGGCCTGGCGCTCGGCCTCTTGCGGCTCCAGCACGCGGCGCAGCCGCTGCAGCTCGCGCGCGGTGTCGGGGGCGTCGAGCCAGAACAGGAACTCGGGCGCGTAGTAGAGCACGGCGGCCACCTCCACCTCCTCGGCGCGCACATCCGCGTGCAGCACGGCGAAGTCGCGCGCCTGCCAGGCGGCGTGCTGGGCGAGCCGCAGCAGGCGGTAGAGCGAGGCCAGCGTGTGTGCATCGCGTCCCACCGGCAGCTCCTCCAGCACGGGAAAACGCGCCGCCTGTTCGAGATAGACCCCGAGGCCCTGCATCATCACCGCGTGCTCCACCGTGGCCACCTCGTGGCCGACGTGTCGTCGCGTGCGGTTGTTGGCCAGGTAGATCAGGCGCAGGGTAGCCAGGGGGTCGGACAGCACCACGCTGGTCACCTCGCGCAGGTCCAGGGTGTCCAACCGGCCTCTGAGCATGCGCAGGCTGTCCTTGGTGTGCCGGAAGACCGGGGTGTCGCCCGGCCGCAGGCGCGCCAGCCACTCGTCCAGGGTCAGGGGATGCGCCATATCAGTAGCTTCGACTGGGTGAGGTCGTCCAGGGGGATGACCCGCTCCGGCGCCACACCCGGCACCTCGAAACTGTTGCTGATGAACAGGCTGCCCGGGCGCATCTCGCGGCAGGCCTTCGCCCACAGCCGCGACATGGGCGCGGGCGAGAGATAGGCATAGACCACGTCGTAGGGCGCCAGATCGACCGCCCACAGATTGCCTAGCCGCACGCGGGCGAGACCATCCAGACGCAGGCGCGCGATGAGCCAGTTCAAGGGGGCGGCCTCCACTCCGTGCAGGACGAGATCGGGCCGCCGGCGCGCCAGCCCCGCCAGCGGCCCGCCCCAGCCGCAACCCAGGTCGATGACGCGCAGATCGGGCCGCTCGGGGATGCTCGCTGCCAGCGCCGCCACCGCGCGGTCGCTGGACAGGAACAAAGGCACGCGCGAGCGCACGCTGCCCAGCGAGGTGAGGGCTAGGACGGCCAACGCGGCCAGGGCCCAGGCGGGGGCAAACCCGTGCTCCAGCAGCACCACGAGCAAAGGGAAAAAGAACAGGTTGATCCAGGCCCACCAGGGCGGCAAGCGCAGGGCACGGCTGAGGACGAAGGCGAGCCCGCCTTCGACCCAGGCGAGCCCGAGCCGATCCGGCGCAGCGCCAGGGAGCACGTGGGTGGCGGCCAGCAGCGCCGCCCACAACGGCAGATGCAGCCCCAACGCAGACACGGCGGGAGGCCAGCGGCTGCCCGGCGTAGGCGTCGCGCCTTCAACGCCTGCGCGCATCGAGCCGCTCCTTGACCTCCGCGGCGGTGGCCGCCTCGATCTGCCGGCCTTCCTTGGTGATGGCCTCTTCCGCCTTCTTGTTCATGACGATGATGGAGATGCGCCGGTTGACGGGCGCATAGGGGTCGTCCTTGTCGAAGGGCACGGCCGAGCCCAGGCCCACCACGCGTAGGATCTTGCCTTCCTCCAGACCACCGGCCACCAGCTCGCGGCGCGAGGCGTTGGCCCGGTCGGCCGACAGCTCCCAGTTGCTGTAGCCGCGCTCGCCGCTGGCGTACTGAGTGGCGTCGGTGTGACCCGAAAGGCTGATCTTGTTGGGCAGTTCGTTCAGGGTAGCGCCGATCGCGCGCAGGATCTCGCGCGTGTAGTCCTTCATCACCGCGCTACCAGAGTCGAACATGGGGCGGTTCTGGTCATCGACGATCTGGATCCTCAGGCCGTCGCTGATGATGTCCAGTTTGAGCTGCTTCTTGAATGGTTTGAGCCGGGGGTTACCGTCGATCAGGCGCTCCAGCTTCTGCTTCATCTCGGCCAGTTTTTCCGCCTCCACCTTGGCCAGGGTCTTCTTGGCCAGTTCGGGGTCGATCTCGCCGTGCTTGACCTGGCCGGCGCGTTTGGTGATGTCGTTGCCGCCGCCCTTGATGATGCTGGTGGCGTCCCCCGTGCCCTCGCCGCCGGATAGCGCCACCCGCAGCGGTGTGCGGAAGTATTCGGCGATGCCCTCCATCTGCGCCTTGGTGGTGGAGCCCAACAGCCACATGAGCAGGAAGAAGGCCATCATGGCGGTGACGAAGTCGGCATAGGCGATCTTCCAGGCGCCGCCGTGATGACCACCGCCGCCTTTCTTGATGCGCTTGATGACGATGGGGCGTTGGGATTGGTCGGACATTTCAGGGATCAGGGAGCAGGGATAGGGTCGCTGGCGGAATTACTTGCTTTTCCTCGATTTGATGTCCTCCTCCAGCTCGCGGAAGCTGGGGCGCTCGGTCGAGTACAGGACCTTGCGGCCGAATTCCACCGCCACCTGCGGCGAGTAGCCGTTGAGCGAGGCGAGCAACACGACCTTGACCGTCTGCAGGACCTTGGTCGCCTCGTTGGCCTTGGTCTCCAGCACGGCCGCCAACGGCGCGACGAAGCCGTAGGACATGAGGATGCCGAGGAAGGTGCCGACCAGGGCGTGGGCGATCAGGATGCCCAGTTCGTTGGGTGGCAGATGCAGCGACTCCATGGTGTGCACCACCCCCATCACCGCGGCGACGATGCCGAAGGCGGGCAGCCCGTCGGCCAGCTTGGACACTGCGTGCGAGGGGTGCATCTCCTCGTGGTGGTGGGTCTCGATCTCGTTGTCCATCAGGTTCTCGATCTCCAGCGCGTTGAGATTGCCACCCACCATCAGGCGCAGGTAGTCGGTGATGAATTCCACCACGTGGTGCTCGGCCATCACGGTCGGATATTTGCCAAAGATCGCGCTCTTGTCGGGCTCTTCCACGTCGCCCTCCAGCGACATCAGACCCTCCTTGCGCGCCTTGGCCAGCAGCTCGAACAGCAGGGCGAGCAGCTCCATATAGAAGGCGCGGGTGTACTTCGAGCCCTTGAAACAGCTAACCAGCCCCGAGATCGTATGCTTGAGGGTGTGCATGCTGTTGGCGGCGATGAAGGCGCCCAGGGCCCCGCCGCCGATCATCACCACCTCCAGCGGCTGGAACAGGGCGGCCAGATGCCCGCCCGCCGCCGCATAGCCGCCGAAGATGCCCGCCAGGGCCACCACCCAGCCGACGATCACAAACATGATCCAGCGCTCCTAATCGTGCAACAGGTCTTTTTGTATGCAAGCGCGTACGGGTGCGAAGCTCGTGCGGTGGGCCGCACAGGGACCATATCGCCGCAGGGCCTGCAGGTGCTCTGGCGTGGGATAGCCCGCGTGGCGTTCGAACCCGTACTGCGGGTGGATATCGGCCAGACGACGCATTTCTTTATCCCGTTCGGTCTTGGCCAGGATGGAGGCGGCGCTGATGCAGGGTTCCAGACCGTCGCCGTGCACCACGGCGCGGGCGGGGATATCGAGCGGCGGGCAGCGGTCGCCGTCCACCAGCACGAGCGCGGGTCGCAGGGGCAGGCCCACCACCGCCCGCTGCATGGCGAGCAGCGTGGCCTGCAGGACGTTGAGCCGGTCAATCTCCGCGACGCTCGCCCAGGCCACCGACCAGGCCGCCGCATGACGGCGGATCGCCTCGGCCAGGCGCTCGCGTTGGGCGGCGGTGAGCCGTTTCGAGTCTTTGAGACCGGCGATCGGGCGCTGCGGATCGAGGATCACCGCCGCAGCGCACACCGGCCCGGCCAAGGGGCCACGGCCAGCCTCGTCCACACCGCAGACGAGCTGGGGGCTAGGGGCTGAGGGTGCTGGCAGCTGGGGGTGGCCCAGGCTCACGTCAGATAGGGTGCGAGGGCCTCGGCGATCAGCCGCGGGGTGTCGCGGGTGAGCTCCGCCCGCAGGCGGGCGAATTCTGACTGCATGGCCGCCCGTACGGGTTGGTCCCGCAGCAGTGCAAGCAGGGCATCGGCCAGCACCTCGGGCCGGGCGGCGTCCTGCAGATGTTCCGGTACAAGGAAGCGCCCCGCCAGGATGTTGGGCATGCCCACATAGGGCAGATAGGCCTGGCGTTTCATGATCTGATAAGTGAGCCAAGGCACGCGGTAGGTGATCACGTGCGGGCAGCCGAGCAGCAAGGCCTCCAGCGTGGCGGTACCGGAGGCGACCAGGGCCGCGTCCGCCGCCTGCAGGGCATCGTGCGCATGTCCGTAGAGGATGCGCAGCGGCAGCTCGTGCGCATCGGCCGCGCCGATCGCGCGCACGAACATCTCGCGGGTGGCGCGGGTGACGAGCGGTACCAGGAAACGCACACCGGGTCGATCGGCCAGCACGCGCCGCGCCGTCTCGACATAGACGGCGGCCAGGGCCTTCAGCTCGCTCGCCCGGCTGCCCGGCAGCAGGGCGATGTATTCCGCCTCGGGGTCGAGGCCCAGACGCTCACGCGCCCGCGGCTGATCCCGCTGGGGCAGGGCGTAGGCCAGGGGATGCCCGACGTAAGAGGCAGGGATGCCCACGCGCCGATACAGCTCTTCCTCGAAGGGGAAGATCAGTAGCATGTGCGACACCGCCTGCCGCACGCGCCGCAGGCGGCCACGCCGCCAGCCCCACACGGTCGGGCCGACGAACTGCACGGTGGGGATCCCTGCGCGCTTGAGCGCAGCCTCCAGGCCGAGGTTGAAGTCCGGTGCGTCGATGCCGATGTACAGACGCGGCGGTGCGGCAAGTAGCCGCCGCCTGAGGTCGCGGCGGATGGCCAGGATACGGCGCAGGCTCGACATCGCCTCGAGATAGCCGCGCACCGCCAGGGTCTCCATGTCGTACCAGGAGATGGCGCCGCGCCCCTGCATGCGGGGGCCGGCGATACCCTGGAAGCGACAGGCGTAACCCGCCTCCTGCAGGGCTTGCATGAGCAGGGCGCCCAACTGATCGCCGGAAGACTCACCAGCGACGATGGCCACCTCGGGGGCAGGGGGGGAGGGGGGAGGCGTGAGGGGGGAGGGCAGGGTGGGGCCCCAGGCCGGCCACGCGCGGCGCATGTCAGACCTTTCTACCTGATGATGCCGCGACCAGATACGGCCAAAAATTCAACCAATGCTTTAAGTTCTGGATACTCCCCCGCCAACGCCTCGATGCGTGCACGCGCCTCCTCCAGGCCGAGACCCATACGGTAGAGGGTCTTGTAGGCCTGCCTGATGGCGCGGATGGCCTGCGCGGAAAAGCCACGGCGCTTGAGCCCCTCGCTGTTGATGCCGTGAGGCACCGCCGGGTGTCCGGCGACCATGACATAGGGCGGGACGTCCTGGCGGATGACGCTGGCGATGCCGGTGAAGGCGTGCGCGCCGATGCGGCAAAACTGGTGCACACCGGTGAAACCGCCCAGGATGGCGTAATCGCCCACCACCACGTGTCCGGCCAGGGTGGCGTTGTTGGCGAAGATGGTGTGGTCGCCCACCACGCAGTCGTGCGCGATGTGCACGTAGGCCATGATCCAGTTGTCGTTGCCGATCACCGTCTCGCCGCGGTCCTGTACGGTGCCCGTGTTCAGGGTGCAGAATTCGCGGATGGTGTTGCCCTCGCCGATGGTCAACCGCGTGGGCTCGCCGCGGTATTTCTTGTCCTGCGGGGGTTGGCCCAGACTGGCGTGGGGATAGATACGATTGCCGCGTCCGATGTGGGTGTGGCCGGTGATCACCACGTGCGCACCGATGTCACAGTCGTCGCCGATGACCACGTGCTCATCGATCACGGCATAGGGCCCTATGCGCACGTTGCGGCCCAGGCGGGCCGCAGGGTGCACGATGGCGGTCGGGTGGATCATGCCCGGCAGACCGTGTTCAGTCGGCCGCTTCCAACCGTCGGAGCGTGCACAACAACTCGGCCTCGGCGGCGAGCTGGCCGTCCACCAGGGCACGCCCGGCGAACCTCCATAGGCCGCGGCGGTTCTGCACTATGCTCGCCTCTAGACGCAGTTGGTCGCCCGGCAGCACGGGTCGCTTGAAGCGGGCGGCGTCGATGCCAACGAAGTAGATCACGGTGTCCGCGCCCGCCTCCTTGCCGGAGGTTTTGAAGGCGAGCAGGCCCGCCGCCTGGGCCAGGGCCTCGATGATGAGCACGCCCGGCATGATGGGGTGATGCGGGAAGTGACCGGGGAAGAAGGGTTCGTTCAGGGTGACGTTCTTGATCGCCACCACGCGTTCGCCAGGCACCAGTTCCAGCACGCGGTCCACCAGCAGGAAGGGGTAGCGGTGCGGCAGGTGCCGCAAGATGTCGTTGTGGTCCATGTTTGAGGCGGCAGGGATCAGGAATCAGGACTCGGGGGCGGTTGGCTGTCTATCCTGGCGCGCAGCGCGCCGAGCTCGCGCTCCAGTGTGCGGATGCGGGTGCGCATCTCGGCCAGGTGGCGGATCTGCGCCATGTTGCGCAGCCACTCCTCATGCGGCATCTGCGGCATGGCGGAGGTGTATACCCCCGGTCTCGACAGCGACTTACCGATGAAGGAGGCGGCGGAGACGGTCACGCGGTCGCCGATGTCGATGTGGCCAAGGATCATGGCCGCACCACCGATCAAGCACTGCCGGCCGATGCGCGTGGAGCCGGCGATGCCGGCACAACCGGCGATGGCCGTGTGGGCGCCGACGACGCAGTTGTGCGCGATCTGCACCAGGTTGTCGATACGCACCCCGTCCTCGATCACGGTGTCGTCCAAGGCGCCGCGGTCCACCGTGGTGTTGGCGCCGATCTCGACGTCATTGCCGATCACCACCCGGCCGATCTGCGGGATCTTGACCCAGCGGCTGTCGTCCCAGGCATTGCCGAAACCGTCGGCGCCGATGACGCAGCCCGGATGCAGGATGACGCGGTCGCCGATCACGCAGTCGTGACAGACCGTCACCCGTGCATGCAACCAACAGTCGGTGCCGATGCGGGCACCCCGCTCCAACACGCACTGTGCGCCGATACGGGTGCGCGCGCCGATGCGTACATGGGCGCCGATCACGCTGCCGGCACCTATGCTCACGTCCTCGCCCAGCTCGGCAGTCGCATCCACCACAGCAGTGGGGTGCACGCCCGGTGGCGGTGGCGACTCTGGGTGCAGCAGGCTGAGCGCACGGGCGAAGGCCACCAGCGGGCGCTCGCTCAGCAAGGCGTCGCGTCCGGGCAGTCGGGCGGCGAGCGCCTTGGCGACGATCAACACCCCCGCGTCGGATTGCAGCGCGGCGTCGAGGTGTCTGGCGTCGACCACGAAACTCAGGGCATCCGCGCCAGCACTCGCCAGCGATGCCGCCCGGACGACCCGGCGCTGCGGGTCGCCCTGGATCTCCCCGCCCAGGTGGTCGCGCAGCTCGGCCAGGGTCAGACCCGACATGACGACATCATTTATCCAGCGCCCGGATGACCCGATCGGTGATGTCCACGCGCGGGCTGGCATAGACCACGTTCTCCAGGATGAGGTCGAACTTCTCCCTCTCCGCCAGCTCCATGATCGCCTTGCGCGCCCGCTCGTGCACCTGGGCGAATTCCTCATTGCGCCGCTGGTTGAGGTCCTCGCGGAACTCCCGCTGCGCCCGCTGGATGTCGCGGTTGAGGTTGGCCAGCTCACGTTCGCGTCGCGAGCGTTCGGCCTCGGACAGGGTGAGCCCCTCCTTCTCCAGGAAGGCCTGCAGGTCGCGCGCCTGCTTGATCTGTTTCTGGATCTCCTGCTCGCGGCCGGTGAATTCGCGCTCCAGCTTCTTCTGGGCGCGGATGGCCAGTTGCGACTCGCGGAAGATACGGTCGGTGTTGACGAAGCCGATCTTCAATTCGTTCGCCCAGACCGGGGCGAGACACAGGGCGGACAACAGTATGAGTAGAGACGTGCGCTGCATGATCCATCCTCAGAAGACGTGGCCCAACTGGAACTGGAAGGCCTGTTTGCGATCGTCGGGCTGGGTCTTGAACGGTGCGGCCACAGACAATTTTATGGGTCCGAAGGGCGAATACCAGGTCACCGCCACGCCGCCCGAGTATCTGAGTTCACTCAGGGAGAGCTTGCCGTAACGGCCCTGGTAGTCGCCCGGACCCCACACGCCGCCGGCATCGACGAAGGCGCTCAAGCGCAGGTTCTTGTCCTTGCCGGCCCCGGGCACGGGAAAGTAAAGTTCCGCATTGCCCACTAGGCGGCGGGTGCCACCCAGGGCGAAGGGGCTGCCGGCGCTGTCCTTGCCCTGTGGTCCCAGGGTGCCCGAGTCGAACCCCCGCACCGAGCCGATGCCGCCGGCGAAAAAGTTGCGGAAGAAGGGCATCGGCTTGCCGCCATAGCCGCCGCCCCAACCGATCTCGCCATTGAGGGCGAGGCTGACGGTCTGGGTGAGGGGCCACCACCACTGGTGCTGATAGGTGAGTTTGTAATACTTGAGATCACCCACCGGTGCGCCGGTCTCCACATACACCCGCTGCAGCGTGCCCTTGGTCGGGAACAGGATGCTGTCGCGGCTGTCGCGCGCCCAGCCCGCCTCCAGGCGCAGGGTATTGGCGGTCAGCCCGTTGGCGTTGCCGCCCAGGGCCAAGGTGTTGTCGCGGATGTACTGCGGGGTGTTGGTGTGGATGTCGAGCTGCAGGCGCTCGAGGGCGGCGCCCAGCTGCAGGCTGTCGTATTCGCTCACCGGCAGCCCCAGGCGCAGCCCCGCCCCGTAGGTGGAGGTGCTGTAGGTCGACACCGCGCGCAGCCGGTCGGTGTCCACGTCGCGGCGGTACAGGTCGTAGCCCAGGCTGACCCCGTCCACGGTGTAATAAGGGTTGGTGAAGGACAGGGCGTAGATGGTGTTGACGCTGCCGCTGTTGATCTGGGCTGACAGCCGGTTGCCGGTGCCCCACAGGTTGTTTTGCGACACCGAGGCGGACAGCACCAGGCCCTCCGCGCTGGAGTAGCCCGCGCCCAGCATGAGGTTGCCGGTAGGCCGTTCGGTGACCGAGACGTTGACGTCTACCTGGTCGGTGGCCTCCGGCACGATGGGGGTCTCCAGATTGACCTCGCTGAAGTAGCCCAGGCGCTCGATGCGCTCGCGCGAGCGCTTGATCTTGTCGGCGGCGTATTGCGCCCCCTCCATCTGCCGCATCTCGCGGCGGATGACCTCGTCGCGCGTGCGCGTGTTGCCGCTGATGTTGATGCGGCGCACGTAGACCTTGCGGCCTGGATCGAGCAACAGGGTGAGCCCCACCTCACGCTTGTCCTTGTCCACCTCGGGGGCGGCGTTGACGTTGGCGAAGGCATAGCCGTCGTTGCCCAGGCGTTCGCCGATGCGCTGGATGGATTCGTTCAGCTTCTCGCGCGAGAAGACCTCACCCAGCTTGAGGCTCACCATCTGCCTGAGTTCGGCCTCGGGCAGGGTGGGGCTGCCGGCGAATTTGACCTCTGCGACCTTAAAGCGCTCGCCTTCGTGGATGTTGATGGTGATGTAGATGTCCTTCTTGTCCGGGGTGATCGACACCTGGGTCGATTCGATGGCGAAATCCAGGTAGCCGTTGTTGAGGTAATGCGAGCGCAGGGCCTCCAGGTCGGCGGCCAGCTTCTGCCTGGAGTATTGATCGTTCTTGGTGAACCAGGTCAGCCAGCCGGGCGTGGTGAGCGTGAACAGCTTGAGCAGCTCTTTTTCGCTGTAGGCCTTGTTGCCGATGATGTGGATGCCGCGGATCTTGGCCACCTCACCCTCGCTCACCTCGAAGGTGACGGCCACCCGGTTGCGCTCCAGCGGCGACAGCCGCGCCCTGACCTCGGCGGCGTACATGCCGCGGTTATAGTACTGGCGCTTCAGCTCCTGTTCGGCGCGCTCCAGCAGCGCCTGGTCGAGGATGCGGCCCTCCGCGAGCCCCAGGTCTTTGAGGCTCTTGAGCACGTCGTCTTTGGGGAACTCCTTCATGCCGGTGAAACTCACCTGGGCAATCGCCGGGCGCTCCTCCACCAGCACCACGAGCACCCCATCCTGCGCCTCTAGGCGCACGTCCTTGAAGAAGCCAGTGGCGTAGAGGGCTTTGATGGCGGCAGCGGCGCGATCCGCGTCCAGGGTCTCGCCCACCTTCACGGGCAGGTAGCTGAAGACCGTGCCGGCCTCGGTGCGCTGTATGCCCTCGACCCGAATGTCCTTGACCTGGAAGGGTTGGAAGGCGTGGGCCGGGCCAGCGGCCAGGGCGAGGACGAGCGGCAGTGTTCTTGGTCTCATTCAGCGGGAGAAGAGCCGTGCGAGATCGTTGTACAGCGCGAGGAACATCAACGCCCCGATCAGGGCGAGCCCAATGCGCTGTCCGATCGCCTGGATGCGTTCGGAAACGGGCCGACCGGTGATGAGCTCGATGCAATAATACAGCAAATGCCCCCCATCCAGCACCGGCACCGGCAGTAGGTTGATCACCGCCAGGCTGATGCTGATCAGGGCCAGGAAGGTGAAGAAGGGCAGCCAGCCGGCGCTGGCGCTCTGGCCGGCATAGTCGGCGATGGTGATGGGGCCGGACAGATTTTGCAGCGACACCTGACCGAGCACCATGCGCGCGAGCATCTCCAGACTGAAGACGGCGAGCTCCCAGGTCTTCTGCAGCGCGCGCACGGCCGCTGTGGCGACGTCGTAGCGCACCACGGTCTGCAAGGTGCGCAGCTGCTCGGGGTCGGTCCGCGGCGCGGCGCCGATGCGGCCGATCACCCGGCCGCCTTGTTCGACTCGCTCGGGCGTCAGTTCCAAGGCGAAGCTCGCCCCACCCCGGCGCACGAGCAGACGCACGGGCTTGCCCGGATGGGCGCGGATCACCTCCACCACCTCGTCCCAGCGGGCGATCGTGCGGCCGTCGGCCTGCAGGATGGCATCGCCCGGCTTGAGGCCTGCACGGGCGGCCACACCGCCCGGCTGCAGCTCGCCGATGACCGGGGCGAGCGGCGGGGTATAGCGGGTGAGCCCCAGCTGTCCGAGCGGGTCGGCCTCGAAGCTGCGGCTGTCGACCGCGCCCAGGGCGAGGCGGCGGAAGGCGATGTGGCCCTGGGCGTTGCGTGTCTGCAGTTCGATGTCATCGGCCCCCAGGCCATGCCGCAGGACGAGCAGGTGCAGCTCCTGCCAGTTCTCCACCGGTTCGCCCTTGACATGGGTGACCTCCTCGCCGGCGCGGATGCCGGCCAGGGCTGCGGGGGAGCCAGGCACGGGTGCGCCGACGAGGGTCTTGAGCGCAGGCATGCCGGTGAGGTAGAGCAGCCAGTAGAGCAGGACGGCGAGCAACAGGTTGGCCAGCGGTCCGGCGGCGACGATGGCGATGCGTCGCCAGACCCCTTGGCGGTTGAAGGCATAGGGCAGCTCTTCCGCCGCCACCTCGCCCTCGCGCTCGTCGAGCATCTTCACGTAACCACCCAGCGGGATGGCCGACACGGCCCACTCGGTGCCCCTTTGGTCCATGCGCGACCACAGCACGCGCCCGAAGCCCACCGAGAAGCGTAGCACCCTCACCCCGCAGGCGCGGGCGGCGAGGTAGTGGCCCAGCTCATGCACGACGATGAGCAGGGCCAGGGTGAAGACGAAGGCGAGCAAAGTGGTCATCGCGCGTCGATGTAGGCCGCGGCGACGGCACGCGCCTCCTGATCGATGGCCACCAGCGCATCGAGTTCACCGGCTGGGCGATCGGCCAGCCGGTCCAGGGCGTGCGCCAGGGTGTCGGCGATGGCAGGGTAGGGGATGCGGCGATCGAGAAAGGCCTGCACCGCGACCTCGTTGGCGGCGTTGAGCACGGCCGGTGCCGCCCCACCGGCCGCGAGCGCTCGATAGGCTAGGCCGAGGCAGGGAAAACGGCGCAGGTCGGGGGCCTCGAAGCTCAATGGACCGACCCGGGTCAGGTCCAGCCAGGTCACCCCGGCCTCGATGCGGTCGGGATAGGCCAGGGCGTGGGCGATGGGGGTGCGCATGTCCGGGTGCGACAGCTGCGCCAGCACCGAGCCGTCGCGGTATTCCACCATGGAGTGTACGATGCTCTGCGGGTGGATCACCACCTCGATCTGCTCCGGCCGGGCGTTGAACAGCCAGTGCGCCTCGATCACCTCCAGCCCCTTGTTCATCATGGTGGCCGAATCGACCGAGATCTTGCGTCCCATCACCCAGTTCGGGTGGGCCACGGCCTCTTCCGGGGTGACGCGGTCGAGCGTGTCCAGCGCTCGGGTGCGGAACGGTCCGCCCGAGGCGGTGAGCAGGATGCGCCGCACGCCGTGTGTGTCGAGATCACCGCTGTAGGGCTCGGGCATGCACTGGAAGACGGCGTTGTGCTCGCTGTCGATGGGCAATAGGGTGGCCCCGCCGCGGCGTACGGCCTGCATGAAGAAGCGCCCGGCCATCACCAGCGTCTCCTTGTTGGCGAGCAGGATGCGCTTGCCTGCGCGCGCCGCCGCCAGGGTGGGTTTGAGACCGGCTGTGCCGACGATCGCCGCCATCACCGTGTCCACCTCGGGCAGGCTGGCCACCTCCTCCAGCGCCCGTTCGCCCCACAGCACCTCGGTCTCGGTGTCCGCCAGCAGGTGTCGCAGCTCGCGTGCGCGCGCCTCGTCGGTGACCACAGCATAAAGCGGCTTGAACTGCCGGCACTGCGTGGCCAGGCGCTCGACCTGGTTCTGCCCCGTGAGTGCTAGGACGCGGTAGCGCTGCGGGTGCATGGCCACCACGTCCAGGGTGTTCACGCCTATGGTGCCGGTGGCGCCGAGGATAGTCAGGTTACGGGCGGGCATGATGGGGCAGGTTTCAGAGATCGGGGTTGCGGGCTGGGGGCATGGGTATGATACCGGCCTGCTGAGACTGCGGTCAGTGCAGCCACATCCAGTACAAGGTTGCGGCCGGTAGCACGGCCAGATGGCTGTCGATGCGGTCGAGCACGCCGCCGTGGCCGGGCAGTAGCCGCCCGCTGTCCTTGACGCTGGCCTCACGTTTCATCCAGCTCTCGAACAAGTCGCCCAGCACCGAGAGCAGGAACAACAGCCAGGCCGCGGCGAGGAACTGGGTCGGCGGGGCGAAGCGCTGTGGCCAGGTCAGGCTGAGCAACAGGGCATAGAGACCGACCGCGACAGCGGCGCCGAGGAATCCTTCCCAGGTCTTGCCAGGGCTGACCAGCGGGGCGAGCTTGTGCCGGCCCAGGCTGCGGCCGGTGAAGTAGGCGGCAGTGTCGGCCACCACCACCATCCCCACCACCGCGAGCAGCAGCTCCGGCCCCAGCGCGCGCAACTGGATCATGGCCAGGGTGGCCGGCAGCAGCAGCAGCCAACCGACCAAGGCACCGGCGAGCGGCTGGCGCAGATGCCAGGCATGGGCCAGCCACAACGGCGCGAACACGCTCCAGAACAGCACGCTGGGTAGATAGGCCCAGACTGTACGCTGCGTCTCGTAGGCCACCAGCAGGCCGACGAGCAATGCGGTGGCTGCGGCGTAGGCGCGACGCCGGGCCGCGCTCAGGCGCATCAGCCCGCCCCATTCCCAGGCCCCGGCGATGGCCACGCCGGCCATCAGCCCGACCCACAGCGGCGCAGGCGCGAAGAATAAGGCCACCAGCAAGGCGGCGCCCAACGCCAGGCCCGTCGCCACGCGGCGGCGCAGAGCGTCAGCCGGAGCGGAGCTGTTCGCTGGTACGTCCAAAGCGTCGCTCGCGTTGCCGATACCAGGCGATGGCCCGGTCGAGCTCTGCGGCGTCGAAGTCGGGCCACAGGACGGGGGTGAAATACAGCTCGGTATAGGCGAGCTGCCACAGCAGGAAATTGCTGATGCGCTGCTCGCCCCCGGTGCGGATGAACAGGTCGGGTTCAGGGGCGTCGGCCATGCTGAGATAAGGCGCGAACGCGGCCTCGCTGATCTGCGTGGCATGCGGATGATCATGCAGCCAGGCGTTGAAGGCCTGCAGGATGTCCCAGCGGCCACCGTAGTTGGCCGCCACCGTCAGGGTCAGACGGCCGTTGCCGGCGGTCAGCTGCTCCGACTCGCGGATCAGGTGCTGTAGGCGAGCGGGAAAACGGGCCTTGTCGCCGATGATGCGCAGGCGGATGCCGTTGCGGTGCAGGCGGCTGACCTCGCGCTCTAGGGCCTGGACGAACAGTTCCATCAGCTTGTTCACTTCCTCGGCCGGCCGGCGCCAGTTCTCGGAACTGAAGGCGAACAAAGTGAGGTGGGCGATGCCGCGCAGCACACAGGCCTCGACGATCTCGCGCACGCGCGCCACCCCCTTGGTATGGCCGGCCACACGCGGCAGCATGCGGCTTTTCGCCCAGCGGCCGTTGCCGTCCATGATGATGGCCACGTGGCGCGGCACCTCGCCCACCTCGGGGATGGCGAGGGTGCTGCTGCAGGGCCCGGTGTCGGTCATCGCAGTCGGACCCACGTCAGACCGACATCAGGTCCTTCTCCTTGTCCGCCAGCAATTTGTCGATCTCGGCGATGTAACGGTCGGTCAGCTTCTGCACCTCGTCCTGGGCGCGCCGCTCCTCGTCTTCGCCGATCTCGTGTTTCTTGAGCAGCTCTTTCAGATGGGCGATGGCGTCGCGGCGGATGTTGCGCACCGCCACCTTGGCCCCCTCCGCCTCGCCGCGCACCACCTTGACCAACTCGCGCCGGCGCTCCTCGGTCATGGGCGGGATGGGCACGCGCACGAGTTCTCCCACGGTGGCGGGGTTGAGGCCCAGGTCCGACTCCCGGATCGCCTTCTCGATCACCGGCGCCATCTTCTTCTCCCATGGGGTCACCCCCAGGGTGTGCGGGTCGAGCACGGAGACGTTGGCCACCTGGCTCACCGGCACCATGCTGCCGTAGTACTCGACCTTGACGTGGTCGAGCAGACCGGCATGCGCTCGGCCGGTCCGCACCTTGGAAAACTCGGTCTTCAACGCCTCGACCGATTTCTTCATCTTCTCTTCGGCGGCCTTCTTGATGTCGCTGATCATGACGCCCTCCTGTTCAGGGGATGACCCGGGTGCCCTCGGGCTCGCCGGTGACCACGCGCTTGAGCGCCCCCGGTTTGAAGATGGAAAACACCTGCAGTGGCAGCCGTTGCTCGCGGCATAGGGCGAAGGCGGCCGTGTCAAGCACGCGCAGGTCGCGGGCGATGGCCTCGTCGAAGGTCAGCTGCTCGTATCGCTCGGCGCGTGGGTCTTTGAGGGGGTCGGCGGTATAGACCCCGTCCACCTTGGTTGCCTTGAGCATGATCTCCGCCCCGATCTCAGCCGCACGCAAGGCTGCAGCCGTGTCGGTGGTGAAGAAGGGGTTGCCGGTGCCGCCGCCGAAGATCACCACCCGTCCGGATTCGAGGTGGCGTACGGCCGCATCGCGTTCGAAGGCCTCGCCCACGTGGGCGATGGTCACGGCCGTCTGCACGTGGGCGGGCACCCCCGCCATCATCAGCGCGTCCTTCAACGCCAGGGCGTTCATCACCGTGGCCAGCATGCCCATGGCGTCGGCGGTGGCCCGGTCCATGCCGGCGAGCGCACCAGTGGCGCCGCGGAACAGGTTGCCGCCGCCGACGACGATGCCGATCTGCACCCCCAGGCCCGCCACCTCGTCGATCTGCCGCACGATGCCCTGCAGGGTCTCGGCATGGTAACCGAAGGCATCCGGCCCCATCAGGGCCTCACCCGAGAGCTTGAGCAGGATGCGGTTGTATATGGGCGCCGACATGGATCAGACCTTGGCGGCGGCGGCCACCTCGGCGGCGAAGTCGCTCACCTTCTTCTCGATGCCCTCGCCGACGACATAGAGGACGAAACCGTGCACCTGCGCCCCCTTGGATTTGAGCAGCTCACCCACGGTGAGCTTGTCGTCCTTGACGAAGGGCTGCGACAGTAGGGTGACCTCCTTGAGGAATTTCTGCACTGCGCCTTCGACCATCTTCTCCACGATATTGGCCGGTTTGCCCGATTCGGCCGCCTTCTGTGCCGCCACGCGCCGCTCCGACTCGACCAACTCCTGCGGCACACCGGCGGCATCCAGCGCCTTGGGCTTGGCCGCGGCGATGTGCATGGCCACGTCCTTGGCCAGGGCGTCGTCACCGCCGCTGAGGTCCACCAGCACCCCGATCTTGGCGCCGCCGTGTACATAGCTCACCAGCCGTCCCTGCGCCCTAAGGCGGGCAAAGCGGCGGATAGACATGTTCTCGCCGATACGGCCGACGAGCTCGGTGCGCACTTCCTCGACCGTGCGCCCGTTCATCTTCATGGCCGACAGCGCCGCCACGTCGGCGGGGTCGTGCTCAGCCACCATACGCGCGAGCGTATCCACCAGGGACTGGAAATCCTCGTTCTTGGCGACGAAATCGGTCTCGCAGTTCAGCTCGACCAGCGCCCCGCAGCGGGCATCGGGCGCGAGATACGCGGCGATGATGCCTTCGGCGGCGACGCGCGCGGCCGCCTTGCTCGCTTTCGCGCCGCCGCGGATGCGCAGCAGCGCCTCCGCCTTCTTCAGGTCTCCGCCCGCCTCGGCGAGCGCTTTCTTGCATTCCATCATGCCGAGCCCGGTCATCTCGCGGAGCGTCTTCACCAGGCTGGCGCTGATCTCGGTCATGCGCGAAATATCCTCCGGTGATTCGGTTCGGAAACGGGGGCGGCGGCGCCGTGCGCCGCCTCGGCCGGTTCAGGCCTCGCTTTCTTCCTCGACCTCGATGAACTCGTCGCTTGCGGCCGCACGAACGTCCTCGAGCGCCTGCGCGCGCCCCTCGAGCACCGCGTCGGCGACGCCGCGCGCGTAGAGCCGGATGGCGCGACCCGAGTCGTCGTTGCCGGGAATGACGTACGCGATCCCATCCGGCGAGTGGTTCGTGTCGACCACGCCGATCACCGGAATGCCCAGCTTGTTCGCTTCCGCCACCGCGATCT
Source organism: Thiobacillaceae bacterium (assembly GCA_025054655.1). GTDB lineage: Bacteria > Pseudomonadota > Gammaproteobacteria > Burkholderiales > Thiobacillaceae > JANWZL01. Next base: position 182 of record JANWZL010000098.1, on the reverse strand, counting down.
TGTGGTAGCCGACGTCGATCACGAACAGCGCATCGGGCAGGGCATTCATGTCCTTGATGCCGCCGATCGCCTTGTTCAGCTTGTCGACCTCGCGCTGGAAGTGCAGCGCCTCCTTCTTGGACAAGCGCTCCAGGCCGCCCGCCTCGATGGTCGCCTCCATGTCCTTCAAGCGCTTGACCGAG
>JANWZL010000128.1 GCA_025054655.1 Thiobacillaceae bacterium | reverse complement strand
CGAGGTCAAATGCCTGATGAACCACCCGATGGAGACGGGCACGAGGAAGGATGCGAAGACCGGGCAGATCGTGCCGGCGCACTTCATCCGCACGGTGGTGGCCACGGTGGGGGAGAAGAAGGTGCTGGATGCGCAGTGGGGTGGTGGGGTGAGCCGCAACCCGTATCTGGCTTTTCGGGTCAAGGGGGCGAAGAAGGGCGACAAGGTGGTGGTGAGCTGGGAAGACAACCAGGGCGCCAAGGAGAGTGCCGAGGCGACGGTGGCGTAAGTCCCCGGCCTGAGGCAGCCCCCCACGGACCCCTGCCCCGCCCAGCGGGGCGGGGGTTTTTGTTTCCGCGCACGGATCGCCAAAGCCCACACAGCCCTCTGCGCCGGGGTGCAGCCCCGGCGGAAGTCGACGGTCCTCTGTCTTCCGTCCTCAGTCCTTGTAGTGCGGCTTCGCGCGCAAGCCGCCGTGCGGCAGCCGTGCGCGGCGGTTTGCCCCTGCGGGGCGAGCCGCCCTACTGATCCCTGTCCCCTGATCCCTGATCCCTGACACCTGACCCCTGCTGCCTGAATCATCCCTACCATTTACGCCTCGGCCGCGGCTGCGGACAATGCCCCGGTCTTGACGAAGCAGACAGAGGAGAACCGCGATGTCGATGTCCCGCCGTGAATTCCTGCAGGTCCTGGCCGCCGCCGCCGCCGCAGGGCTCGCCCTCGACAGCCGGAGTGTGCTCGCGGGCAAGCTGCCCGAGGGCTTCTACGACGCGCCACCGGCGGGCAATGTCTCTTTCCTGCACATCACCGACAGCCACGCCCAGCTGTTGCCCATCTGGTTCCGCGAGCCCAACGTCAACCTCGGCGTGGGGCCCATGTCGGGCAAGGTGCCGCATCTGGTCGGCCATGCCTTCCTCAAACACTATGGCCTCAAGCCCGGCACGGCGGAGGCACATGCCTTCACCTATCTGGATTTCGTCGAGGCCGCCAAGGTCTATGGCAAGGTGGGCGGTTTTGCCCACTTGAAGACCCTGGTCGACCGCGTGCGCGCCTCGCGACCCGGCGCGCTGCTGCTCGACGGCGGCGACACCTGGCAGGGTTCGGCCACCTCGCTATGGACCAAGGCGCAGGACATGGTGGACGCCTGCATCCTGCTCGGGGTGAACGTCATGACCCCGCACTGGGAGGCCACCTTCGGTGCCGAGCGGGTGATGGAGGTGGTGAACAAGGATTTCGCCCGCGCGGGGGTGGACTTCGTCGCCCAGAACATCGTCACCGCCGACTTCGGCGACCAGGTGTTCAATCCCTACGTGCTCAAGGAGATCAACGGGGTGACCGTGGCGGTGATCGGCCAGGCCTTCCCCTACACCCCCATCGCCAACCCGTCCTATCTCATCCCCGACTGGTCGTACGGGATCCGCGAGGACTCGATGCAGAAGTGGGTGAACGAGGCACGGGCGAAAGGGGCCAAGGTCGTGGTGGTGGTGTCCCACAACGGCATGGACGTGGACCTGAAGATGGCCAGCCGGGTCAGCGGTATCGACGCCATCTTCGGCGGCCACACGCATGATGGCGTGTATCAGCCCGTGCCGGTCAAGCGCCCCGACGGCGGCGTGTGCCTGGTGACCAATGCCGGCTCGAACGGCAAGTTCCTCGGGGTGATGGATTTCGACGTGCGCGACGGCAAGATCAAGGGCTGGAAATATCGGCTCCTGCCGGTGTTTTCCAACTTCCTGCCGGCCGACCCTAAGATGGAGGCGCTCATCAAGAAGATCCGCGCGCCCTATGAGGCCAAGCTGAACGAGGTGCTGGCGGTCACCGACGAGCTGCTCTACCGCCGCGGCAATTTCAACGGTACCTGGGATCAGTTGATCTGCGACGCGCTCATGGAGGTCAAGGGGGCGGACGCCGCCTTCTCGCCCGGCTTCCGCTGGGGCACCACCATCCTGCCGGGCGAACCGATCACCTTCGAGCGGGTGATGGACCAGACCGCCATCACCTATCCCTATTCCACCCTCACCCCCATGACCGGCGAGACCATCAAGACCATCATGGAGGACGTGTGCGACAACCTGTTCAACCCCGACCCCTACTACCAGCAGGGTGGCGACATGGTGCGTGTGGGTGGCATCGAGTACACCATCGCCCCCAACGCCAAGATGGGCGATCGCATCCGCGACCTGCGCATCGGTGGCAAGCCGGTCGATCCCAATAAGACTTACAAGGTGGCGGGCTGGGCGCCGGTGGCGCCAGGGGCGAGCGGCCAGCCCATCTGGGAGGTGGTGGCCGAGTATCTGCGGGCGAAGAAGGTGATCAAGGGCATCAAGCTCAATACGCCCAAGATCGTCGGCGTGCCCAAGAACGATCCGGGCATCGCGCTCTGAACCCCGGCCGCTGACTGGGTGGGCGGCCTGGCCGGTGGACGGCGGCCCTAGCGCCGGCCTGTACTGCCGAAACCGCCGCTGCCGCGCGCGCTCGCGGCGAAGTCCTCGACCAGGCGGAAACGCGCCTGCACCACCGGCACGATCACCATCTGTGCGATGCGCTCGAAGGGCTCGATGGTGAAGGGCGCCTGCCCCCGGTTCCAGACCGAGACCATCAGTTCGCCCTGATAGTCGGAGTCGATCAAACCCACCAGATTGCCCAGCACCAGGCCGTGTCGGTGGCCCAGCCCCGAGCGTGGCAGGATGAGGGCCGCGTAGCCCGGGTCGGCGAGGTGGATCGCCAACCCCGTGCGGATCAGTTCGGTCTGTCCAGGCTGCAGGGTGAGCGGCGCGTCCAGGCAGGCGCGCAGGTCCAGCCCTGCCGACCCCGGCGTGGCATAGTGCGGCAGCTGCGCGCCCACGCGGGCATCCAGGATCTTGAGCTCGACGATCATGCGGTCTGCGCCTTGTATAGCCGGGCGATGTGCTCGACCAGGCGGCGCGCCTGGGTGAGTTTGTCGGCGCGCGGCAGGCGGTGCGCGCCCTCATCGTCCAGCAGCACCAGGCTCGTCTCCTCCGAGCCGATCGCCTCGGCGGCGTCGTTGGCCACCATCAGGGGCACGTGCTTGCGTCGGCGCTTGAGTTCGGCATACTCCTCCAGGTTTTCGCTCTCGGCGGCGAAGCCGACACAGAAGGGTGGTTGCGGCCGGCTCGCCACATTGGCCAGGATGTCCGGGTTGGGGGCCAGCTCCAGGGTGAGGATGTGGGCGTCCTTCTTGATCTTCATCTCACTCGGGTTGAGCACGTAATAATCGGCCACCGCCGCCACCGCGATGAACAGATCGACCGTGTCCACCACGGCCTCCACCGCCTCCAGCATCTGCTGGGCGCTCACCACCGGGACCACACGCGCCCCCGCGGGCGGTGTCAGACAGGTCGGCCCCGTCACCAGCGTCACCCGCGCCCCCGCCTCCAATGCCGCGTGTGCCATGGCGTAGCCCATGCGGCCCGAACTACGGTTGGTGATGCCGCGCACGGCGTCGATGGCCTCATAGGTCGGACCGGCGGTGACGAGGGCATGCAGCCCCTGCAGCCACTTGGGCCGGAAATGGGCGTCGAGCGCATCCAGCAGCTGCGGCGGTTCGATCAGACGGCCGAACCCGGTCTCGCCACAGGCCTGCTCGCCCTCGGCCGGCCCCAGCACGATCACGCCGTCGGCCCTGAGCTGCGCCACGTTGCGCTGGGTGGCGGGGTGTAGCCACATCTGCCGGTTCATGGCTGGGGCGACGAACAGGGGGCAGTCGCGCGCCAGGCAGAGGCTGGCGAGCAGGTCGTCGGCCCGCCCCTGGGCGAGCCGTGCGAGGAAGTCGGCCGAGGCGGGCGCCACCAGCACCGCGTCCGTCCCGCGGGTGAGCTCGATGTGGGCCATGCCCTGGGGGGTGCGCGCATCCCAGGCATCGGTGTAGACCGGCCGGCCGGTGAGGGCCTGGAAGGTGGCAGGGCCGACGAAACGGGTGGCCGCCGCGGTCATCACCACCTGCACCTCGATGCCGTTTCGCACCAGCAGACGGGCGAGTTCCGCCGCCTTGTAGGCGGCCACGCCACCGGTGATGCCCAGGACCAGGCGTTTGAGCGGGGTTTCCATGTACGGTGCGCTGGGGTTACAGTTGCAGCATTCTACTAAGAAGAAAGAAGGGGGTGTCTGATGGCGATCACGGACTGGCCCGAGGGCGAGCGCCCGCGCGAGAAGCTGCTCGCGCGCGGACCACAGGCCCTGTCGGACGCAGAGCTGCTGGCCATCTTCCTGCGCGTGGGGGCGAAGGGCAAGAGCGCGGTGGCGCTCGGTCGCGAGCTACTGACCCATTTCGGCAGCCTCAACCGGCTCTTTGCCGCCCCCCTGTCTGAATTCACCCGGTTCGGCGGGCTCGGGCCGGCCAAATATGCCCAGCTCCAGGCGGTGCTGGAGATGGCGCGGCGGGCGCTGGCCGAGCGCATGCGCAGCGGGGCGTTGCTCGATTCGCCGGCGGCGGTGCGCGACTACTTGCGCCTGAGCCTGGCCGGACTGCCGCACGAGGTGTTCACGGCCGTCTTCCTCGACGCCCAGAACCGGGTCATCGCCGTCGAGGAACTGTTCCGCGGCACGCTCACGCAAACCAGCGTCTATCCGCGCGAGGTGGTCAAGCGCGCGCTGGCGCACAATGCCGGTGGCGTGATCCTCGCCCACAACCACCCTTCCGGACTGGCCGAGCCTAGCCAGGCCGACCGCTGGCTGACCGAGCAGTTGAAACACGCGCTCGCCCTAGTGGATGTGCGCGTGCTTGACCACTTCGTGGTGGCCGGCACGCAGTGCCTGTCCTTCGCCGAACGCGGCTGGCTTTGAGCAGCAGTTGGCCAGCGATTTGCTTGGATGCAGACGTGAGTGCAGACCCGCATCATGCCACCCCCGAGGGCGAGGACTTCGACTTCGACAGCTGGGCCGAGCTCGCCCGCCGCGACCTGCAGGCCTTCGAGGCGCGGCGACGCGCGCTGATCGAACGGGTGATCGAGCGCGCCCCGGAGCATCTGCAGCCGCGCCTGCGGGCGTTGCAGTGGCGCATCGACCAGACGCGCCGGCGCTATAAACACCCGCTGAAGAGCTGCGCTGTGCTGCAGGACATGATGTGGGCGGCGGTGCTGGGTCGAGGTGGTTTGCTGGAAGCGCTCGAGCGGTTGCGCCGATCGGCCGTCAGCGGCTCTGGGCCGGCCGCGACGGCACGGGTGTTCGAGTTTCGACGCTAAGGGCGCCGCGTCGTCAGTCTGGCGCTTAACCTTTGACCAGTCGCCGCTCGATCTGGCATAATTTTCCTTTAATGTGTCGTCCAGGGGAGCCGAACATGGCCCGAGTCTGCCAAGTCACCGGCAAGAAGCCGATGGTGGGACACAATGTCTCCCACGCCAACAACAAGACCAAGCGGCGTTTCCTGCCCAACCTGCAATATCGCCGCTTCTGGGTGGAGAGCGAACGGCGCTGGGTGCGCCTGCGCCTGAGCAACGCGGGCCTGCGCCTGATCGACAAGAAGGGCATCGACGCCGTGCTCGCCGAGCTGCGCGCACGCGGTGAGCTGTGAGGGGTTGAACCATGGCCAAGGCCGCACGCGAAAAGATCAAGCTGGAGTCCACGGCGGGCACCGGACACTTCTATACCACCACCAAGAACAAAAAGACCACGCCGGAGAAGCTGGTACTGAAGAAGTACGACCCGGTTGCGCGCAAGCACGTGGAGTACAAGGAAACCAAGCTCAAGTGAGCCGCTTGCCCGCGGCAGGCACAAAAAACCCCGCCTGAGCGGGGTTTTTTGTTGCGGACTAGGCCGGCTGAGAATCAGCCCCTGGCCTGGCGTTGATACGAAAAAAGGCCGGTCGCCCGGCCTTTTCTGAGCTGGCCCCGCGTGTCGCTTACAGCGACAGGATCCATTTGATGATGGTCTTGGCGTCGGCCTCCGACAGGTTCGGGTGCGGTGGCATGGGCACGTTGCCCCACACGCCCTTGCTGCCCTTCTTGACCGACTCGACCAGGTGGTCTTCGGCCTTGGCATCGCCCTTGTATTTCTTGGCCACGTCCTTGTACGAGGGGCCGACGACCTTACGGCCTTCCTGGTGGCAGCTCATGCAGCCGTTCTTCTGCGCCAGCTCCTTGCCATCGGCGAAGGCGGCATTGGCGGACAGGGCGAGCAGGGCTGCGGCAAGCCAAGCGGTGGTGTGTTTCATGTCGATCTCCTGTATGACACGGTGTTGATCCGCTGCGAATGCATCGATGTGGAATCGATCGATCAGCCGATTGATCAGCGCTTCGCAATCGGGATGATAATGTAGAGTCTAGACGCTGAAAACGGTTTCCAGCAGCTCCAATCGTACTATCTCCGGTAGGCATTTGCCGCCGGTACAGACGTGGGCTGCGACACTTTGCCGCAAGGGTTTGTCCAGGGGCGGCGGCAGTCGGGTGTGACGCTCGTCGAGCGCCAGGCACAGGGTGCGTGCAGGATAGCGGCGCTGCACCGTGCACTGCCATTGCGCCAGCTGTTCGGCAGGGCCGCGCAGGACGACGAGCGGGGGTGGCTCCAGCACGTCGCGCAGGGCGGTGAGCAGGCTCGTGCAGGCCGCCGGTTGGGTCTGCATGGCGCTCCAGTGCGCCCGTACGGCCCGCTCGGCCGCTCCGGCGTAGCGTGCCTCGCCGGTGAGGAGCGCCAGCCGTGCCAGCACCCGCGCCGCCACCCCGGTGCCGGCGGGCAGGGCCTGGTCGTGTATGGGTTTGGGGCGGTGGATGAGCCGTTCATGGTCGTGCGCGGTGAACCAGAAGCCGCCTCCCTGCGCGTCCTCGAAGCGCGCGAGCAACCCATCGGCCAGGGTTTGCGCCCAGGCGAGGTCCTGCGGGCGGAACTCGGCCTGCATGAGCTCGAGCAGGGCGTCGATGACCAAGGCGTAATCGTCCAGATAGGCCTGCAGTTTGGCCTGACCGGCCTGCCAGCTCGCATACAGACGATCGTCGCGCCACACCCGCGCGTGTAAGGCGTCGAGCGCACCCTGGGCGAGGGCGAGCCAGTCGGGGCGTGCAAAGCGCCGCCCCGCACGCGCCAGACCCTTGATCGTGAGCGCGTTCCAGGCGGTGAGCACCTTGTCGTCCAGACCGGGGTGCTCGCGCTGCGCGCGGGCGGCGAGCAGCCGCGCGCGTATGGGTGCAAGCCGGGCCAGCAGCACCGCCTCATCCATCTCGAGCGCGGCCGCCACCGCCTCGAAGGGGCGTGGGCAGCCCAGGTGCCAGGTGCGCCCCTCGAAATTGGGAGCCCGATCCAGTCCCCATACCGCAGCGACCAGCGCATAGTCCTCGGTGCTGAGCAGGGCCTGGAGTGGCTCGCGCGTCCACAGATAATGGCGCCCTTCCTCACCCTCGCTGTCGGCGTCCAGGGCCGAATAGAACAACCCCTCAGGGCTCATCATCTCGCGTGTGAGCCACTCCACCGTCAGCTCGACGGCGGTGCGGTGCAGCGCCTGTCCGCTGAGCGCCCAGGCATCGGCGTAGAGGGCGAGCAGCTGGCCGTTGTCGTAGAGCATCTTCTCGAAATGGGGGATACCCCAGTGGGCGTCCACCGAGTAGCGGAAGAAGCCGCCGCCGACCTGGTCCATCAGCCCCCCCGCGGCCATGCGCCGCAGGGTGTGCAGGACCTGTTGGCGCGCCTCGTCGTCGCCGGCCTGCAGCAGGAAATCGAGATCGGGCGCGCGCGGGAACTTCGGTGCCCGGCCATGGCCGCCATGCTGGGGGTCGTACTGCGCCTTGATGGCCTCCAGGGCAGAGCGGATCGGCCCCGCCTCCAGCCCGCCGGCGATGGGCTCGCCAGCCTCCAGTGCGGCCAGGGCGGCGATGAACCCAGCGTTCTGCCGCTCGATCGCCGCCCGCTGGGTGCGGTAGGCTGCATGGATACGCTCCAGCACCGTGACGAAACCGGGCAGCCCGAAGCGCGCCTGTTTGGGGAAATAGGTGCCGGCGAAGAAGGGCACCCCGTCCGGGGTGAGGAAAACCGTGAGCGGCCAGCCGCCGGGCCGGCGCGCGAGCAGCTGATGCGCGGTCTGATAGATCTGGTCGAGATCGGGCCGTTCCTCGCGG
>JANWZL010000157.1 GCA_025054655.1 Thiobacillaceae bacterium | reverse complement strand
AGCGACCTGTCCACTGTCTCCCGCTGGGTGCAAAACCTCCCCATGGGTGACATCTACTCCGCCCAGGAGCAGGTGGTGCAAAACCTCATCCAGTTCAACCATGCCAAACAGCCCATGTCCAAGGAGCGGCTGGCCGTGCTGTTGCACCTGGATGAGCAGTCGCGCGACCTGCAGCACAGCCTGTGCCTGCAATACCTGCGCAACCCGCGCATGTCCAGGGTGATCGAGTCGCGTCTGTGGACGGCCATACACGCCTATTACTGGGAGGTCACGCGCGGCTACCACGCCTTTCTCATGGACTTCGTCGCCAACCCTGGCGGTAGCCGCATCCAGTCGCTGGTGCCGCTCATCACCGCACGTGCCATGCGCGGCTTCGCCGACATCTTCAAGTGGCGCTATTTCCGTTACGAGAAGGTGGATGAGAAGCTGTGGCTGCGGCTGCACAACCTCTACCGCATCGCAGAGTTCGACGGTTTCGACAAGCAACAGTTCAAGGTCTATGCGGGCGACGCCCATGTCTCGAGCTGCGAGGCGGAATACCTGCGTGCCCTGCTGCTCTCCCCCCTGGGCTCCGGACGCCTGCTGCCACGCCAGCTCGAGATGGTGGACCAGTGGCTGGGCCAATGGGCCCACCTCGTCGAGCTGGCCAAGGCCTATGATCCACAGCGCCATCATTTTTATGTGGACGTCTCCCAAGGGACGGGGCTGCGGCGCGTGCAGGGGGAAACAAACTCCAACCACCGCTACGTGGCGCTCGACCGCTTGCTTGCACACATCGATTCGATCAAGGCCTCACTCAAAACCGGGGGTACACCCGCAGCGTTGGGATTGGGGGAGGATTTCCGCTTGCCCGAAGGCTATGACCTGCTCGACCTCGTGCGCGCTGAGTGGTCTGCGTCGAGTGGGCGCGATCGCCGGCGAAGCGCGCGGCAGGCGGAGAACAGCCGCTGGGAGGTGGTGCGCGACCTCGTTAATATCCATCACAAACTGCGCGAAGAGCAGGCAATCGTGGCGGCCCCGGGGCGGCAGACGGGGTTAACACCGGAAGAGCTGCTTGACATCAAGCTGTATGGTTTCGTCACCGAACGCACCAAAGCAGGGCTGCAGCAGCGGGCTACAGCCTCGGTCACCGCGCAGGTGATCGAACGCTGGCCCTTACAGGATAGGAGCGAGCACGGGGTGTGTCTGCTTTTGCGCGCAGAAGACAACGACTGGCTCAAAGTGGGCCGACTACTCGCCTTGCGGCCAGACCCAGCGGAGGACTGGCATTTGGGACTGATCCGGCGTATCGCACGGGTAGATGAGTCGTGGCGACGGGTTGGGGTGGAATACATCGGTCGCAAGCCACGAATGGCCGTGTTGGAGCAGGATGCGCCCAGTACCTTAAGCTATGTGGTCGATGACGACTCCGACTTGACGCCCAGTTCCCAGACCTACCCTGCCCTGCTGCTGGACTACGGCCAGGCGAATCTGTTGGTGCTGGAGAGCGCCCGCTATGGACATGGTCGCACCTACCGCCTCAAGTCCGACGAGGCCGCCTACCGCATACGGCTCGATTCCGTGCGTGAACGAGGTGACGGCTGGCTGATGGTCACCTATACCGTCTTGGGCTGAGTGCCCGTCGCCCGCAGCAGGGCGGATGATGGTCCGGACAAGGGCTGAAGTTTTCACTCGATAGACCGATAAAGGCCTGGGGCCATGAACAGGTGTGCGGCGCACTGGCCACCGCCGGCACCGGGCATCAACCAGGCACCAAGGCAGCTGCGAGGAATGCTGGCATGAACAGCGACAAACCCGGTCTCCTGATCGTCGATGACGACCCGCTGATCACCGACACGTTGCATTTCGTCCTGTCGCGTGACTTCGAGGTCTTCGTGGCCGAGACGAGGGCCCAGGTCAGGAGCCTGCTCACCCAGCTGCAAGCCCCTCCCCCGCTCGCACTGGTCGATCTGGGTCTGCCGCCCATGCAGCACAGGCCGGACGAGGGTTTCGCCCTCATCACAGACCTGCTCAATCACTCCAAACGGATCAAGATCCTCGTGCTCTCGGGCCAGAACGACGAGGCCAACGCCCGCCATGCGCGGGCGCTGGGGGCGGTGGACTTCATCGCCAAGCCGGCCGAGCCGGCCGACATCAAGAAAGCGCTGCTCGACGCCCTGCGCTTCGACCAGCCGAGCGAGACGGGATCGGCCGCGGCGGACGGCGACGACCCCATCATCGGTGTCAGTTTCGCCATGGAGCGGCTGCGGCAGCAGATCAGGCTGTATGCCGACGCCCCTTTTCCGGTGCTGATCGAGGGTGAGTCCGGCAGCGGCAAGGAACTGGTCGCCCGCAGCCTGCACCGCTGGTCGGTGCGGGCGAACAAACCCTATCTGGCGCTCAATTGCGCGGCCATCTCGCCCACCCTGGTGGAGCCCACCCTGTTCGGCTACGCCAAGGGCGCCTTCACCGGGGCGACCCAAGCCCACTCCGGCTATTTCGAGGACGCCCGCGACGGCACTCTGTTCCTCGACGAGATCGGCGAGCTGCCGCTGGAGCTGCAGGCCAAGCTGCTGCGCGTGCTGGAAAACGGCGAATACCAGCGCGTGGGCGAGACCCAGAGCCGCTACTCCAACGCCCGCATCGTCGCCGCCACCAACCGGGACCTCAGGCGCGAAGTGCGCGAGGGCCGCTTCCGCGGCGACCTCTACCACCGCCTGTCGGTCTTTTCGGTGCACGTGCCGCCGCTACGCGAGCAGCAAGAGGACAAGTTCGCCCTGTTGGAGCACTTCCGCGCCCTCTACAGCGCCCAGGCCAAGGTACCGCCTTTCACCCTGACACCGCAGGCGCAGAAGCTTTGGGAGGACTATCACTTCCCCGGCAACGTGCGCGAACTGAGGAACATCGTCATCCGGCTCACCACCAAATACGCCGGCCGCAGCGTGGGGCCGCAGGAACTAGAGGCCGAATTCGACCTAGACCTCGTCAACCCGCAGGCGATCCCCCTGCCCACGGACGCCCAGACCCTGCGCGACTACGCCAAGAAGCATCTCAAGAGCGTGCACGGCTTCAATCTCGACCGCATCATGAAGCAGTGGGAAAAGAGCTATGTCGAGGCCGCGCTGGACATGACCCACGGCAACCTCTCCCAGGCCGCCAGGCTGCTCGGCATCAACCGCACCACGCTCTACAGCCGCATGCAGACCTACCAGGAGGAATAGTGGCGGGGATCAGGGATCAGGAACTAGGCATCGGTGTGTCCGGATCGGTGCAGGCTTCGGAGGGTCGCATGCGCTCACCCTTAGTATGCGCACAAACCGCCCGTTCAACTGCTTCCCGATCCCTGATTCCTGATTCCTGATCCCTGATGACAATGACCGCCGATCCCCCGAAACTGGGTGAATGGCTGCTTGCGCAGGGGCTGATCAGCCAGGATCAGTTGCGCATCGCGCTCACCGAACAGCATGCGAGCGGGCTGCCCCTGGGTCGGCAGCTGATCGCCCTGGGCTTCGTCACCGAGGCCGCGTTGCGCGACGTGCTGGCCACCCATGCGGGCGAGGCGAGCATAGATCTCACACACGTGGTGGCCGACCCCGAGGCGGTGCA
>JANWZL010000151.1 GCA_025054655.1 Thiobacillaceae bacterium | reverse complement strand
GAACCGCACGAGATCGAGCGCCGCTGGTACGCCCGCTGGGAGGCGGCCGGCTATTTCCGCATGGGCGAGCGCGAGGGTGCTCCCGCCTACTGCATCCTGCTGCCGCCGCCCAACGTCACCGGCACCCTGCACATGGGCCATGCCTTCCAGCACACCCTGATGGACGCCCTGATCCGCTACCACCGCATGTTGGGTGAGAACACCTTGTGGCAACCGGGCACCGACCACGCCGGCATCGCCACGCAGATGGTGGTGGAGCGGCAGCTGGAGGCCGAGGGTGTAAGCCGCAAGCAGCTCGGGCGGGAGAAGTTCCTCGCACGGGTGTGGGCCTGGAAGGAGCAGTCCGGCTCCACCATCACCCGGCAGATGCGGCGGCTGGGGGCCTCGTGCGACTGGTCGCGCGAGCGCTTCACCATGGACGCGGGCCTAAGCCGCGCAGTGACCGAGGTGTTCGTGCGCCTGTACGACGAGGGCCTGATCTATCGCGGCCAACGGCTGGTGAACTGGGATCCGGTGCTGCAGACCGCGGTGTCCGACCTAGAGGTGGTCAACCAGGAGGAGGACGGCTTTCTGTGGGAGATCGCCTATCCGCTCGAGGACGGCGACGGGCGGCTGGTCGTGGCCACCACCCGGCCGGAGACCCTACTAGGCGACACCGCCGTGGCGGTGCATCCGCAAGACGAACGCTACCGGCACCTGATCGGCCGCCACGTGCGTCTGCCCATCGCCGAGCGTACCATCCCCATCATCGCCGACGAATACGTGGACCCCCAGTTCGGCACGGGCTGTGTCAAGATCACCCCGGCGCACGACTTCAACGACTGGCAGGTGGGGCAGCGCCATCGGCTGCCCGCCATCAACGTCTTCACCCTGGATGCCCGCATCAACGAGTTCGGCCCGGCCGAGTATCAGGGGCTGGACCGTTACGCCGCGCGCGAGCGCATCCTGCAGCAGCTGCAAACACGCGGGCTGCTTGTCTCCGCTCGGCCGCACAAGCTCATGGTGCCGCGTGGCGACCGCAGCGGTGCGGTGATCGAGCCCATGCTCACCGACCAGTGGTTCATGGCCATGCAGGGCCTGGCGCAGCGGGCCCTGGAGGTGGTGGAGCGGGGCGAGCTCAGATTCGTGCCCGACAACTGGACCACCACCTACCGCCAGTGGCTGGAGAACATCCAGGACTGGTGCATCTCCCGGCAGCTGTGGTGGGGCCATCGGATCCCGGCCTGGTATGACGAGGACGGCAACGTCTATGTCGCGCGCAACGCCGAGGAGGCGCGTCGCAAGGCCGGTGGACGCGCGCTCACCCAAGATGAAGACGTGCTCGACACCTGGTTCTCCTCCGCCCTGTGGCCCTTCTCCACCCTGGGCTGGCCGGAAGAGACGCCGGAACTCAGACGCTACCTGCCCACCTCGGTGTTGGTGACCGGTTTCGACATCATCTTCTTCTGGGTGGCGCGCATGGTCATGCTCACCCTACACTTCACCGGCCGTGTGCCCTTCCGCGAGGTCTACGTCACCGGTCTGGTGCGCGACGCGCACGGCCAGAAGATGAGCAAGTCCAAGGGCAACATCCTCGACCCGATCGACTTGATCGACGGCATCGACCTCGATGGGCTCATCAAGAAGCGCACCACCGGGCTGATGAACCCCAAACAGGCCGAGGCCATCGAACGCGCCACCCGGCGCGAATTCCCCCAGGGCATCCCGGCCTTCGGCACCGACGCCCTGCGCTTCACCTTCGCCTCGCTCGCCTCGCACGGGCGCGACATCAAGTTCGACCTCGGTCGCTGCGAGGGCTATCGCAACTTCTGCAACAAGCTGTGGAATGCCACCCGCTTCGTGCTCATGAACTGCGCCGGGCAGGACACCGGGCTGGATGAGTCCCAGCCGCTGCAGCCCTCGTTCGTCGACCGCTGGATCCTCGACCGCTTCGAACAGGCCAAGGCCGAGGTCCTGGCCGGCTACCGCGACTACCGCTTCGACCTGATCGCGCGCGCCCTGTACGAATTCACCTGGGACGAATACTGCGACTGGTACGTGGAGCTGGCCAAGGTCCAGCTCAACCAGGGCGATGAGGCCAGCCGGCGCGCCACCCGCCGCACACTGGTGCGGGTGCTGGAGGCGCTGTTGCGGCTGGCCCACCCCATCATCCCCTTCATCACCGAGGAGCTGTGGCAGCACGTCGCCCCGCTGGCCGGCGCAGGCGGCGAAAGCATCATGCTCGCCCCCTATCCTGAGCTGCAGCCCGAAAACGAGCATACCGATGCCCGCACCGAGATGCAGCGGCTCAAGGCGTGGATCAACGCCACCCGCAACCTGCGCGGCGAGATGAACATCGCCCCCGGACAGCGTCTGCCCCTGCTGATCGAGGGGGATGCGGTGCGCGTGCCGCTGTACGCGCCCTACATGCAGCTGCTCGCCCGCCTGTCCGCGGTGGAGGCGGTCGAACACCTGCCCGAAGGCGACGCTCCCGTGGCGGTGGTGGGCGAGGTGCGCCTGATGCTCAAGGTCGAGATCGACCGGGCAGCGGAGCGGGCCCGGCTGGACAAGGAGATCGCCCGCACCGAGCGCGACATCGCCCGCATGCAAGCGCGGCTGGCCAACCCCGATTTCATCGACAAGGCCCCCGCCGCCGTGGTCGAACAGGAGCGTGCCCGCCTCAGACAGGCGGAGCTGACCCTGGACAAGCTCCAGACCCAGCGCGCGCGCCTGCAGCAAGGATCGTGAAGCGCTCAGGCCTGCGCCAGCTACTCGCGTTGCTCGCCACGGCGCGGTTCTGGTACACCTTCCTCGGTGTGACCCTCGCCCTGCTGCTGTGGGCCTTCCTGTTCCACCAATCGGTCAAGGTGCTCGACACCAGCCTGACCATGCATTCGGCCTTCTGCGCCAGTCACGAAGAGCGCAACCGTCACATCCTGGTCCTGGTGCTGACCATCCCGCTGTTCCTGGTCGGGCTGATCGGCGTGATCGGCGAATGGATACAGTTCGTCGAAAACCGGGCCAAGGGCCGGCGCACCCCGATCAAATCGCTCATCGCCTTCTTCGTGCTGATGCAAGCGACGGCGGCGGTGATCCTGCTCGCCCTGCAATGCTGACTGCGGCCTCGTCCGCGGGCGGGCAGGACCACACGACGGCGGTCACAACCGTGCCGACAGGACGGCCGCGATCTCGGCATCGGTCAGGGTGATGGGGTTCGTCTGCATGCTGCTACCGCGACTGTTGGCGACCACACGCGGGATGTCCGACACCTCCATGCCATAGGCGGCTAGCCGTGGCAGCTCCAGCCGCCGGGTCCAGTCCTCCAGGGTATCCTGCAGTGCGGCGATGGCCTGGGCATCGTCCAGGTCCCGCCCGCACAGCAGCCGTCCCACCGTGGCGTATTTCCTCAACGCGGGCGCATCGGGCGCGCGCTCGCGCAAGGCCGCCACATTCACCCGCGTGGCCGCCGCCACCAGGGTCCCGCACACCACCCCGTGCGGGATGGGAAAGAAGGCCCCCAGGGGCGAGGCCAGCCCATGCACCGAGCCCAGCCCCACCTGGGCCAGCGTGATGCCCGACAACAGGGCGGCGTAGGCCATGCGACTGCGGCAGGCGGCCGCGTCGTCCGTGCCCTCGTACCAGGGTAGCAGACCGTCGCGCACCGCCTCCAGGCCCGACAGCGCCAGCGCATCCGTCAGGGGGTTCGCCCGGCTGGAAACGTAGGACTCCAGCAGCTGGGTGAAGGCGTCCATGCCGTTCGCGGCCAGCACCTGACGCGGACAGGTGGCCAGCAGGTCGGGGTCCACCACCGCATACTGCGCCACCAGCCGCTCGTCACGGAAGGACTTCTTGAATCCCCCTTCGCCCTGCACCGACAGCACCGCGTTCTTGGTCGCCTCAGAACCCGTACCGGCCGTGGTCGGCACGGCGATGAAGGGGGTGGCCGGGCCGTGGTAGGGCAGCTGCGGTCCCACCCCCTCCAGGTGATCCATCACCGAGTTGCCGGGGATGAGCAGACCCGCGATGGCCTTCGCCGCATCCAGGGCGGAGCCCCCGCCCACGCCCACCACCACGTCCCAGCGCTGCCGACGCTGTGCGGCCACCACCGCGTCCACCAGACCCGGCGAGGGCTCACCGGCCACCTGGACCGCCGCCCACTCCACCCCCGCGTCGCGTAGGGCGTTTTGTAAAACCGCCCATTGCGGGCTATGCTGGAAGTGCCGGGCGCCGGTCACCAGCAGGGCACGGGTTCCAAATTCACGGATCAAAGCGGGCAGCTTGCCGATGCTACCCGGGCCGAAGTGGATGCGCGGCAGTCTGGAGAAGGTGAAGGCAGGGATCATGGCCAGCTCCCGTTGCAGGTCCCGATGACGTTCGACTGGGCGACATCCTAGCCGCAAAGCCCTGGTGCAGGTAGTCGGCCCTGACGAAGCGGTCAGGGGTGACCCCAGGCACAGGGGTATTGACAGGAGAGTCGGTCCGCGTCATAATCCACTTCCTCTTCGGACGCGGGGTGGAGCAGTCTGGCAGCTCGTCGGGCTCATAACCCGAAGGTCACAGGTTCAAATCCTGTCCCCGCAACCAACCGATTCTCGCTCTTTAACAATCGATCCAGCCTTTGAAGTGTGGGCATGGGTTTAGGGTATCTGGTGGCATATTGGTCTGAGTGAGGCACTGGTCAGGTGCGATCCCTGAGGTAGCCTGGGGTGGTTGTGTGCCTGGGTTTATTGAGGGGGTTAGGCTGGTGTGCTGCTGGGGTGTGTGGGAAAGAAGACCTTGAGCCTGTG
>JANWZL010000149.1 GCA_025054655.1 Thiobacillaceae bacterium | reverse complement strand
GGCGGCGGCCGCCTCGACCAGGGCATGGGCGCCGAGGTAGGCGGCCGCCCCTTTGAGCTGATGTGCAGGGCGGATGGCGCCGTTCGCTTCACCGTTTTCTGCCGCCCGTACCAACGCTTCGACCAGGGGGGCATTGCTGCTCAGGAACAGCGTGAGCAGTTCGTCCACCTGGGCGTCGTTGCCGTGACACAGGCGCCTGAGCCGCTGCAGGTCGAACGGCCCTACGCTTGGGGCAGACTCTGCCGGTCCGTCCTGGCCAGTGGGTAGGGCAGGCACCAGCTTGGCCTGCAGCCAGCGCGTCAGGGTGTGGGTGAGCGCCTCTTCGTCCAGGGGCTTGCTCAGATAGCCGTCCATGCCGGCCTGCCGGCAGGTTTCGGCAAAACCAGGCATGACGTTGGCGCTGAGGGCGATGATGGGCACCCGTGGCAGGCCCTGCTCCGTCTCCCAGGCGCGGATGGCACGGGCGGCCTGCAGTCCGTCCCACTCGGGCATCTGGCAGTCCATGAGGATCAGGTCGGGCCTGTCCGCGCGCGCGCGCTCGAAGGCCGCGCGGCCGTCGTCGGCCAGCAGCACCTCGATGCCCATGTCTTCCAGCAGGAGACGGGTGAGCTTCTGGTTGATCGGGTGGTCCTCCGCCACGAGGATGCGCGCGTTGGCGAAACGGGGCAGGGTGCGTTCGCGCCCCATCGGCCGATGCGGCGGTTCGGCCGGCTCGAGCGGCAGATCGAGGTGGAAGCGGCTGCCGCGTCCGGGCGCGCTTTCCAGGCTCAACCGGCCACCCATCAGTTCGGCCAGTTGTTTGCAGATGGCGAGCCCCAGGCCGGTGCCGCCATAGCGCCGGCTGGTGGAGCCGTCGGCCTGGGCGAAGGCCTCGAAGATCCGTTCCTGGGCCTCGGGCGCGATGCCGATGCCGGTGTCGGTCACGCTGAAGCGGTATTGGCCGCTGGTGGGGGCCTGCTGCACGATCAACCGCACCTCGCCGTGTTCGGTGAACTTGATGGCGTTGTCGAGCAGATTGAGCAGGATTTGGCGCAGCCGCAGCGGGTCGCCCGCCAGCCACTCGGGCAGGGGCACCCGCTGGTCGAGTTCCAGCCGCAGGCCCTTGGCCGTCGCCCTGGGCGCTTGCAGGGCGACGACGTCCTCGAGCAGCTCCTGCGCGTCGAATGGGATGCGCTCGATGCTCAGCCGCCCGGCCTCGATCTTGGAAAAATCGAGCAGGTCGTTGATGATGGTGAGCAGGGCCTCGGCCGAACGCGCCACCGCCTCGGCGTATTCGCGCTGACGGGCGGTGAGCGGGGTGTCCAGCAGCAGCCGCGTCATGCCGATGATGCCGTTCATGGGGGTGCGGATCTCGTGGCTGACGTTGGCCAGGAACTGGCTCTTGAGCTGGGCGGCGGACACGGCGGCATCGTGCGCCGCCTTGAGCGCCGCTTCAGTCGCCTTGCGTTCGCTCACGTCGCGCATGATGGCCTGGATGTAGGGTTTGCCGTCGAGCCGTATGGCGTGCAGCCCGATCTCGACGGGGAACAGGCTGCCGTCGGCGCGGCGGCCCAGCCACTCGAAACGCGCCTCGCCCTGAGCCACGGCTTGGGCGATGTGGGCGGCGGCCACCTCGCGTGCCGGACGACCGTCGGGCTGGGTCGGGGCACCCAGGTCTTCGGGCCGGTGGGCCACGAACTGCGCGACCGAGTCCATGCGGAACATCCTCAGCGTGGCTGGGTTGCATTCGCGGAACCCCTCTTCGTCGAGGATGACGATGCCGTCGGTATTGGTCTCGAATAGGGTGCGAAACTTGGTCCGCTCGCGGTCCATCTCCGCCGTCATGCGGCCGGTGCGCTGCACCACCACCACCGCCACCATGGCCGCCACGCCTGCCACCGCCAGACCCAACATCAGCATGAGATTGCGCGTGCGCTCGAAGGCGGCGCGCGCCTCGTTGCTCGCACGCAGGTTCATGGCGCGCTGGATGGCCACCAGCTGGTCGAGCTCGCGTACCAGCTTGCGCTGCAGCGGGATGGCCTCCTGCTGCAGGATGGCGAAGGCGAGGAAGGTGTAGCCCGCCATGCCCAGTTCCACCACCTCGGTCATGATGGGGCGGTTCTGCCGCGTGATCGCATCGATGCGTTGCATCACCGCCCGCTCCTCCGGCAGGGTGAGCAGCGGCTCCAGCTGCAGCCGGGTGGACTGATAGGCCCCGCCGTAGCCGTAGAAGCGCATCATCTCCTCGTCCTTGTCGAACTCGTCGCTCATCACGACGATGGACAGCATGGAGATGGCGCGATCGCGCAAAATGTCGCGCATCTGGTTGGCCAGCCGTGCCTTGACGTTGTTGACCAACACGATGCGCTCCAGCCGCCGCTTGTTCTCGGCCAGTTCGTGCAGACCGACCACCGTCAGCGTGGCCATGAGCGCGAGCGACAATACGAAGCCGGCGGCCACCATGAGGGTGAGCCGGCCGGTGGGCATCAGCGCACGATGCAGTCTCATGCCCGCAGTGTAGCGCGTGGCAGGTCCGGGCTATAGGCCAAGCCGTGCGACGACCTGCGCCAGCATGGGCGGCCAGGTGTCGGGCTGCGCCCCGTCGAACACCATGGCATGCGCGAGCTCTTCCGCGGTCAGCGGTTCACGCTGCGCGAGCTGGTGCTCCAGCACCGCCAGCGTGGCCTCGGAGGCGTCGCTGCGGGCAGCGGCACGCTGCGCCACCCGTCCGCGCAGGGTGGCCTCGTCGGTCTGCAGCGACAGGATCAGCCAGGGTGCGCCGGCGGATTCGGCCGCCCTTTGCAGGGGCTCGCGGTGTGCGCGGCGCAGGAAGGTGGCATCGGCGACGACAGTAAAGCCGGCGGCAAGCAGTGTCCGCGCCGTCTGCTCGATGTGCTCGAAGGTGCGCCGGTTCGCCTCCTCGGTATAGATGCCGCCGGGGATGCGGCGGCTGTCCTCCAGTGGGGAGAGACCGAACAACCGCTTGCGCTCCACGTCGGAGCGCAGCCGCACGGCACCGAGCGTCTCCAGCACCTGCTGCGACAGGGTGGTCTTGCCGCTGCCGGTCACCCCGTGCATGAGGATCAGCGCCGGACGGCGCGGACGCGCCAGGTCCGCGGCCAGACGCAGATAGGCGCGTGCGTCCGCGCCCGCCGCGGCGTCACCCTGGGCGGCGCGGATGTAGTCCACCTTGGCGCGCACCATGGCCCGATAGACCTGGTAGAAGACGAGCGCGGCAAGTCCGGCATGATCCCCCGTGTGCTCCAGCCAACGGTTGAGGAAACGCCAGGCGAGCGATGGGTGACCGCGGCTGGCGAGGTCCATGGTGAGGAAGGCGATCTCGCTTGTGACGTCGATGTAGCGCAGGGCCGGATTGAACTCGATGCAGTCGAAGATGAGGGGCCGCCCCTCCACCCAGGCGATGTTGCCCAGATGCAGATCACCGTGGCATTCGCGCACCCAGCCTGTGCGCTTGCGGGCGACGAAGTGCTCGTCGAGGCGCTGTGCCTGCGCCAGGCTCCAGGCCTCGATGCTCGCCAGCAGTTCGATCGCCTCGGCATCCGGCTGCAGGGCGCGGATCTGGCGGAAATTCTCTGCCACCGGCTGCAGCAGATGCTCGGGCGTGCCGTAGGGGCTCGCGGCCGGTGCGCGGGCGATGCGGCCATGAAAGGCGGCCACCGTATCGGCGATGGCGTCGATCTGCGCCGGGCTGATCTGGGCGGCGCGGTCCAGCGTGGCCTCGGGGGGGAAGGCGCGCATGTGCACCGCCCAGTCGATCACACGCCCCTCCTCGCCGATCCTGGGACCTCGCCAGGTGTCCACCACCGGGACCACCCCCAGGTAATACTCCGGGGCCAGGCGGCGATTGAGCCGCACCTCCTCGTCGCAGCAGCGCCGGCGCAACGGGGCGGTGCTGAAGTCGAGAAAGCCCAGGTCGAGGGGCTTTTTGAGCTTGTAGGCGTGCCGCCCGGTGACGAGCACCCAGGAGATGTGGGTCTCGATCAGTCGGGCGCCCAGATGCTCGCGTAGCGCAGCGACTTGCTCCGGCGACATGCGCGCATCATGCCTTGAAAGCCACCACGTGGTCTATGGCCAGGCGTATGCCGATCTTCTCACCGATGGCGTGGTTGTGGTGTGAGGGCACCAGGGCGAGCACCCGCCCACCCTGCGGCAGCCTCAGGGTGTAGAGGAACTCGGCGCCGCGGAAGGCCTTGCGCTCGACCTCGGCCAGCACGGGGCTCAGGTCGTCGTGGATGATGTCGTCGGGGCGGACGAGGACCTCCACCCGGCAGCCCCGCCCGCAGCTGCTGCAGCCGCCTTGACCCAGGCACTCGGTAGGGATGTAGCCCTCCAGCACCCCCAGCTCGATCTCCACCTGGTGGTCGTTGAGCACCCGCCCCTCCAGCAGCACGCCCTGGCCGACGAAATCGGCCACGAAGCGGTTGGCCGGCTGGTGATAGAGGCGGTAAGGGCTGTCCCACTGCTGGATGCGCCCCTCGTGCATCACCCCCACCGTGTCGGCCATGGCGAAGGCCTCGTGCTGGTCGTGTGTAACCATGAGCGCGGTGATGCCCTCGCGTTTGAGGATCTCGCGCACCTCGAGCGCGAGCTTCTCGCGCAGGTCCACGTCCAGATTGGAGAAGGGTTCGTCCATCAGCAGCAGGCGTGGACGCGGGGCGAGCGCACGCGCGAGCGCCACACGCTGCTGCTGCCCGCCGGACAGTTCGTGCGGATAGGCTCGCTCGCGGCCGGTGAGCCCCACCGTCGCCAGCATCTGCCGCACCCGCTCGCGCCGCGCCGCGGCGTCGAGATGCCCCAGGCCGAAAGCGACGTTGGCCGCCACCGTCAGATGCGGAAACAGGGCATAGTCCTGGAAGACCATGCCCACGGCGCGCCGCTCGGGCGGCAGGGCGTAGCCCGCGGCGCTCACTCGCTCGCCCATGAGCCGGATCTCGCCCGCCATGGGCGGCTCGAAGCCGGCGATGAGACGCAGCACCGTGGTCTTGCCGCAACCGGAGGGCCCCAGCAGGCAACCCAGCTCGCCGGGGGCAAGGCTGAAGTCGACGCCGTTGAGCACCGGTTTGTCGCCGTAACGATGGCTCAGACCGACGACCTCGAGGACGGGGGACATGTTGCAGACGGGTACTTAATGAGAGTCATTATATAATTTTAATTTTTGCCCTGCTGCAGTCTCGCCTGGAGCACGACCGCCCGCGATGAGAAGACGCTACCCCGTCCTGCTCGCCAGCGCCATCGCCCTGGCGCTCATCGTGTCGCTGCCGGTGGTGAGTGTCATCGTCCAGGTCTTCCGGCCGGACGAGCAGGGGGTGTGGGCCCATCTGGCCGAGACGGTGTTGACGGAGTACGTCGTCAACAGCCTGCTGCTCGCCGTGGGCACCGGGCTGGGGGCGGCCCTGCTGGGCACCGGAGCGGCCTGGTGGGTGGCGATGTACCGCTTCCCCGGCCGGGGGGTGCTGGAGTGGGCGCTGCTGCTGCCGCTGGCCATGCCCACCTATGTCATCGCCTATGCCTACACCGACTTCCTGCAGTATGCCGGACCGCTACAGTCGGGCTTACGCGCCGCCTTCGGCTGGGAGCGCGGCGACTACTGGTTCCCGGACGTGCGCTCGCTGCCCGGCGCCATCGTCATCTTCAGCCTGGTCTTCTACCCCTACGTCTATGTGCTCGCCCGCGCGGCCTTCCTCGACCGCTCCGGCACCCTGATGGAGGCCGCGCGCGGGTTGGGGCTCACACAGAGGCAGGCGTTCTGGCGCGTGGGGCTGCCGCTTGCGCGCCCGGCGGTGGCCGGGGGGGTAGCCCTGGTGGTGATGGAGACCTTGGCGGAGTTCGGCGCCGTGTCCTATTTCGGGGTGAACACCTTCACCACCGGCATCTACCGCGCCTGGTACGCCTTCGGCGACCCGGTGGCGGCCTCGCAGCTGTCCGCCAGCCTGCTCGCCCTGGTGCTGGTAGCGCTCGTGCTGGAGAAGGCGAGCCGCGGCCGGGCGCGCTTCCACGACACGGGCGGCCGTCCCTACGTCACGCCGTCGCTTCCGCCCGCGCGCGCCGCGTTGGTCTGGCTGGGCTGCCTGGTGCCGCTCGCCGGCGGCTTTCTGCTGCCGGCCCTGCTGCTGCTGCGCCTGGCCTGGGGCGAGGGCGACGCCCAGTTGGGCGGCAAATACCTCACGCTCGCCGCCAACAGCCTCACCCTGGCGGGGCTCGCCAGCGCCGCCGCCATCGTCGCCGCGTTGCTGCTCGCCTATGCCGGGCGGCTGCATCCGGGGCGGGTGATGGCCGCGGTCAAGCGGGTGGCAAGCCTGGGTTACGCCGTGCCCGGCACGGTCATCGCCGTGGGGGCCCTGATCCCGCTCACCGCCCTGGACCACGCCCTCATCGCCTGGTTGCGCGAGGCCTATGGCGTCAACCCGGGCCTCGTCATCACCGGCACCGCGGTGGCCCTGGTGTTCGCCTATCTCGCCCGTTTCCTGGCCGTCGCCCTCAACGCCACCGAAGCGGCGCTCGCCCGCATCCGCCCGAGCCTGGACGAGGCGGCGCGCAGTCTGGGCGCCACCCAGACCCGGCTGCTGCTGCGCGTGCACGTGCCGCTGCTCACTGGCGGCCTGCTGTCGGGCGCACTGCTGGTGTTCGTCGATGTCATGAAGGAGCTGCCTGCCACCATCGTGCTGCGGCCGTTCAACTACGAAACCCTCGCCACCCAGGTCTTCATCCTCGCCGCCGACGAACGCCTGGCCGAGGCGGCCACGCCGTCGCTGGCCATCGTTGCGGTGGGGTTGATCCCGGTCATCCTGCTCTCCCGCAGCATGCGGAGGCGGTAGCCGGGAGCAGGGGACAGGGATCAGGGGACCGCGGCCGTAGGCGGTTTCGCCCCCAGGGGCTAACCGCCGTTAAATCGGTGATTGCTATGGAGGCTTGCTGCGCTTTAGCCGCCCTACGGCGCTCGATAGGTCCGGTCCAGGCACCGCCACCGTTCGAGGCGCATGCAGCCACGGGCTCGAACCCTTTTCCTCACGCTCAGGCCGTAATGGAAAAAAACCCCGCGCGAGGCGGGGTGTAACCCATAGGAGAACGACGCTCGATCACTTCCACCCGGCGCGGTCGATGAAGCGCTGCGCCTTGGGGGTGTTCTTGGCCAGGATGGAGGCGGACAGCCGGTCGACCTTGAAGTTGCTCATGGACTCCAGGGCCGGGTTGTTGAGCTTCACGCCCGGTACCACGGGCCACTCGTTGTTGCCGTTGGCGAAGTAGGCCTGGGCCTCGTCGCTGGCCAGATATTCTAGGAAGCGCACCGCAGCGGCCTTGTTGGGGGCGTGTTTGAGCATGCCACCGCCGGAGATGTTCACGTGCGTGCCGAAGGTGTTCTGCTCGGGGTAGACGATGCCCACCTTACGCACCACCTCCTGGTCTTCGGGTTTGTTGGACAACATCAGCCGGGTGTAGTAGTAGTGGTTGGTGATGGCCACCTCGCACTCGCCGGCGGCCACGGCGCGCATCTGGTCGGTGTCGCCGCCCTTGGGGTCGCGCGCCAGGTTCGCCACGATGCCGCGCGCCCAATCGGCGGTGCGGTCCTCGCCCCAGTGGTA
The DNA here is from genome assembly GCA_025054655.1 of Thiobacillaceae bacterium. Classification (GTDB taxonomy): domain Bacteria; phylum Pseudomonadota; class Gammaproteobacteria; order Burkholderiales; family Thiobacillaceae; genus JANWZL01. The sequence goes on along the minus strand of JANWZL010000149.1, from coordinate 20,139 downwards.
CAGCAGCGAGGCGACCAGGGTGCGGTTGTAGACGTGGCCGCCGCTGCGCACGCAGATCTTGCCCTTGAAACGCGGCTTGGTGAGATCCGCCCAGCTGGCGATCTCTTCGGGCTTGACCTTGGCGCGGTCGTAGGCGATCACGCGGGCGCGGTAGGAAAAGCCGAACCAGTGCCCTTCGGGGTCGCGGAACTGTTCTGGTATGCGGCTATTGAGCGTGCGCGAATGCACCGGTGCGAACAGGCCGGCGTCATCGGCCACCTGCAGCCGGGCAGCGTCCACGGTCAGAAAGACGTCGGCGGGGCTGGCTGCGCCCTCGCGCCGGATGCGTTCGAACAGTTCGTCCTCCTTGCCCTCGATGCGGTTGATGCGGATGCCGGTCAGCTTGGTGAAATTCGTGTACAGCGCCTCGTCGGTCTGGTAATGCCGGGCGGTGTAGAGGTTGAGCACCTGTTCCTGGGCGGAGGCAGCGCTCAGCCCGCCCAGTAGGGCGGTCATGAGGGTCAGTGCAGGCAATAGTCTGGGCATATCCAACTTCCTTTCGTTTCGATGCGACGATGTGGGCCAGCGTTGGCTGGCCGTTGAGCGGACGCGACCCGCGCCAGCCCCGACAGGGGTCGGGCCGGGCGCGGACGCAGGTTAGTATACCAATGAATGAGAACAGTTATCAATCATTGATCGTGCGTCGCTCAGTGCGCCGCAGCCTGTTACGCCCTGACCTGCGTCCGGGTCGGCCATGCCTGGCTGCGACGGACTCGTCGCCTATGCCGCATCGGCCGTGCGGCGGCGTCCCCGGTTCGACCTGCCGCCTGTGGGCCGAAGGCTGGGGCCGCGTTCGAGCAGCGCCCGCAGGTGTCGTCCGGTATGACTGCCGCTGCAGCCGGCCAATTGCTCCGGCGGGCCTTCGGCGACGATGCGCCCGCCGCCGTCGCCCCCTTCGGGGCCCAGATCGATCACCCAGTCGGCGGTCTTCACCACGTCCAGGTTGTGCTCGATCACCACCACCGTGTTGCCGTGCGCAACCAGCCGGTGCAGCACGTCCAGCAGCAGTTTCACGTCGTGGAAGTGTAGCCCCGTGGTGGGCTCGTCGAGGATGTACAGGGTGCGGCCGGTGTCGCGCCGTGAAAGTTCGAGGGCGAGCTTGATCCGCTGCGCCTCGCCGCCGGACAGGGTGGTGGCGGACTGGCCCAGGCGGATGTAACCGAGGCCCACCTCGATCAGGGTCTGCAGCTTCCTCGCCACCGCCGGCACCGGGTCGAAGAAGCTGCGCGCCTCCTCCACCGTCATCATGAGCACTTCATGGATGTTCTTACCCTTGTACTGCACCTCCAGGGTCTCGCGGTTATAGCGCCGACCGTGGCAGACCTCGCAGCTGATGTAGACGTCGGGCAGGAAGTGCATCTCCACCTTGATCAGGCCATCGCCCTGGCAGGCCTCGCAGCGCCCGCCCTTGACGTTGAAGGAGAAGCGCCCGGGCCCGTAGCCGCGGCTGCGCGCCTCCGGAGTGGCGGCGAACAGCTCGCGGATGGGGGTGAACAGCCCTGTGTAGGTGGCGGGGTTGGAGCGTGGGGTGCGGCCGATGGGGCTTTGATCGACGTTGACCACCTTGTCGAAGGCCTCCGCACCCTCGATCGCCTCGTAGGGGGCGGGCTCGACCGCCGTCCCCATGAGCTGGCGGGCCAGGGCCGCATACAGGGTGTCGTTGACGAGGGTGGACTTGCCCGAGCCGGATACCCCGGTGACGCAGACGAACACCCCGATGGGCAGCCTGAGCGTGAGGTCCTTGAGATTGTTGCCGCGCGCACCGCTGAGCGTCACCCAGCCGCGCGGTGCGCGGCGGGCCGGGGGCAGCTCGATGCGGCGCCGGCCGGCCAGGTAGTCGCCGGTGAGCGAGCCTGGGCAGGCCAGGATGTCCGCCAGCGCCCCCTGCGCCACCACCGCCCCACCGTGCTCGCCCGCCCCGGGGCCCATGTCCACGATGTGGTCGGCGGCGCGGATGGTCTCCTCGTCGTGCTCGACCACGATCACGGTGTTGCCGAGGTCGCGCAGCTGCTGCAGGGTGCGGATCAGGCGATCGTTGTCGCGCGGGTGCAGTCCGATGGAGGGCTCGTCCAGCACGTACATCACTCCCGTCAGCCCCGAGCCGATCTGGGAGGCCAGGCGGATGCGTTGCGCCTCGCCACCCGAGAGGGTGTCGGCGGAGCGCTCCAGGGTGAGGTAGTCCAGCCCCACGTCGTTGAGGAAGGCGAGCCGTGCCACCACTTCCTGCACGATGCGTTCGGCCACCTGGGCGCGCTGGCCGTTGAGCGCGAGCGAGCGGAAAAAGGCGAGACCGTCGCGGATGGCCAGCCGGCAGACCTCGTGCAGGGTACGGCCGCCGACGGTGACGTGCCGTGCCTCACGGCGCAGGCGGCTACCGCCGCACTCGGGGCAGGGGCGGGTGGCGATCAGCTTGCCCAGTTCCTCCTTGAGCAGTGGCGACTCGGCCTCGCGGTAGCGCCGCTCCAGGCTGGCGATCACGCCGTCGAAGGGGTGTTTGCGCGCCACGCGCCGGCCGCCCTCGGCCAGGTAATGGAAGGTGATCTGCTCGCTGCCGCTGCCGTACAGCACCACCTGACGCACCTTCTCAGGCAGGGCCTCCCAGGGCGTGTCGAGGTCGAAGCCGTAGTGCAGGGCGAGCGATTCCAGCATGCGATGGAAGTAGGCGTTGCGGCGGTCCCAGCCGGGGATGGCGCCGGCGGCGAGCGACAGATAGGGATGCGCCACCACCCGCTGCGGGTCGAAGAAGCTCACCGTGCCCAGCCCGTCGCAGCGCGGGCAGGCGCCCATCGGGTTGTTGAAGGAGAACAGCCGCGGCTCCAACTCCGGCAGGGCGTAGTCACACACCGGGCAGGTGTGGCGGGCCGAAAACAGCACCTCGCGCCCCTGCTCGAGATCCACCGCAATGGCCCGCCCGTCGGCGTGGGTGAGCGCGGTCTCGAACGACTCGGCCAGTCGCTGCCTCGCCTCGGGCCGCACCCGCAGGCGGTCCACCACCACGTCGATGGAGTGCTTGCGGTTCTTGTCCAGCCGTGGCAGGGCGTCGATCTCGTATACCGCGCCGTCCACGCGTAGGCGCACGAAGCCCTGCGCGCGCAGCTCGTCGATCAGCGCCCCCTGCTCGCCCTTGCGTCCGCTTACCACGGGGGCGAGGATCATCACCCGTGTCTCCGGCGGCCAAGACAGCACCTGATCGACCATTTGCGACACCGTCTGCGCCGCGAGCGGCAGCCCGTGTTCCGGGCAGTGCGGTATGCCCACGCGGGCGTAGAGCAGGCGCAGATAGTCGTAGATCTCGGTCACCGTGCCCACGGTGGAGCGCGGGTTGTGGCTGGCGGCCTTCTGCTCGATGGCGATGGCGGGCGACAGCCCTTCGATCAGGTCCACGTCCGGCCGCTCCATCAGCTGCAGGAACTGGCGCGCATAGGCGGAAAGCGACTCGACGTAGCGGCGCTGACCCTCGGCGTAGAGGGTGTCGAAGGCGAGCGAGGATTTGCCCGAGCCTGACAGCCCCGTGATGACGATGAGCCGGTTGCGGGGCAGATCCAGGTTGATGTTTTTCAGGTTGTGCGTGCGCGCACCGCGGATGCGGATCATGATGAGGCCAGGCGGAAAGAGCGAATGATAGAGAATCATCCAGCCCCGGCTCAAAGGGGTAGGGCTGTCCAGGAGAGCAGGCCCGTCGGGATAGCCGTCTGGTTGATGCTACCCCCCCCCAGACTTCTAATACCGAGCGAGTCAAGTCTAGGATGGCCTCGCCTTGAGTGAGATGTCGAGCACGACGACCTCGATATGTTTTTCAGAAACGGCCTTGGCCTCGCTCCGTAATTTTTCCTCCAGCTCAGACCGCTGCCATGCACAGCCTTCGACCCCGAGGCCATACCAACCAATCAGGTAAACGCCGTGACGATGCTCTTCATCGATCAGATACCGGTCGGCAAGCTGGGAGCGGAGACTGTCCAATAACTTAGGGTTCTGGCAGCGCTTGACCTCGATTACCACATTGAGCCGTTTTTTGTCAGCCGACAGACACTGCACTAACAGGTCCAGGCTCTCGCCCCGGCCGTGGCCAGGCCAGTTGCTCACCTCGACCTCGCGATTGATCAACACACCGCGGCGGTTGAGATCTGCATCGAGATGGTATTTGACGAATTCGCTCAGCCGGATTTCCGGTTTGGGCGTGCTGTGTTCGTCCCACAGGAAAGGGGCGAGCGGCGTAGGTCCCTGTAGCTGCTTCTGCAGGCGATGGAGGGAATCGATGACCGCCTGCAGTAGATCATCCGCGCTGCGGATCAGACGGCTGTCCGGATTCTGCAGCTGTTCGAGCAGCTCATTCCACTTGGGGGGTTGCCATGAAACTCGCCGTGCATGCTCTAACCCCTGCAGATAATGCCACTGTAGCCAGGCGCGGTCGGGCAGGGTGCTTTTGATGCGCTCCAGCGCCTGCACGGCCTGCCGGGTGCCCGCCTCACGCAGGCGCGTCAGTACATTACTGCGCAGCTCGGCCACCGAGTCGCGCACCGTCGGTGTATAAACCCCCGCGTGCTGGGGGTCCTCAGCCGCTGGGAAATGTGTCTCCAGCCAGATGTAGAGTGTGGCCAGCTCGTCTTCAGCCAGACCGTCCAGATCGATGACATGCTCATGTGCGGCCTGCAAAATCAGGCGCTTGGCGAAATCGGCTTCCTGTTCGAGCAGGGCCTCCAACCGCGGCCAGCTGTCTTTGGTATCCAGGGCAAACAACAGGGCCGCAGCCATCTCCCGCAGGTTGTTGTCGGTGGAGTCCCGCTCGATAGCCAAGGCCCAGCGCTGCGTTCGGGGTTCCTTGTGACGTAACAGCTGTTTGAGGATCGCTTTACGTGCTTTTAGATCGAGTTCGGGCTGATCGAGCAAGACGAGCAGATGCCCGGCAAGTTCAGGGCTCCAGATCGAATCAAGAACAGACAGGCTGGAAAATTCCTGGGCATTGCGCCAGCGGTGATCGAGTAGCCGTATGGCTGCAGCCAGGGTCGCTTCAGGGGCTGCACTGGCGGCACGGCTGAGGAGTTGGTTTTCCCATGGCTCGCTATGGTGCAGCCCCACCAGCAACACATCCATCCATTTCGCCCAGTGCTCGGGCTGCAGATCGTCGAGCAGAGCGGGGGCGGTGTGATACAGCAGTTCGCAGGCGAATGAGGCGGCAAGGTCAGCAATCGTCTGTGTTTCCCTGTAGAGCCGTTCCACTGCCGGTGCGGGGGCATGCATCAAATAGTGCAGGGCGGCCTGTTGGATGCGTTTCTGCAGCTGCTCATCACTCTCCTGCCAGACGGGTTTTTTATACAGCGCTCGGGGGATGTCATACGATGGACTTCCAGGCTGCCGGGCAAGCTCCATGGCCAGGGTGGGCCAAGACGACCAATCGCCCTGCTCGCTGCTCAGCAGGGCGGTTTGGATGCGTTCATTGTGGATACGCGCGAGGGCCTGCATAGCCTGTTGCCGTTCTTGCTCAGCAAGCCGGCGCTGGCGTGATTTGCGGACCCACGGAGCCTTTAGTCTCATCGGGTGGGTGAGCAGCAGACTCAGTGCCTTGCGCAAAATCAGGTCAGGCCGCGCGGCAGCGATGCCGCAACGCTCCAGCCGACGGTTCACGACGGATACCGGTACATCATGGGGTAACCGTAACCACCTGATCAATTCCGCGGCAGTGCGATCTTCGTGTCTGGGCAACCCCTGTTCGATCCGGTCGAGCAACCAGCCGATGTCCTCCGCACGGGCCAGGGGTGGGTGTGACATGACCAAATCCTGGGCCTGCCCAGGCTCGATGAGGGCGAGTAACCGCAGCAGCAGTCTGCGCCGGATCTCCGGCCGATTCAGGGGATTGTCTGCGTTGATCTCGTCCTCGGCGAACAACGGCTGGTATTGTGTAGCCAGGGCAGCCACCGTGTGCGCGCAGGCCTCCAACACCTCCGGCTGCTCCAGCCATTGCAGGGCCCGCTGCAGGATGGCGGAGGCCAACTGACGCGCTGCATAGTCTGCACTGACCGTGGGGATGTGCCTTCGCACCCAGTCGAGGGCCACTGGCATGTGTTCCACGCGCAGCGTGGCCCTGAAATCCCCGCTGTAGATCATTTCCTCCAGTTCGGTGAACAAGCTGTGGTGGTGCAGTACGGTCTCTAGGCCGTCAAACCATTGCTGCGCGCTGAGATGATCGGGCCAAAGGCCGGCCATGGCCAGCCGGCGCAACCGCAGGTCGGGGTCTGGGCCACCCTGACCCAGGGCCAGCGCTTGCAATTGCCTTACGCTGGCCTCTTCGCCGATGTCCAGCACGGCACGGGTGGCAGCAAGACGCAGTTGGGATTCTTCGTCCGCGTTCAGGGCGATAGGGAGCAGCGCCGCGGACAGGTCCATGGCTTTGCAGGCCCCGGCCAACAGGATGGCCAATTCGCGTGCCCGCACATGACCATACGGTTGCTCCTGCCCCTCGATCCAGGGGCGCAATTGCTGCGCCAGGCCTGGATGATCGAGGTTGCGCAGGGATTGCCAGGGCAGATCATGGGGGAAGAGGCGGTCGGCCGCAACCTGTTGCAGCAGGGCGTCGACCAGATCCTTACGCAGGGGCTCATCCAGTGCTTTGGCATCGAGCTGCAACAATAAGGCCGGCTCCTCGTTCAGCAGGGATGCGCACACCTCGGGCTCCATGTGGGCGAGCCATACGGCCGTTCCGCGCAGCCTGGGCACGATGCCGACGCCGTCGTTGACGCGCAACAAGGCGAGCTTGCGCGTAGTGTCGATCTCGGCGCGGTGTAGATACCTTGCGGCGAGGAACTCCGCGAAAGAGTGATGGGCGAAGGCGAGGCGGTCTGGAGCAAGATTCGTGAACAGACCAGTCACGCTGATGGTCTCTTCCAAAGCGTTTTTGCCCACCTTTAGCGGGCCTGTGTCGGTCTTTTCCTGCCCAATCAGATCATATAGGTTGATGTGCTCTTTGGGTGTGTCGGTTTCCCTGCCGATCCATATCTCAGAGTGCCCGCACAGCAATGATGCGGCGGCCAGTCTACTGGCGATGGTCAGACACTGGCTTGCTGTGAGGCTAAAACCCCGTTTGCTCCGTTCGATCTCGCACAAGCGCAATAGACCTTGCTTATAGGCCTCAAGCTGACTGTCCGACAAGGTGTGCTCGTTCTTCCAGGTGTCGAGCAGAAAATTTAGCGTGATTGGTCGGCTGGCCAATGGCTCGATTCCTCGCTGCTCGATCTCCTGCACGAACTGTTCGGCATCCGGTAAGCACGTATAAGCGGCTTCGAGCACATCTTTGCGTTGCAGAGGACAAAGCTTCAGGATGACGATGTCATCAACGATGTCATGAGAATGCGAATGATTGGGCCATAAATCCTTGAGATTATCCTCGAGCCCGTTTGTCCAACCCCCATAGCGAGAGGCGATACGCAGGAAAAATCGTTCCGGATGTGTGACATGCCGCTTAAGCTGGCGGATCAACCACTGATCGAACTTGCGATCGTCCGCAAGTATCTGATCGTAGCTGTCCAGATAAAGGGTCAGCTCGCCTCCCGCACGATAGGCCCTGAACTCGTCACCCTCGAACAGTTTTTGTGTAATTTCTGCAAGATGATGGGACCCGTATCGAGCCAGGTCGATATATATACAGCCGTTTGGTGTCTGCGCCTCATTCTGCTTATAGGCTTGACACAAGACGTGGGTCTTGCCCATACCCGCTTCACCCAGCAGGATGAGCACATGATGTCGTCGATAGGCCTCGAACGGTTGGGGAAGGTCCGGGTGTAACCAGGCCTCATCCGTATCCGGGACGTACAAGAAGCCGTGATCCTCGGGGTAGGGCCTATCTTGGCGCACGCAGTAGCGACGCCAGGGATAGTCAGGCATAGTCTTGGTTACGATTGGGGTCACACTAGGTCATCCACCTGCACACCCAACGCCCGGGCAAGGGTGTTCGCCGTCCCGTGGCGCTTGCCGGTCAGAGCGGGGAGAGATAGCCCTTGCCGATGCCGGCGTGTCTGGCCAGCCTGCTGGGTCAGGCCGCGATATTCCCGCGAGGCCCGCAGCGGTGTGTTGCCGTCGAGGATGGCATGTGCCACCGCCTGAGGGATGCTGGCGCCGTCCTCGCCGGCGAGGGCTTCGTCCAGCCAGGCGATGTACTGCGCCTCCTCGATCAGCTCACGCAGCCGCTCATAGACATCATAGGGGATGATGGCGTATTCCGGTCGAGCGTCGCGTTCGATGTTTCGCCTTTTCAATGTCCTGCCAGTTTCTTGACCGCGGAAACAGACACCTGCCGCAACCAGTGAGGGTATCATTGACGCCGGCATTGAGGTAACTGAACATGAACCGCTCACAGGACTGGCTGGCCCAAGCCCGGCGCGACCTGGACCAGGCGCGCGACTCACAGGCGGCAGGACGGCACGAGTGGGCCTGTTTCGCCGCCCAGCAAGCGGCCGAAAAGGCGGTCAAGGCCCTGCATCTGGCGCTGGGGCAGGAGGCCTGGGGGCATGTAATCGCGCAGCTGTTGACCGAACTGCCGCTGCCCGTGCCGGCCGAGCTGGTCGAGCAGGCGCGCGTGCTGGACAACTTCTACATCCCCACCCGCTACGCCAACAGCCACCCGGCCGGCGCCCCGTTCGAACACTACGGCCGCATCCAAAGCGACCTGGCGATTGCCTATGCCGGTGCGATCCTTGACTTCGCCGATACTGAAGTGGCCCGACGCACGCACGGTGGATGAGGCGGTGCGGCGGCTGGCCGCGCGCCTGGCCGCGCAGCACCCCGAGCTCGTGCACCTAGGCTATTTCGGCTCTTACGCCCGCGGCGACTGGGGGGTGGGTAGCGACGTCGATCTGCTGGCCGTGGTCGCGTACAGCGCGCGCCCGTTCGCCGAGCGCGTCCTCGACTTCGACCTGAGCGGTCTGCCCGTGCCGGCCGAGCTGCTGGTGTACAGCGCGCAGGAGTGGCAGAGCCTGCCGCGGGTGCAGCCGCACTTCGCCACCCGCATGGCGCGCGAGGTGGTGTGGGTGTGGCCGCCACAGGGTGGCGCGGGGCGAATGGCCGCGTCCGCCTAAACGACAGCCATGGCCACACGCGAGCCCTTCACCCCCGTCGAGCGCCGCGCGGCGGTGTCGCTTGCCGGCATCTTCGCCCTGCGCATGCTGGGCATGTTCCTCATCCTGCCGGTGTTCGCCCTGTACGCGCAGTCTCTGCCCGGCGGCGAGGATCACGCGCGCATCGGGCTGGCGCTGGGCATCTACGGGCTCACCCAGGCCGTGCTGATGCTGCCGTTTGGCATGGCCTCCGACCGCTTCGGGCGCAAGCCGGTGATCTACCTCGGTCTGGCCGTGTTCGCCCTGGGCAGCTTCCTCGCCGCCTGGGCGCCGGACGTGCACTGGCTCGTCGTCGGCCGCGCGCTGCAGGGGGCCGGGGCGGTGTCGGCGGCGGTCACGGCGTTGCTGGCGGACCTCACGCGCGAGGAAAAGCGCACCCAGGCCATGGCCGTGATCGGCAGCACCATAGGGCTCACCTTCGCCTTCTCGCTCGCCGCCGGACCAGCCATTTATCACGCCATCGGCGTACCGGGCATGTTCGCCGCCACCGGCGTGCTCGCCCTGCTGGCCATCCTGGTGCTGCGCTTCTACACCCCCGATCCGGGCGTGTCGGTCTTTCACTCCGATGCCGAGGCCCACCCGGCACGGCTCAAGGACGTGCTGCGCGACGGCCAGCTGGCGCGCTTGAACTGGGGCATCTTCGCCCTGCACGCGGCGCAGATGGCCATGTTCGTGGTGGTGCCCTTCGCCCTCGTGCGCGCCGGCGGCCTGGCGCCGCAGCAGCATTGGCAGGTCTATCTGCCGGTACTGCTGCTGTCCTTCGTCCTGCTCGTGCCGGCCGTCATCCTGGGCGAGCGCCACGGCCGTATGAAGGCGGTGTTCGTCACCGCCGTAGCCGTCATGTTGGCAGCGCAAATCGGGCTGGCGCTGGCGCTAGAGCACTTCTGGGGCATCGTGCTCACGCTGTTGGCCTATTTCGCTGCCTTCAACGTGCTGGAGGCGCTGCTGCCCTCGCTCATCTCCAAGATCGCCCCACCCGAGGCCAAGGGTACGGCCATGGGGGTGTACAACACCGCCCAGTCGCTGGGCTTGTTCTTCGGCGCCGCCGCCGGCGGTTGGATCGCCGAGCACGCCGGCCACGGCGCGGTGTTCGCCTTCTGCGCCGGTCTGATCGGCGTATGGCTTGTATTGGCCGCCGGAATGCGCTCGCCGCCGCGGGTGAAGACCCAGCTGTTGCACATCGACCCTCTGAGCGAGGCCGAGGCGCGGCGTCTGGCCACGCGCTTGGCCGTCTTCGCCGGGGTGGAGGCGGTGAGCGTGCTGCCGCGCGAAGGTGCGGTGATGCTCAAGGTGAACCAGACCGGCTGGGACGAGGAAGGGGTGCGGCACGCCCTCTATGGCTCTACCCAGACGCGTTGACACGTCTGTCTCGGATATATGGTGCAGGATCGAAGTGGCCTACGCAGTTGACTCAGTAGGCGATGCATAAGGGTGAGCGTGGTCGTCAACCAGCGAGACCGTATAATTGACTACCTTTGGGGTGCTATGGGGGAGTAAACATGGCTTCGGTGAACAAGGTCATCCTGGTTGGCAACCTCGGGCGTGATCCTGAGGTTCGTTACATGCCCAGCGGGGACGCCATCGCCAACCTCTCGGTGGCCACCACCGAGGTGTGGAAGGACAAAAACGGCGAACGGCAGGAGGCCACCGAGTGGCATCGTGTGGTCTTTTTCGGCAAACAGGCGGAGATCTGCGGACAATATCTGAGGAAAGGCAGTCAGATCTACGTCGAGGGCAGTATCCGTACGCGCAAGTACCAGGACAAGGACGGTCAGGACCGCTACATCACCGAGATCCGCGGCGACCGCATGCAGATGCTGGGTGGACGTGCCGGCGCTGGCACAGCCGAGTACGGCGAGGCACCGCGCGAGGATCTCCGCCGCAATGCAGAGGTGACCGATTCCGTAGGCAAGGGCGGGCTGGCCGATCTGGACGACGACATCCCATTCTGAACGCCCTGCGGCCATGCCCGGATGGATCACCCGCCTGTTCCATCGGGATTCCGCGACGGAGGACGGGGAGCTCGCCGTTGCCCTGGAACGGGCAGCCGAGCAGGTCGAACCGCGGCTCAAGGGCAGCCCGGATTTCCCGCGGCGCTATCGCGCAATGATCAGCCGTGCCCTGGAGTATTCGCGCGGACTGGCACAAGACATTCCGGGCCCGATCGAGATCGATGCCCAGCGCCTCGCCCACGACGCCCTGTTGCGCACGCTGTTCTCCAGCCCCGAGCAGATGCGTCAGGCATTGTGCCTAAGCCATGCCATGCACGAATATGCCCGTCGCCCCGGTGGGCCGGGCCGTGAGGTCTATGCCCTGATGGGGGCGCGGCGGCAGGAGAAGACCGTGTTCGGGGTGGGGCTGCAGGGCGAGGTGTTGCAGCGGGGGGTGGCCCAGCGCGTGCTGAGTTTCACCGACCATACCCTGAGCAGCCCGGCACCGACGGAGGAGGAGGCACGCTGGCTGCTGATGTGGGAGTTGTATGACGGCCTGCTCGCCCGGGTGGCCGAGCGCGTGCGCTCGCGCCAGCAGGCGCGACTGGAGCTGGAAAAAGAACGCGATCTGCTCAGCGCCGAGCTGCGCCAGGCCGATCCCACCCGCCGGCCGCAGCTGCAACAGCGTCTGCAGGCCGTGTTGGAACGTCTGGCCGCAGCCACGGCCGCACTCGACCTGCGCCGGTTGCAGGAGGACTTCGCCGCCGTACTGACGGCCCCCGAGGAACATGTGCGGCTCGACCGGGTGACGTTGCGCATCGATGGCATGGGGGTGTTGAGCCAGGTAGAGGGCATCGGGGTGCACACGCTCGAATTGACGGAACTCAGCGGCCGTGACCGCCGGCATTGGACGGTTATGCTGGTGCATTGCCATCCGCGGCCGGGCGAGCTCTCGCTGCAAAGCCGTCTGCAACAGGCCAGCCGCTGGTTACAGCTATGAGCACGGTGGTCGAACTGCCGGCAAAGACTTTGTTCGCGGCCCTGGTCGCCGCCTGCCGGCGTTACGGCCGGGCCACCCCAGGCCAGTGGGAGGACGCCACTCCGGGGCGTTACAGCTATGGTGACTTGCTCAAGATGACCCTGGCGCTCGCCCGTCTGAGTGCGCGCCTGACCGAGCCGGACGAGCACGTCGGCGTGCTCATGCCCAACGTGGCCGCCACCGTCGCTCTGCTGATCGGGCTCAGCGCCCAGCGGCGGGTGCCCTGCATGCTCAACTACACCGCCGGGGTGGAGGGCATGCAGAATGCCTGCCGGGTGGCGGGTGTGCGCCGGGTGATCACCAGCCGCGCCTTCCTTGACAAGGCCCAGCTCACGCAACAGGTGGCGGCCCTGCAGGGGGTGGATGTGTTCTATCTGGAGGACCTGCGCCGCCGCTTTACCTTGGCGGACAAGCTGTGGCTGATGGGCTATGCCCTGTGGTTTCCTGAGCGGGTCGTGCCGCCGGTGGATAGCGAGGCGCCGGCGGTGGTGCTGTTCACCTCCGGCACCGAGGGGTTGCCCAAAGGGGTGGTGTTGTCGCACCGGGCCGTGCTGGCCAATGTCGCGCAGATTCTGCAGGTGTTCACCTTCGGCCCGCGCGACAAGATCTTTAATTGCCTGCCCCTGTTCCATAGCTTCGGTCTCACCGCCGGGGCGCTGATGCCCATGGTCAGCGGTGCGCGCGTGGTCTTCTACCCCACACCCCTGCACTATAAGGAGATACCCCGCTTGATCCGCGACAAAGGCTGCAACACGCTGTTCTCCACCAGCACCTTTCTGCACCATTACGCTCGCTATGCCGAGCCGGAGGACTTCAAAGGCCTGCAATACGTGGTGGCAGGGGCGGAGAAGCTGGCCGAGCCGGTGCGCACCGCCTGGCGCGAGCGCTTCGGCATCGACATCCTGGAGGGCTACGGTTGCACGGAGTTGGCGCCGGTGGTCGCGGTCAACCTGCCCTGGGCCAACAGGCCAGGCACGGTGGGGCGGCTGCTGCCCGGCATCGAGGCGAAGCTCCTCCCCGTGGAGGGCATAACGCACGGCGGCGAGCTGCACTTGCGCGGTCCCAACCTCATGAGCGGCTACTATCGCCCCGAGGCCCCTGGGCTACTCGATCCGCCGCATTCCGCCGCCGGTGAGGGCTGGCACGACACGGGCGACGTGGCCGAACTGGACGCCGATGGCTATCTCATCATCCACGGGCGGCTCAAGCGGCATGCCAAGGTGGCCGGCGAGCAAGTCTGCCTGGATCTGACCGAGGCCATCGCCCGCGCCGCCAGCGCCGAGGCGCAACACGCGAGCCTCGCCGAGCCCGAGTTGGGCCGTGGCGAGAGCATCGTCTTGTACACCACCGATGCCACCCTCACGCGCGAGCGGCTCACTGCCGCCGCACGTTCGCTCGGGCTGCCCGAGCTGGCGCTGCCGCGACGCATCGTCCATCGGACCAGTCTGCCGTTGCTCGCCAGTGGCAAGGTCGATTACCGTCGCCTGCGCGAGCTGGAGGATACATCGCGTTGAGCCGCCGTCTGTGGGGGTTGTTCGCGGCGGTGTGGATGTATGCCGCCGCTGCCCAGGAGCTGAGCGAAGCCCTGTTCCTGGCGGAGCTGCCCCAGGTGTTGACCGCCTCGCGCATCGCCACAGCGCCGCACGAGGCCCCGGCACCGGTCACCGTGCTCGACCGCGCGACGATCCGCGCCACGGGCCTCACCGAACTGCACGACCTGTTGCGCCTGGTGCCTGGCTTCCTGGTGGCGGACTGGCCAGGCGGCTCGCCGGTGGTGGTCAACCGCGGCTTGGGTGACGCCCACCCCAACCGATTGCTGGTGCTACTCGACGGCCATTCTGTGGTCAACCCCGCCACCGGCGCGGTGGACTGGCATGACCTGCCGCTGCGCGTGGAGGACATCGAGCGCATCGAGGTGGTACGCGGGCCCAACCAGGCGAGCTATGGCGCCGGTGCCTTCCAGGGGGTGGTCCAGATCTTCACCCGCGATCAGGCTGAGGACACGGGCATAGGTCTGACGCTCGCCCGCGGGCGTTTCGGTTTCGCGGACACATATGCCCGTGCTGGCCACAGCGGCGGGCAGGTGGCCTGGCGGCTGAGCCTGTCCCAACGCCAGGCGCTCAACTTCCGCGACCGCCAGGTGCATGCCTACGGCATGCATGAGGCGATCGAGCGTCTGAGCCTGTTGGCGCAGTTGGCCTACAGGTCGGGTCTGGACGAGGAATGGCTACTGTCCTTGGGGACGTCCGACGGCGCGGATTGGGTGGGCAGCACGCTCGACGCCGGGTTGGAGCCCTACCGACAGCGCCGGCACCAGCAGGTGTCCTTGCGCCTGGCCTGGCACAACCACTATGCCACCGGGGCGCAATGGTCGTTGGAATATAGCCGCCTGCAGCGGCGCAAGCGTGAGGCGGGCGTGTTGAGCCTGTCCGGCCTGAGCACCCCCGTGCATGACGACCTGACTGCCAGCCGAGACGCCCTCGAACTGCAGCACATCCACGCCTGGTCGGAGGACCTCAAGACCGTCTGGGGGCTCGCCATCCGTCAGGATCGCGCGCAGTCGCAGCGCTGGTTCCACGACCTGGATACGGTCGGATCCACCGCCTGGCAGACCTTCGCCAACGTGGATTGGCGTATCCGCCCCGACATGCTGTTGCATCTGGGCGGCACGCTCGAACAGGCCAAGCGTCAGGAGCTGCTGTTATCGCCACGCCTGGCCCTCAATTGGACGTTCAGACCCGGGGCGGCCCTGCGTATGAGTGTAGGGCATGGCTATCGCACTCCCACCCTGCTGGAGCAGCACGCACGCGAGATGCAGCGCTATCTCGGCGTGCTGCCCGCCCTGCAAGGCAAGGTCATCGATATCGGCCTGTGGGCCCATGACCCGCTCAAACCCGAGCGCACCCAGTTCGCCGAGCTGGGTCATGTCGCGCTCTATCCCGAGTCCAACCTGAGGGTGGACGCCCGCGTGTTCGTCCAGCGACACGAACGCTATATCGACAACCGGTCCTGTAGGGTCGGGTTGGACTGTCCTTTTCCGCCTCCACCCGATTACGGTCGCCCGCTGGGCTCGGAGAAGGCCTTCGTGCTCTACAATGCCGGCGACATCCGTAGCAAGGGCGGTGACCTCAGCCTGGAATGGCGCCATGCGCATCTGGGCCGCCTGCTGCTGTCCCATGCCTATACTCGCATCCACGCCGGGGCGGGCACCGATCGGGACACCGAACAGACCGCCCCGCGCCGCGCCAGCAGCCTGCTGTGGTCGATGCCGCTGCCGCAGGGCCTACAGTTCAACCTCGGTTACTACCGGCTGGGCCACATGCGCTGGCTCAACGACGGCGACAAACAACCGGCCTACACACGGGTGGATGTGAAGCTGGCCAAGCGGCTGGGCGGCTCGGGCAGCGAAGACGAGATCGCCCTCACCCTGCAGAATGCCACTGGAGAGCACCTCGAGTTCCGCGACGAACACACCGTGCAGCGTCAGGTCTTCGTCACCCTACGGCTCAGCTGGTGAGCCGCCGGCCGGCGGGTGCTCTAACTATCAGAAATCGTTGATATAATGCGGTCAACTCATTGCCTGTGGAGGACATCATGCCGATCTACGCCTACAAGTGCAGCGACTGCGGTTTCGAACAGGACGTGATGCAAAAGGTGAGCGACGCCCCGTTGACCGACTGCCCCGCCTGCGGCAAGCCAAGTCTGGTCAAGCAGCTCACCGCTGCAGGCTTTCAGTTGAAGGGCACTGGCTGGTACGCCACCGACTTCAAGGGCGGGGCCAAGCCCAAGGAGGAAACCCCGGCACCGACCTGCGGTGCCGGCGCCTGTCCGGCCTGCGCGGCCTGAGAAGGCCGAGCCGACGTCCCGTTGGGCAAAACGCGCGTGCGTTTTGCCCAATTTGTTTTGCTGAGCCGACATGGCCCGACTGCGCCGCTATTTCATCACCGGGCTGCTGATCTGGGTGCCGCTGGGCATCACGCTGTGGGTGCTCGATGCCCTGATCGGCGCCATGGACCAGACCCTGTTGCTGCTGCCCGCGGCCTGGCGGCCCGAGGCCTGGCTGGGCATGCATGTGCCCGGCCTGGGTGTGGTGCTGACCCTGCTGGTCATCCTGCTCACCGGGCTGGTGAGCGCCAACCTGATCGGCCAGCGCCTGCTCGCCTACTGGGAGGCGCTGCTCGTGCGCATCCCGGTGGTGAAGTCGATCTACGGCAGCGTGAAGCAGGTCTCCGACACCTTGCTGTCGGGCACGGGGCACGCCTTCCGTCGGGTGTTGCTGGTGCGCTATCCGCACCCGCAGGCCTGGTCGCTCGCCTTCCAGACCAACGTGCCGGCCGAGGTGCGCGCGGCCCTGGGCGAGGAGTGGCTGGCGGTGTTCATCCCCACCGCCCCCAGCCCGGTGAACGGATTCTATTTCTACGTGCGGCGCGAGGAGGCGATCGAACTGGACATCCCGGTGGACGCCGCGCTCAAATACATCGTCTCCATGGGGGTGGCCACGCCCACACAACGCCATGTGGCCAACCACTATCCAGGCGATTGACCCGTGATCGACCGACGACGAGGACAAAAACGACCATGCGCACCCATTATTGCGGCGCCCTGACCGCCGCCGACATCGACACCCTGGTGACCCTGTGCGGCTGGGCCCATCGCCGCCGCGATCACGGCGGGGTGATCTTCATCGACCTGCGCGACCGCGAGGGCACGGTGCAGGTGGTGGTGGACCCCGACACCCCGCAGGCCTTCCGGCTCGCCGAGCAGGTGCGTAGTGAGTACGTGCTCAAGGTCGAAGGCCGCGTGCGCCGCCGTCCGCCCGGCACGGAAAACCCCCATCTGCCCACCGGCGAGGTGGAGGTCATCACCCAGCGGCTGGAGGTCCTCAACCCCTCGATCACGCCGCCTTTCCTGCTGGAGGACGAGGACCCCACCGAGAACGTGCGCCTCACCTACCGCTATCTGGACCTGCGCCGGCCAAAGATGCAGGCCAACCTGCGGCTGCGCTACCGCGCCGCCAAGCTCATGCGCGACTACCTGGATGCGCACGGCTTCATCGAGGTGGAGACCCCCATGCTCACCCGCTCCACCCCCGAGGGCGCGCGCGACTACCTGGTGCCCTCGCGCCTGCACGAGGGCATGTTCTACGCCCTGCCGCAGTCACCCCAGCTGTTCAAGCAACTGCTGATGGTGGCCGGCTTCGACCGCTATTACCAGATTGTCAAGTGCTTCCGCGACGAGGACCTGCGCGCCGATCGTCAACCCGAGTTCACCCAGGTGGACCTGGAGATGTCCTTCGTGGACGAGGAGGCGGTGATGGAGCTGGTCGAGGGCATGATCCGCCAAGTGTTCAAGGCAGCCATCGACGTCGATCTGCCCGACCCCTTCCCGCGCATCTCCTACCACGAGGCGATGCGGTTGTATGGCTCGGACAAGCCGGATCTGCGCGTGCCGCTCAAGCTTACCGAACTGACCGACGTCATGCGCGATGTCGAGTTCAAGGTCTTCGCCGGGCCGGCCAACCTGCCCGACGGCCGGGTCGCGGGCCTGCTTGTCCCCGGCGGGGGCGAGCTCACCCGTGGCGAGATCGACGCCTACACCGAGTTTGTGAAGATCTACGGGGCCAAGGGCCTCGCCTGGATCAAGGTGAACGACCGCGGCCGCGGGCGCGAGGGCCTGCAGTCGCCCATCGTCAAAAACCTGCACGATGCGGCGCTAGCCGCCATCCTCGAGCGCAGCGGTGCGGGCAGCGGTGACCTGATCTTCTTCGGCGCCGACCGCGCCAAGATCGTCAACGATGCCTTGGGGGCGCTGCGGGTCAAGATCGGCCACGAGAAGGGTTACGCCAGCAAAGACTGGCGGCCACTGTGGGTGGTGGACTTCCCCATGTTCGAATGGAACGAGGAGGAGCGCCGCTGGGACCCCCTGCACCACCCCTTCACCTCGCCCAAGCCGGGGCACGAGGACTGGTTGGCGAGCGACCCGGGCCGGGCGCTTTCGCGCGCCTACGACATGGTCATCAACGGCTGGGAGGTGGGTGGCGGCTCCATCCGCATCCACCGTGAGGAGGTGCAGGAGAAGGTGTTCGCCGCGCTCAACATCGGGCCTGAGGAACAGCGCGCCAAGTTCGGCTTCCTGCTCGATGCCCTCAAATATGGCGCGCCGCCGCATGGCGGGCTCGCCTTCGGGCTCGACCGGCTGGTCGCGCTCATGGCCGGGGTGGAATCCATCCGCGACGTCATCGCCTTCCCCAAGACCCAGCGCGCCTATTGCCTCATGACTGGTGCCCCCAGCCGGGTGGAGGAACGACAGCTGCGGGAGCTGCACATCCGCTTGAGAAATCCGGTCAAGGAGTGAGGGCGAAGGCAAGCGGGAAGGTGAAAGAGTGAAGGGTGGAGCAGAAAGAGGATAAGGGGAGTAGGGCGGGTTGAGCATGGCCGATGATGTGGCATCAGGGCGATACAAACTGCCGCTGTCAGTACTGGTGGTGATCTACACCCCGGCGTTGGAGGTGTTGCTGTTGGAGCGGGCGGATCATCCGGGCTGGTGGCAGTCGGTCACCGGCAGCCTGCACGCGGGCGAGACCCCGTGGGCCGCAGCGGTGCGCGAAGTGGCCGAGGAGACGGGGCTCGATGCCCTGGCCTACGACCTGCAGGACTGGGGTTACAGCACCCAGTATGAGATCTTCGAGTGCTACCGCCACCGCTATGCCCCTGGCACCACGCACAACACCGAGCACGTCTTCGGTCTGCGGCTGCCGCGGCCGCTGCCGGTACGCTTGAACCCTCGCGAACACCTCGCCTCACGCTGGCTGCCTTGGGCGGAGGCGGCCGCGGCCTGTTTCTCGCCCAGCAACGCCGAGGCCATCCGGCGGCTGCCGCAACGCCCGCCTGCGGCTTTGGCGCCACTCGTGGGACAATAACCGCCGTCACATCGCCGACGACGGTCATGCAAAGGCGCCTGTTCCTGGGTCTGCTCGTCTTGCCGGTGATCACCGTCGCCCAGGCCCTGATCGAGCCGCGGTTGCGCGCGGTGGTGCAGGTCGAGCGCAGCCTCGCCTTCGGCAGCATCACCGTGCGCGCCTTCGTCGATGTGCCGGTGGATGCCCGACTGGCGTGGTCGGTGCTGACCGACTACGACCACCTGGCCGAGTTCGTACCCGACATGCACTACTCGCGCCGGGTCAGCCGGCCGGGCGAGCCCGTGCGGGTGCATCAGAAGGGCGAGAAGAGCTGGCTGATCCTGGACACGCCGTTCGAGGTGGTGCTGCTGATGCAGGAGACGCCCTACAGCCGCATCCACTTCCGGCAACTAAGCGGCACGCTCAAGGACATGTACGGCGAGTGGCGACTGCTGCCGCTACCCGGCGGGGTGCGCATCACCTATGTGGCGCGCCTGGAGCCGGGGCTGCTCTCGCCGCGCGTGCCTGGTGACGGCTTCCTCATCGAGGCCGACATCCAGCGCATGCTGGAGGCCATCGGCCGCGAGATGCTGCGCCGCGGCGCGGGCCGGGCCGCCTCATGACCCGCATCCGACCCCTGCGCCACCTCATCCTCGCCGGGGTGTTGTGGCTCTGCGCCTCTGCCGCCCAGGGCGCCGAGGCGCGTGTGCGGGTGGAGGCGAACGAGGCGGTCATCGCCGTGGCGGCCGAGATCGAGGTCAGGGTGGAGCGCGAGCAGGCCTGGGCGGTGCTGACCGATTACAACCGCTGGGCGGAATTCATCCCCGATCTGCAGGTCAGCCGCGTCATCTCTGCCCCGGGTGAGCCGATTCGGCTGGAGCAGCGCGGCAGCGTCCCCTGGCTGCCCAACTTCCCGCTGGTGATGATCGCCCTGGTCGAAGAGTACCCGCAACGCGCCATCCGTTTCCAGCGTATCGCCGGCAACATCCGCGTGCTGGTGGGGGAGTGGCAGCTACATGGCAAAAACCCCGTGCGCCTGAGCTATCGCTCCACCGTCGTACCGGGTTTCCCCATGCCGCCTGAGGTGAGTAGCGAGATCTTCCGCCACGACGCCCGCAGCCGCCTGGA
>JANWZL010000117.1 GCA_025054655.1 Thiobacillaceae bacterium | reverse complement strand
CATCACCTGCCGGTCGAGCGCTTCGTCAGCCCCGAACGGTTCGCCGAGTTCGAGCGTGCGGCCTACGCCCTGGGTTTCAAGCACGTGGCCAGCGGCCCGCTGGTGCGCTCCAGCTACCACGCCGACCGGCAGGCCGCCGGCATGGGCTGAGCCGCCCGCTGCCGCAGCCGGTGCCCCACCGACCCGCCCTCGGGCCGGGCGGGAAAAACCCGGACTCGGCGGCGCTCATCCCCGCTCGGCGGCCAGGGCCTGCAGGGTCTCGCGGAAGCGAGCGTCCTGCCCCCAGTCCTCCAGATCGAGCGACAATTTGCGCCGCCAGTTGGGGTGTGCGTCCACCGTACCCGGCAGGTTGGCCTGCTCCTCCTCGCCCAGGATGTCCTCGGCCTGTATGAGGAGGATGGGGGCCGGGCTGCGGGCGAGATAGCGATGCACCGCCAGGCGCAGCGGGTGGGTCAGTTCGGGCACCTCGTCCGGGTTGAGGCCCACCCCCGGCGGCAACAGGCCCTCGGCGGCGAGCGCCGCGAGCAGCCGGGCGCGGTCGGCGGCGCGCTCGTCGCTAAGCCGCCGGCGCAGCTCATCCGAGGGAAACAGACCGAGCCGCTCGCGCCAGACGAGGTCGCGCCCCAGCCAGAAGCCGTTCAGCGTGGGCAGGTCGTGCGTGCTGGCGGCGGTGAGCGCGCCCTGCCCGATCTCGTGCGGGGGCTTGAAGCTGCGATCGCCCTCCCAGCGCTTCTCGAAGTAGAACAGCCGGTAGGCCAGGATGGCGCGCGCATGCATGGCCGCGCGTACCTCGTCGGGCACGGTGCCCAGGTCCTCGCCGATGACGAGGCAGCGGGCGCGCCGGCTCTCCAGGGCGAGCAGGCCGGCGAGGTCGGCGAGCGGGTAGCGCACGTACACCCCGGCGTCGGCCGGCAGACCCGGCGGCACCCAGTACAGGCGCATGAGGGCCATGACGTGGTCGATGCGCAGCGCCCCGGCGGCCTGCATATTGGCGCGCAGGGTGGCGATGAACGGGGCATAGCCCGCGGCCTGCAGCCGCTGCGGGTTGGGTGGCGGCAGGCCCCAGTCCTGGCCGTGCAGGTTGAAGTCATCCGGCGGCGCACCGATGCCCGCCTCGAACGCGTACAGACCGCGCTGCGCCCAGGTCTCGGCGCCGCCGCGCTCGACCCCCACCGCCAGGTCCAGGTACAAGCCGACCGCCATGCCAGCCTCGCGCGCCGCGGCAGCCGCGGCGCCGAGCTGCTCGTGGGCGAGCCACTGCAGGTACATGCGGTATTCGACCGCCTCGGCGTGTGCCTGTGCCCAGGCCTGCACCTGCGGGCCATCGGGCTCGCGCCAAGGTTGCGGCCACACGGGCCAGCCCCAGGCCTGCCCGTCTTGCGCGTGCAGATGGGCCTGCAATGCCTCGTACAAGGCGAAGCGGTGGAGCGCCTCGCCGCCGGCGGCGACGAAGCGGCGGAAGGCCTGCGCCCGCGGGCTGTAGTGTGCCAGGTGGCGCTGCCGGAAATGTCGGTACAAGCCTTCCAACAGCGGGTATTTGAGCGCCGCCACGCCGGCGTAATCGACCAGGGGTGAGGCCCGCAGTTGCGCCAGGCGCGCCTGGAATGCGGGCTCGGCCACTCGCGCGCGCACCTCGTCGCACTCGGCGTAGTCCGGCACCGCCTCGACGTCGATGTAAAGGGTGTTGAGGAACTGCCGGCTGCTGGGGCTGTAGGGACTGCAATGGCTGGGGTCGTGCGGGCGCAGCGCATGCAGGGGATTGACCCCGATCAGGGCCGCACCCTCGCGCCCGGCCCAGGCCGCGAGCCTGGCCAGATCGGTGAAGTCGCCCATGCCCCAGTTGCGCCGCGAACGCAGGCCATACAGCTGCACCGCCAGCCCCCATAGTCGCCGGCCTGCGGCGAGCTCGGGCGGGACATGGCATTGCGGCGGGCAGACGATGAGCGGCATCTGCCACGGCCCTTCGCCTGCGATCCAGACGCTCAGGCGGTGATAGCCCTCGGGCGGCTCGGGCAGGCCCAAGCCGAGCGCCCGATAGGCCCCATCGGCCAGTTCGGCCTGTTCGCACACCGCAAGCCCCCCGACCGGCGTGTGCCCCTCCATCTCGTCGCCGTCTTCGCGCGATAGCCGCCAGACGAGCTCCGCCCGCCAGAAGCGCTCGGGCAGACGCAGTATGAGTTCGAGCGGCCCCGTGCCCAGGGTGTGCACCCATACCGGTGGCAGGAGCGCATGCCAGCGCGCCGCCTGCCAGGCCTCTAGGCTGGCCTGTGCCTGCGCCGCGTCGGCACAGGCCACCCCCATGGCGGTGAGCAGGGACTGTTTGACCTCGGTCGAGGCCACATGCTGGCGGCCCCAGATGTCGTAGTAGGCGGGTTCGATGCCGGCCAGGGCGGCAAGCCGGTCGATCAGTTCGGTCATGGACATGGCCAGGGCCTCAACTGCGGCTGCGCGGACGGATGAATAGCACGAGCGAGCGGCCCTCCAGGGGATAGTGCGTGCCCGG
Organism: Thiobacillaceae bacterium; assembly: GCA_025054655.1. Lineage (GTDB taxonomy): Bacteria > Pseudomonadota > Gammaproteobacteria > Burkholderiales > Thiobacillaceae > JANWZL01. The sequence continues at coordinate 9,350 of JANWZL010000117.1, read as the reverse complement.
CGGGTGGTGCGAGGCGGCCACGAAACCCTGCGGATGGCTGGTATCGACCAGCAGGCGCCAGTCGTCGGCACGGGCGTAGCCGGGCAGCCGGAAGGGGATGGTCTCGTGATGGGCGTTGATGAGCAGCAGGAAGTCGTCGTCGTGCACCGGCCGGCCGCGCGCGTCCACCTCGTCCAGCTCCGCCCCTGACAGGTACACCCCCAGGCAGCGGGCGAAGTGCTGCTGCCACTCCTCTTCGCTCATCTCGCGCCCATCGGGGTTCAGCCAGGCGATGTCCTTGACGCCCTCGCCCCGCACGGGGCGGCCCTGGAAGAAGCCGCGCCGGCGGAAGATGGGGTGGGACTGGCGCAGCCGGGCCAGGCCCTGTACGAAGGCGAGGAAATCGCGCTCCTGCGGGTCGAGGTCCCAGTCCAGCCAGGAGAGGGCATTGTCCTGGCAATAGGCGTTGTTGTTGCCGAGCTGGGTGTGCGACAGCTCATCGCCGGCGCGCAGCATGGGCACGCCTTGCGACAGCCACAAGGTGGCCATGAGGTTGCGCTTCTGGCGCGCGCGCAGCGCATTGATCTGCGGGTCGTCGGTGGGCCCCTCGACGCCGCAGTTCCAGCTCAGGTTGTGGTTTTCGCCGTCACGGTTGTCCTCGCCGTTCATCTCGTTGTGCTTCTCGTCGTAGGAGACCAGGTCCTGCAGGGTGAAGCCGTCGTGACAGGTGACGAAGTTGATGCTGGCATAGGGCCGGCGGCCGTTGTGGGCATAGAGGTCAGAGGAACCGGTGAGTCGGCTGGCCAACTCGCCGATCAGCCCCCCTTCGCCTTTCCAGAAGGCGCGCACGGCGTCGCGGTAGCGGCCGTTCCACTCCGTCCAGCCGACCGGGAAGTTGCCCACCTGGTAGCCCCCCTCGCCCAGGTCCCAGGGCTCGGCGATCAACTTGACCTGAGAGATCACCGGGTCCTGGTGGATGATGTCGAAGAAGGCCGCCAGCCGGTCCACCGCATGCAGCTCGCGCGCCAGTGCGCTGGCCAGGTCGAAGCGGAAGCCGTCCACGTGCATCTCCAGCACCCAATAGCGCAGCGAATCCATGATCAGCTGCAGCACGCGCGGGTGCATCATGTTGAGCGTGTTGCCGCAGCCGGTGTAGTCCTGGTAGTAGCGTGGGTCCTCGGCCAGGCGATAGTAGGCGGCGTTGTCGATGCCGCGGAAGCTCAGGGTGGGCCCCAGGTGGTTGCCTTCGGCCGTGTGGTTGTACACCACGTCCAGGATCACCTCGATGCTGTGGCGGTGGAAGGTCTTGACCATGGTCTTGAACTCGCGCACTGGGTCGTTCTGGCAGTAGCGCGCGTCCGGCGCGAAAAAGCCCAGGGTGTTGTAGCCCCAGTAGTTCCTCAGCCCGCGGGCGACCAGGGCGCGGTCATCGACGAAGGCGTGTACGGGCATCAGCTCCACGGCCGTCACCCCCAGCCGTTTGAGATGCTCGATCACCGGCTCCGAGGCGAGCCCGGCATAGGTGCCGCGCAGGTGTTCCGGGATGAGCGGATGCAGCCGGGTCATGCCCTTGACGTGCAACTCGTAGATCACGGTGTCGTGCCAGGGGGTGTTGGGGTGGCGGTCGTCGCCCCAGGTGAAGGCGGTATCGATCACCCGGCATTTGGGGGTGCCGGGGGCGGAGTCGCGCCGGTCGAACGACAGATCGGCGCGCCGATGGCCGATGCGATAGCCGTAATGGGCGTCCGACCACTTGAGCGGCCCGACCAGATCCTTGGCGTAGGGGTCGATGAGCAGCTTGTTGGGGTTGAACCGATGCCCCTGTTCGGGTCGGTACGGGCCGAAGACGCGGTAGCCATACAGTAGCCCCGGCCGTGCCTGGGGCAGATAACAGTGGAAGACCTGGTCGGTGCACTCGCGCAGGATGATGCGCTCCACCTCACGCCGCCCCTTGGGGTCGAACAGGCACAGCTCCACCTCCTCGGCGTGCTCGGAGAACAGGGCGAAATTGACCCCCTCGCCGTCCCAGGTCGCCCCCAGCGGGTAGGGGCGGCCCGGCCAGGCCGCCATGGGTACAGGCATCAACCCTCCTCGGCGAACGAGGTGCGCACGCTTTCGTAAGGTTGCGCCTCGGGGATCACCACCACGCCCTTTTCGGTCACCTTGTAGCGCTCGGCGTCGGCCCTGAGGTCGTAGCCGATGCGGCTGCCGGCCTCGATGATGTTGTAGCGGTCCACGATCACCCGCTTGAGCCTCGCCCCGGCGCGGATGGTGACGTTGTCCATGACGATGCAACCGTCCAGCTCAACGCCGGGCTCCAGCACCACCTCGCGGCGCAGCACCGAGTCGCGCACGCGGGCGCCGTGGATCAGGCAGCCGGCGCTGACGATGCTGTTGTCGAGCCGGGCATCCTGGAACTTGGCCACCGGCCCCTGGTAGTTACTGGAGAAGATGGGCCACTGGGCGTTGAACACGTCGAAGCGGGGGGTGAGGCCCAGCACGTCCATGTGCGCCTCGTAATAGGCGTCCAGGGTGCCGACGTCGCGCCAGTAGGCCGGCTCTTCGTAGTCGCGCACGCCGGGCACGCGGTTTTGCGCGAAGTCGTAGGCGTACAGGCCCTGGCCCACCAGCCGCGGCAGCACGTGTTTGCCGAAGTCGTTCTCGCCGCGCGCGTGCGCCTCGATGAGGGCCTGCTCCAGCACCTCGGCGTTGAACAGGTAGTTGCCCATGGAGGCGAAGGCGCGCGTGGGGTCACCCGGCATGTGGGCAGGATGGACGGGCTTTTCCTGGAAGGCGAGGATGCGCCCACGCGCGTCGGCCTCGATCACGCCGAAGGCATGGGCCTGCTCGATCGGCACCGGCAGCGCCGCCACTGTGGCGGCAGCGGCGTGGTCGAGGTGGAATTGCACCATCTGGCGCACGTCCATGCGGTAGATGTGGTCGGCCCCGAATACCGCTACCAGGTCGGGCCGGTGCTGGCGGATGAGGTTCAGGTTCTGGTGCACCGCATCGGCCGTGCCCTGGAACCAGCTCTGCCCGCGCCGCATCTGCGGCGGCACCACGGTGATGAAGTGCTCCGGCAGGATGGGCGGCAGCACCCAGGCCTTGCGCACGTGCTCGATGAGCGACTGCGACTTGTACTGCACCAGCAGATAGATCGAGTGGATGCCCGAATTCATCAGGTTGGACAGCACGAAGTCGACGATCCGGTAGCGGGCGCCGAAGGGCACCGAGGGCTTGGAGCGCTCGGCGGTGAGCGGGTGCAGGCGGCTGCCTTCGCCGCCGGCCATGACCATGGCGAGGATGCGCAGTTTTCTCATGTCGGTGGTTCCTCAAGCGGGGACGGCCGCGGCGCGCGTCGCAGCGGACCTATCATAGCCGCATGCCAGGGGCGGCCGACAGAGACGCGCCGGGCATCGTCTATATTCAGTGTAGACATCCCCGAGCGAAGGAGTCGCCATGCAAGTGCGTGAAGAACTGCAGAAACTGATCGATCGTCTCAACACCGAGCGCGACGAGTTGATCCTAAAGGCCCATCTGGCCAAGCTGGAGGCGCAGGACGAATGGCGCGAGCTGGAGGGCAAGCTCGACGAGCTGCGCGCCAAGGCGAAACAGGCGGCGGAGGTCGCCGGCGAGACCGCCGAGGACGTGCTCGCCGCCGCACGGCTCATGGCCGAGGAGGTCATGCGCGGTTACGAGCGACTCAAACGGTTGTTCTGATCGCCCTCCACGACCAGGCGCAAGGGTGGGGCGCTGCCGTCCTTGGCGCGCCCGGCGTAGAGGGTGAGGTGGGGGTAGGGGATCTCGATGCCGCGGGCGTCGAATGCCTGTTTGAGCCTTTTCAAGTACTCGCGCCGCACGTCCCACTGCTGCAGCGGCACCACCTTGAAGCGGGCGCGCACCATCACCGCAGAGCTGGCCCACTCCTGCACGCCCAGGATTTCCAGATCCTCCAGGATCCGACTGCCCCAGGCGGGATCGGCGCGCATCCCGGCGGCCACCTCGCGCATGACCGCATAGACCTCGTCCAGGTCCTCGCGGTAGGCCACCCCCACGTCGATCACCGCGCGCGAGAACTCCAGGCTCATGTTGGTGACCTTGTCGATCATGCCGGTGGGGATAAAGTGCACGTTGCCGTCCATCGCGCGCAGCCGCACGTGGCGCAGGGTCAGCTCCTCGACGAAGCCGCTCTCGCCGGCGATGGCGACGAAGTCGCCGACGCGGATCTGGTTTTCCAGCAGCAGGAAAAAGCCGTTGAAATAGTCCTTGACCAGGGTCTGTGCGCCAAAGCCCACGGCGATGCCCACCACCCCGGCCGCCCCGAGCAGGGGGGCGATGGACACGCCCAGCAGGTAGAGCACCTCCATCACCACCGCGACCACCAGCAGTACGGTGGCCACGTAGTGGATGACGCGCGCGAGCGTCTCCACCCGGCGCACCGCTTCGGGGTCGTCGGCACGCTTGAGCGCGAAGCGCTTGAAGGCGGCGATCATGCGGCGGATGAGCCGCAGCACCACCCAGGCGAGCACCAGCACGAGCAGGATGAGCAGCCCTTTTTCCACGTAGGGGATCAGTTCGTGATGGACGTCGAGGCCTATCCTCTCCAGCAGGGTCTTCATGTCTGCACGCAAACGTCGTCGAGTCTGGCATGGAAGTGTAACGCGGGCGGCCGCAGGGCCTAAAACTCCAGTGCAACGGGCCGATAATGTTTGGTGTGCCCCGAAGCCAGAGCCAGCCGCACCGCCCATGCCTGCCACTGAAACGAGCAAGGATCGCCACGCGCCCGTCAGCAAGCCCCTCAGGGCCAGCCGGGCCGCGCTGCCGATCGCCCTGGCCGCCCTGCTCACCACCGGCTGTGTCAACGACACCGCCTCCTACCTGATCGAGGGCAGCCGCGAACACACCATCATGCTGCACCGTGTGCAGAACTGGATCTGGCAAGACAAACTGACACTGACGGTGGTGGCGCGGCGCATGCCCGACTGCCAGGGTGGGCTCGACATCAAGGGGGTGCCCCGACGGGTGCGCCCCGAACTCTACGCCGCCCCGCCCGAATACGCCGAACCCATCTACATCCTCAAGCTCGGCAAACGTCACTACGCCGTCAGCACGTTGAGCTGCCGCGTGCAGGCCTTCAAGGAGCCACCGGCCGAGCTGGGGCACAAATTGGGGGTGTTCGCCGAAAAGAACGGCCGGTTCGCCTTCCATCCGGCCAAAGACGCGTCCGCCTCGGCACCTGACCCGGATGCCGACTAAAGGCCGCATTGCGCTGATCGCGCGGCAGCGTCGGGACACGGGTTACGCTGCGCTCCATGCAGGCAGCACCGATCTTCATCGGCAACGGTGCTGGCCCCCAGAGCACAGGCGTGCAAGCGGTACGGACGGCGGGCCCGCCCATCACACGCTTGCATCGGCACCGTGGGTGGAGGCTAGGCCACGCAATCGACGTAGTAGCGCCAGCGCCCGTCGTCGCGTTCCTTCACCAGCCCGTGCACGTCGGTCTCAAAGCCGGGGAAACGGTCGTTGAAGGCGCGCGTGAACTGCAGATAGCGCACGATGGTGGCATTGAAGCGCTCGCCAGGGATCAAGAGGGGGATCCCTGGCGGGTAAGGGGTGAGCAGCACGGCGGTCACCCGCCCTTCGAGCCGGTCGATCTCCACCCGCTCGATCTCGCGGTGGGCCATCTTGGCGAAGGCATCCGCCGGCTTCATGGCCGGGGCCATCTCTGACAGATACATCTCGGTGGTCAGCCGGGCCACGTCGTTGGCCTTGTAGATGGCGTGGATCTGGTCGCACAGGTCCTTGAGCCCCACCTTCTCGTACCTGGGCTGTTTCTCCACGAACTCGGGCAGCACCCGCCACAGCGGCTGGTTTTCGTCGTAGTCGGCCTTGAACTGCTGAAGCGCCGTCACCAGCGTGTTCCAGCGGCCCTTGGTAATGCCGATGGTGAACATGATGAAGAAGGAGTACAGCCCCGTTTTTTCGACGATAACCCCGTGTTCGGCCAGATACTTGGTGACGATGGCCGCCGGGATGCCCCAGTCGGCGAAGTCGCCGTCCACGTCCAGACCGGGCGTGATCACGGTGGCCTTGATCGGGTCGAGCATGTTGAAGCCGGGGGCGATGGCGCCGAAGCCGTGCCAACGTTCATTGGCGTTGAGCAACCAGTCCTCGCGTTGACCAATGCCCTCCTCGGCCAGGTGGTCCGGCCCCCACACCTTGAACCACCAGTCCTGACCGAATTCCGCATCCACCTTGCGCATGGCGCGGCGGAAATCGAGTGCCTCCAAGATGGACTCCTCCACCAGGGCGGTGCCGCCAGGCGGCTCCATCATCGCCGCCGCCACGTCGCAGGAGGCAATGATGGCGTACTGCGGCGAAGTCGAGGTGTGCATCAGATAGGCCTCGTTGAAGCGGTGGTAGTCGAGCTTGCGCGTCTCCGAGTCCTGCACCAGGATCTGCGAGGCCTGCGACAGACCCGCCAGCAGCTTGTGCGTGGATTGGGTAGCAAACACCAGGGCGTCCTTGCACCGCGGTCGCCCCCGGCCGATGGCGTGCATGCCGCGGTAGAAGTCGTGGAAGGCGGCATGCGGCAGCCAGGCCTCGTCGAAGTGCAGGGTGTCGATGTAGTCGCCCAGCAGCTCTTTGATCACGTCCACGTTGTACAGGATGCCGTCGTAAGTGCTCTGGGTGATGGTCAGCACGCGCGGTTTGGCCTTGATGTCGCGCGCGAAGGGGTGGGCGGCGATTTTTTGCTGGATGTTCTCCGGTCGAAACTCCTCCAGCGGGATGGGCCCGATGATGCCGTAGTTGTTGCGCGTGGGGGTGAGGAAGATGGGGATCGCCCCGGTCATGATGATGGAATGCAGCACCGACTTGTGGCAGTTGCGGTCCACCACCACGATGTCGCCGGGGGCCACGGTGTAGTGCCACACCATCTTGTTCGAGGAGCTGGTGCCGTTGGTGACGAAGAACAGGTGGTCGGCATGAAAGATGCGCGCGGCATTGCGTTCGCTCGCCCCCACCGGGCCGGAGTGGTCGAGCAGCTGCCCCAGCTCCTCCACCGCGTTGCACACGTCTGCCCGCAGCAGGTTCTCGCCAAAGAACTGGTGGAACATCTGGCCGATGGGGCTCTTGAGGAAGGCCACCCCGCCCGAGTGGCCCGGGCAGTGCCAGGAGTAGGAGCCGTCGGCGGCATAGTGGGTGAGCGCGCGGAAGAACGGCGGCACGATGGAATCCAGATAGGCCCGCGCCTCGCGCGCGATGTAGCGGGCGAGGAACTCCGGCGTGTCCTCCAGCATGTGGATGAAGCCGTTCAACTGCCTGAGGATGTCGTTCGGGATGTGGCGTGCGGTACGTGTCTCGCCGTGCAGGAAGATGGGGATGTCGGCGTTGCGGAAGCGGATCTCCTCAACAAAGGCCCGCAGCTCAGCGATGGTCTCCTCCTCCTCGTTGACCAGCTCCTCGTCGTCCACCGACAGGATGAAGGCGCAGGCGCGCGACTGCTGCTGCGCAAACGAGGACAGGTCGCCATAGCTGGTGACCCCCAGCACCTCGATGCCCTCCTTCTCGATGGCCTGGGCGAGCGCGCGGATGGACAACCCGCTCTGGTTCTCCGAGCGGAAGTCCTCGTCGATGATCACCACGGGAAAGCGGAAGCGCATATCAGCGGTGGGGGGGTGAAGCGTGAGGCGTGAAGGGTGAGGCGTGAGGAGGGAGAGGGGGTCATGACAAGGTTGGATGGATGTTATTGCCCGAGGCCCTGAGTAGGGCGCAGATCGTTAGCGCCAGCGAGATTATACCCCTCACCCCTCACCCCTCACTCCTCACTAGATCTTGGGCAGGGTCACCCCGGTCTGCCCCTGGTATTTGCCGCCGCGGTCACGGTAGGAGGTCTCGCACACCTCGTCGGCCTGCAGGAAGAGCATCTGCGCCACGCCCTCGTTGGCATAGATCTTGGCCGGCAGCGGTGTGGTGTTGGAGAACTCCAGCGTCACGTGGCCCTCCCACTCCGGCTCCAGCGGGGTGACGTTGACGATGATGCCGCAGCGCGCATAGGTGCTCTTGCCCAGACAGATGACCAGGATGTCGCGCGGGATGCGGAAGTATTCGATGGTGCGGGCGAGGGCGAAGGAGTTAGGCGGGATGATGCAGTGGTCACCCTTGACCTCGACGAAGGACTGCGGGTCGAAGGCCTTGGGGTCGACGATGGTGGTGTTGATGTCGGTGAATAGCTTGAATTCGTCGGCACAGCGCACGTCGTAGCCGTAGCTGGAGGTGCCATAAGAGACGATGCGACGGCCATCGATCTCCTTGACCTGGCCCGGCTCGAACGGGGTGATCATGCCCTGTTCGAGGGCCATGCGGCGGATCCAGCGGTCGGATTTGATACTCATGCGATCAGGTGAGCAGCAGGTTCTCGAACGGGTGGTGATTCTTCCAGCGGTAGGTCTCGAAGTCACGCTGGTCTGTGGAGAGGATGCGGCCATGACCCAGCCGTTCTGCCAAGATGACCAGGGAGGCGTCGGCGAGGTCCATGGGCAGGTCATTGTAGCGCTGCATCAGCGGCAGGACCCGCGCGCGGGCCTCGGCGTCCAGCTCGAAGATCTCCACCGTGCCCGCAAAGCAACGCTCCAGGAACCGCCGCGCCAACCCTGTGTGCCCACGCTGGGCGAGCAGGTGGGTGACCTCGGTGAGCACAGGCCAGGTGGTCACCAGCCGCTCGTGCAACGCCTGGGAAACCGCACGGGCCCGCGCGTGATGACGGTCGGCGCGGTTGAACAGCGCCACCCAGAATCCGCTGTCGGCGATGATCACGCGTGTTTGCGGCCTAGCCCCTCGCTCAGGGCCTTTTTCACGTCGCTCGACCAGTCCGCCGGACCCTCGATGGCGCCGATCAGATCGGCAAATACGTCCGCCACACTGGGCGCTGGGGCCCGCCGTTGCTGGTAGAGGCGGTGGATGGCGGTGCGGATGACCTCGGTCACCGTCATCCCACTCTCCCGCACCAGGCACTCCAGCTCGGCCTGGGTAGCGGGGTCGAGCCGCGCGTTGACACGCCGGCCAGATGGCATTGAATCAACGGCATCGGCTTCGGTGACCTTTGTCATACAGTGTATGATGGGCTGCGCCCCCTTCCCTGTCAAGCCCCCACACGACAGCAACGCCTGGCGGCTGGCTGGGGGCCGAGGCCCCCTAGCGGATCGCTTCAGGTGTTCTGGATGACGATATTGGGGAACTTGTGGCTGTGGTCCACCGCCAGCTCACCCACCTTGACCGCCACCCGGCGGGCGATCTGGCGGTAGATCTGGGCCACCCGGCAGTCGGGCTCGGCCACCACGGTGGGCCGGCCGGAGTCGGCCTCCTCGCGG
>JANWZL010000111.1 GCA_025054655.1 Thiobacillaceae bacterium | reverse complement strand
ACGAGCAGGGTGCGGAATTCGTCCGTGAGCCGCTGCTGCTGCTCGGGGCTGGCCTGGGCCCAGTTGCGGCCGACCGCGAGCTGGGTCATCTGCCTGAAGTCGAAGTGCGGTAGCACCTTTTCATCGACCAGGGCATAGATCTTTTGCGGGTTGCCAGACTTGATGTCGCGGTCGCGCTTGACGATCTCGATCACCTCGTTGGTGACATTGCGCGCCAGCACGTCGGGCGGCAAGGTCTGGGCCCACAGCGGCAGACTCAACCAGGCGAGCAGGAGCCAAAGCGCGTGTAAGACGGGTTTGTTCATCAGCAAACTCTGATCTTTGCCGGGACAGGCTAATCTCGCCCCAGCCAGGCCTCATCGTCAAGCGCCCGTTTCAGCGCGGTGCAGCCGTGCCCGCCCCTTCTTCGGCCTTGCCGTAGAGGAATTTGCCGATCAGGTCCTCCAGGATCACCGCCCCCTGGGTGATCTTGATCGTGTCGCCATCGGACAACATCTTGTCGGCGCCGCCCGCCTCCAGGGCGACGTATTGCTCGCCCAGCAGCCCCGAGGTCATGATGGCCGCGCTCGTGTCGGCGGGGAATTTGTATTCACTGCCGATGCGCAGCGTCACCACCGCCTCGTAAGTGGTGGTGTCGAAGCGGATCTCGGCCACCCGCCCGACCACCACGCCGGCGCTCTTGACTGGGGCGCGCACCTTCAGCCCGCCGATGTTGCCGAAGGCGGCCTTGACGGTGTAGGTCTGGCCGGCCTCGAAGGCGCTGACGCTGCCCACGCGCAGGGCGAGGAAGAGCAGGGCGGCGAGTCCGGCCGCGACGAACAGGCCGACCCACAGGTCCAGGGTCGTTTTCTTCAGACTCATGTCAGACTCCGCGGAACATGAAGGAGGTGAGGACGAAGTCCCAGGCGAGGATGGCGAGGCTGGAACTGACCACCGTGCGGGTGGTGGCGCGCGAGACCCCCTCGGCCGTAGGCGGGGCGTCGTAGCCTTCGTACAGGGCGATGATGGTCACCACCACGCCGAAGACGGCGCTCTTGATGACGCCGTTGAGGATGTCCTCGCGCAGGTCCACCGCCGCCTGCATCTGCGACCAGAACGCCCCTTCGTCCACGCCGATGAGCACCACGCCGATGAGGTAGCCGCCGAAGATGCCCATGGCGGAGAAGATCGCCGCCAGCAGGGGCATGGAGATCACCCCGGCCCAGAAGCGCGGGGCGATCACGCGGGCGATGGGGTCCACGGCCATCATCTCCAAGGCGGCGATCTGTTCGGTCGCCTTCATCAGCCCGATCTCGGCGGTCATGGCCGAGCCGGCGCGGCTGGCGAACAGCAGTGCCGCCACCACCGGCCCGAGCTCGCGCACCAGCGACAGGGCCACCAGGATGCCCAGGGCCTCCTCCGAGCCATAGGTCTGCAGCGTCTCGTAGCCTTGCAGGCCCAGCACCATGCCGACGAACAGGCCGGAGACGACGATGATGATGAGCGAGAGCACGCCGGCGGAGTAGATCTCCTTCACCACCAGGTGCGGCCGACGCAGACAGGTGCCGGAGTAGAGCAGGGTCAGGGCGAAGAAGCGGGTGGCCAGGCCCAGCCGCCACAAGGCGTCGGTGATGCGCGCGCCCAGCCGGCGCAGGGGTGCGGTGAGGCGCTCAGGCATGGCTGAGTCCCAGCTCCAGGGCATAGTCGGGGGCCGGATGATGAAAGGGCACCGGCCCGTCCTCCTCGCCGTGCACGAACTGGTGCACGTAGGGCTCGTGCGAGGCCCGCAGCTCGCGCGGTGTGCCCTGGGCGACGACCACCCCCTCGGACAGGAAATAGACGTAATCGACGATCCTGAGCGACTCCTGCACGTCGTGCGTGACCACCAGCGAGGTGAGCCCCAGGGTGTCGGTGAGGCGGCGGATCAGGTCCCCCGCCACGGCGAGCGAGATCGGGTCCAGGCCGGCGAAGGGTTCGTCGTACAGGATCAGCATGGGGTCGAGGGCGATGGCGCGGGCGAGCGCCACGCGGCGTGCCATGCCGCCGGAGAGCTCGGCCGGCATCAGCTCGGCTGCGCCGCGCAGGCCCACGGCGTTGAGCTTGAGCAAGGTGAGGTCGCGGATGAGTTCCTCGGGCAGGTCGGTGTGCTCGCGCAGGACGAAGGCCACGTTGTCATACACTGTCATGTCGGTGAACAACGCCCCGAACTGGAACAGCATGCCCATGCGCCGGCGCAGGCGGTACAGGGCGTCGAAGCCGAGCGTGCCGACCGAGAGCCCGTCCACCAGGACCTCGCCGCGGGTGGGCTTGAGCTGGCCGCCGATCAGTTTGAGCAGGGTGGTCTTGCCGCAGCCGGAGTTGCCCATGATGGCCACCACCTGGCCGCGGCGGGCGGTGAGGTTGACGCCCTGCAGCACCAGGCGGTCGGCATAGGCGAAGGAGAGGTCGCGGACCTCGACGAGGGTGTCGGTCACGGTGAGCGCAGAAGGGGGATTGTCGTTGTTTGCGCCGATTCTAACGGAGGGGGGCGTCGGTCACAATTCGGCCCCAGCCCTATAGCCCCATGAGATCGAGCAGGGTGGCCACCCGCTGCAGCATGGCGAGATCGGCATCGCGGCTGAACAGATACAAGGGCTTGGGGCGCTGTTCAATGGTCAGACGCAGGGCCTTCAGATCGCTGCCGGCGTCGAACCACAGCAGCCTGGGGTCGTCGCGCTGCGCCACCGCCCCCAGCCGCTGGCCCAGGAGGTCGGCGATCACGCCGGCCTCACATCCGGCCGGGCCGTCCTCGAGCACGAATCGAAAGGTGGGCTGGCAGTCCTGAACCCATGCCTGCCACTGCGTCGGGGCGATCAGGGTCCATAGCGGGTGGGGCAGGAAGACGGCGCGAAACTGGCTGGCGTAGTAGGCGAAGCGCCAATCCTCCGGCAGGTCATCGGGGTAGAAGGCACCCACCCAGGCCGCATGCGCGAAGCCCTGCGCACCCAGGTAGACGGCGTAATCCGGGGTCTGCGTCACGGCCTGGCCCTGTCGCGCCCGAGCGTGCCTGGGAGGTCAGGGACGGCCTGCGGCCGGGCGATGCAAGAATACAACGCGCGCAAGGCCGCGCATGCCGGTGCGGGCGCAGTCGTTGACGCTCGGTTCATGAGAATGTGATCATATTCATAATTTGTAGTCGAAACATCCACCATCCGAGCACACAACCTGCGACCGAAAGATTTCCACCCTCAACCAACCTGAAGGAGCACTACGATGAGACTCAAGCCTCTGGCCGCAGCCCTCGCCCTGGGCGCCCTGCCCGTCCTCGCCGCCGCGCAGCAGGCCGCCGCGCCCGCCGCCCAGCCGGCCAAGCCGGTGCCGCAGACGCCCGAAGCCTGGCTGCACCGCATGACCGACTTCACCCAGAACATGTCCGCCTTCAAGGACCCGAAGGTGTTCGTGCCCTGGTTCAGCGCTGTGACCGAGCCCGGTTTCTACACCACCATGGGTAACCTGGTCATGGATCCGGCCGGCTGGTTGCGCATGATGAACAGCATGATCGATCCGGGCGCCTACCGCAACATGGCCGACTGGGTCGATCCCAATGTCTATACGCGCTGGCTGGCCGCCTCCTTCGACCCCAACTTCTACACCGCGCTGCTGGCGACCATGACCGATCCGGGCAAGATGATGCGCTGGCTGATGATGCCCATGGATCCGAAGCTGTGGTCGATGATGGTCAACACCCTCAACCCCGGCATGTACATGAAGTGGATGATGGCCCCGCTCGATCCCAAGGCCATCAACCTCATGGTCGCGCCGATGAATCCCAACTACTACATGGGTTGGATGGGTGCGGCCATGGATCCCAAGACCTACGGCCCGACCTGGTCGGCCTTCCTGACCCCGGCCGCGGCCACCCTGCCGGCCGTGCCCGCCCCGGCCACGACCGGTTACACGGCTGCGCCCGCCCCGGCCGGCGCCCCGGCGGTGTTCAACCCGTTCGACCCCAACGCCTGGGCCCAGTTCTTCACCCTGCCGGCCGCCCCGGCCGCCGCGGCCCAGCCCGCCCAGCCGGCGAAGAAGTAATCGCCCCGGCGATGAGCAAGGCCGCCTGCGGGCGGCCTTTTTTGCGTCTAGAACGTGTAGTGCAGCCGCCACCACAGCCTTGGTCGCTGATCACGTGGATCTGTTTGCGGGGGGCTGCCCTCACCGCGCCAAGCAGCCATCAGCCCCATACCCCAGCCCTTGCCGGTGAGTCGCACACCCAGACCACCCCCCGAAAGCGTGCGGGTGTTGTTTGTTACGGCTGGGGAGATGCGGCCGGCCTCAGCATTGAGCCAAGATTTGCCCAGGTCGTAGAAGATGAAGGGGGTGAGGCCTTGTGCTAGGGGATAGGACAGCTCGATCTGGCCCAGCAAGGCATGGTCGCCGTTGCCCTCCCCCTGTGGGTAGGCCCGCACGCCCTGGCTCCCTCCCATGGCATATTTTTCTGAAGAATCAAGATTTTTTCCTGCCCATTGCAGGCCTAGGCGCAGGTGCGCGAACCATCCGCTTGGGGCAAGTGGCTGCGCATGCGTCAGGTCGCAGGCGAGTTTGATAAAGCCCCCTCTGCGGGCGGCGTTGCTGGCGATATCGGCTGCTGTGAGCGTAGCATCGTAATGGATGTGCCCGGGGGTGAGGACGCAGCCGAGTGAACTGCCCCCGGCGAGGGCGAGCGGCCGCTCGTAAGTCAGCGCTAGGGGCAAGGTCGTACTGTGTTTGCGCAGCACAGTCTGGGTCGCCGTGTATTCGTCAAGCAAGCGCTTATGGGTGAGGTCCGCCTGCAGATAAAGGCTATGGCGGGCTGTGCGTATGAGGGGATAGTTAAGACCAACTTGCAAAACCTGTGCTTGGCCTTCGGCCCCCAACGCAGCGAATTGCTCGCCCAGCGTGTAATCGGTGTGGGTATAGCTTAACCGGGCGCGCCAACCCCGTGCCCCCAGCGGTAGGCTGTAATCCATCCCTCCGAACCACATACCCTCGTCGGTGTAGATGAGCCGGGCACCAGCCCGATCGCCGAAGGTGAAGGGACTGTCCCACACGAGGCCGGCCTGGAGCCGGTAGGCCCCGGCGTAGCGGTTGCCGTGGTTGTCTGCGCTCAGCTCGACACGGCGCTCGGGTACCCGCCGAACATTGACCAGCAGATCGCTGGTGCCAAAGCGTTCGCCCGGCCCTATGCTGGGGGCGATGTAGATCCCCGGCAGATCCGAGAGATTGAGCAGGGCGCGTTCCAGGGTGTCGGCCCGGATGGGTTCGCCTGGGACGAGCGCAGATAAAAAGTCTTGCGCCCGCGCAGCGACCATCGGCTCACCCTGGGCCTCGATCCGACCATAGTGGGCTTCGACGATGGTCATGCGCAGAATCCCAGCCGCCAGGTTCTGCGGCGGGATGGCGACATGTACAAAGGGATATCCACGCGCGTGGTAATACGCCTGCACGCGCAGGGCCAACCCCTGCAGCTCGGGGAGGTTGTAGGGCTTGCCGGCGTAATCACCGAGGGCACCGAGCAATTCCTCGCTTGGTATAAGGCGATTGCCCTCGAAGTGCACATTGCGTAGCAGCACTCTGGGCCCTTCTTCTGTAGGGTGTGCTGCTGTCTGTTCGACGGTGGGTAGCTGGACCGTGCCCTGACGGGTTTGAGACATACTTGGCGAAAGTTCTTGCAGGAGTTGCCCGGCGTCGGGTGGGGTCTGAGCAGGCGTTACTGTAGGGGACAAGGCTACGGCGCACCCTATCACCAATAGTCGTCGTGGATGCCAATACGATGCTCGCTGAGCGTGCATTTTACAAAGGAGCTTAGAAGAGGAACGTTGTACTTCAGGGTTGAGCCATGTTCACGCCGCCGGCCAGCACGTCTATACAGAGCCAACGCTCGCGGCGCTGTCCGGCCTCCATGCTGCAAAAGGCTGCGGCAGATTGGCCTTGCGGCCCAGTGCCGCCGATGATGGTCGCGGTTTGGGTGTCTTGGTAGACCAACCGGGTGAGCGCAGTGAGGGCTGTGGAGCCGGTAATAGCTTGCCGAGTGGTGTTGGCGATGTTTTCCAGGGTGCTGGAGGGCATGATGCGCAGATGAGCACCCGCAAAGCTGATGTCATAGTCGGGGTTGTTGGCATGGGTCAATGTGCCCTGCAGAATCTCGTAAAGCCCAATGGACTCGCCGGCCTGGCGTGTGAGCGCACCGCTTAAGACTTCCCCAGCCACCAGACCGCAGGGCGCAGCGGCGCTGCCGCAGCTTGTATCGTAGGTGAGCGCTGGATCAGGCTCGCCCAGGGTTTTGTATTGAGGATGGGCCGTAACCATGACGGGGCGGCGCAGGATGTCCCCTTGCGTCGTCGCACTGGCGTTGCTGAGGATGTAATTACTGGCATCCGCCCCGCTGAGGCTGGCGGTGATGTTGACGGTCTTGCCGTTGCCTGCGTGTTTGTCGGTGAAGGCGCCGCTGGCAAGGAGAGTGACGGCGTCGCCACTAATGAAATCGCTCGTGCTGCCGGTGACGGTAGCCGTGGTGGTGCCATCATAGGTTTTGTGCGCTACCGTATAGGTGGCGATGACGGGCTTGGGGCTGATCGAAGCGCTGGCGCTGGACTGCCCGCCGATGGCGTAGTTGCCCACATCGGCCCCGCCGAAGGCGAAGCTCACCGTCTTGCCGCTGCCGACGTGCTTGTCGGCGAAGGTGCCGCTGACGGTGACTATGTCGCCGCCGATGAGTCCGCTGAGATCCCCGCGAGCACCGCCGCACTCTCCCTCCGCGCTCGCGTCACTCCCGACGCGACCGGCTGCTTCGCCGATAAGCACGCAGGCAGCGGCAAAAGCGTAACTGTCACTGGCAGTCTCAGCGGGGCCGATGCCAGTAATTACATCCTCAGCAACGCCAGTGCGACGACGCAAGGGGACATCCTGCGCCGCCCCGTCATGGTTACGGCCCATCCTCAATACAAAACCCTGGGCGAGCCTGATCCAG
>JANWZL010000055.1 GCA_025054655.1 Thiobacillaceae bacterium | reverse complement strand
GCGGCAGGTGGCGGTGCTGCAGCTGATCAACGCCTATCGTTTCCAGGGCTATCGGGTCGCCGACGTCGATCCTCTGCGTCTGCGGCCACCGCCGCAGGTGCCGGAGCTGGACCCTAGCCATCACGGGCTCACTGCCGCGGATCTGGACGAGAGCTTCGAGACCGGCTCGCTGGCGGGCCCACCGCGCGACACCCTGCGCGGTATCCTCGCCCGGCTGCGGGCGGCCTATTGTGGCACGCTCACGGCGGAGTACATGTATCTGAGCTCCACCCCGCAGAAGCGCTGGCTGCAGGCGCGGCTGGAGCGCGGTGAGGGCCTGCGGCCGCTCGACGACGCGCGCCGCGTGTGGCTGCTAGCGCAATTGACCGCCGCCGAGACGCTAGAGCGGCTAATCCACACACGCTACGCCGGACAGAAGCGCTTTTCTCTCGAGGGGGCGGAGGCCCTCGTGCCCCTGCTCAATTATCTGGCCGAGCTGGCCGCGGCCGCCGGGGTGCAGGAGATAGGCCTGGGCATGGCTCACCGCGGCCGGCTCAATGTCCTGCACAACGTGCTCGGGCGCAACGTGCTGGCCTTCTTCGAGGACGAGGCCACCCTGCTGCCGGAGGGGGCATTGACCGGCGACGTCAAATACCATCAGGGTTTCGCCCAGACCGTGCAGACCCAGGCCGGCCCTATCCGGCTCGCCCTGGCCTTCAACCCCTCGCATCTGGAGATCGTCGATCCGGTGGTCGAAGGCTGGGTGCGTGCCCAGCAGCGCAAGCGCGGCGACCGCGACGGCAGCCTGGTGCTGCCGGTGTTGATCCACGGAGATGCCGCCATCGCCGGTCAGGGCGTGGTAATGGAGACGCTCAACATGTCGGCCACGCGCGGTTTCAACACCGGCGGCACGATCCACGTCGTGGTCAACAACCAGATCGGCTTCACCACCTCGGACCCGCGCGATGCGCGCTCCAGCCTCTACTGCACGGACGTGATGAAGATGGTGGAGGCGCCCGTGCTGCACGTCAACGCCGACGACCCCGAGGCGGTGCTCAAAGCGGTGCAGATCGCCTTCGACTACCGCATGACCTATCGGCGCGACGTGGCCATCGACCTGGTGTGCTACCGGCGACTGGGTCACAACGAGCAAGACGAGCCCATGGTCACGCAGCCGCTCATGTACCGCAAGATCCGTGCCCATACCCCAGTGCGCTCACTCTACGCCGAACGGCTGCTGCAGTCGGGCGTGCTTGCCGCAGGGCAGGCCGAGGCCATGGTGGAGGCATACCGGCAGGGGTTGGAACGTCTGCCGGCCCAGCCGGAACGGCCCTACACCCCGCACGTGGCGGATTGGCGACCTTACCGCGGCAGACATTGGCGCACGCCGGCCGACACCGCGGTGCCAGTGGAGCGGCTGCAGGCGCTCGCACGCCGGCTGTCCGAGGTGCCGGAGGGCTTTGCCCTACACCCGCGCGTGGTGATGGTCATGCGGGCACGCCGCGAGATGGCCGAGGGCAGGCTGCCGCTCGACTGGGGCATGGCCGAGGCCCTGGCCTTTGCCAGCCTGCTCACCGAGGGCTACGGTGTGAGGCTGACGGGGCAGGACTCGGGCCGGGGTACCTTTTTTCACCGGCATGCCGTCCTGCACGACCAAAACCGCGAGCGCTGGGACCAGGGCATTTACATCCCGTTGCAGCACCTCGCCCCTGATCAGGCCCATTTCCTCGTGGTCGATTCTCTCCTGTCCGAAGAGGCGGTGCTGGCGTTCGAATACGGTTATGCCAGCACCGCACCACAGGAATTGGTGATCTGGGAGGCTCAGTTTGGCGATTTCGCCAATGGCGCCCAGGTCGTGATCGACCAGTTCCTCGCCTCGGCCGAGGCGAAATGGGGTAGGCTCAACGGTCTGGTGTTGTATCTGCCGCACGGCTACGAAGGGCAGGGGCCAGAGCACTCCTCCGCACGCATCGAACGCTTTCTGCAGCTTGCGGCCCAGGACAATGTCCAACTCACCCAACCGTCCACGCCCGCCCAACTCTTCCACCTGTTGCGACGACAACTGCTGCGCCCCTATCGCAAACCGCTGGTCGTGTTCACACCCAAGAGCCTGTTGCGCCACCCGGATTCGGTGGCACAGCTGGATGAGCTGGCGGGGGGTGTTTTCGCCCCGGTGCTCACCGCGGGTGCGCGCGAGCCGGGACAAGTGAATACCGTCGTGTTATGCAGCGGGCGTATCTATTTCGATCTGGAACAGGAACGACAGCGGCGCGAGCGTTCAGATTACGCCATCGTCCGCATCGAGCAGTTCTATCCCTTTCCCGACGAGGAATTACGACAGGCACTCGCCGGCTATCCGGCGGCGCGCCGACTCATCTGGGCGCAGGACGAGCCGCAGAATCAAGGGGCTTGGCGTTATATGGCCTATTGGTTGCGGGTCGTGAGCGATCTGCCCCTGCGCTACGTCGGCCGGCCGGAATCGGCCTCTCCTGCCACGGGTTACGCGAGCATGCACAAGGCGCAGCAGCAAAAGATCTTGGCAGAATGTTTCGCAGCTTGAGGAAAGGCTGAATCGAGATCCACCGCGGGTCGGCTGACGTCGTGCGCTCGCGGCAAGCGCCAGTCCTTCATCCTCCATCTTGAGCGCAAGAAAACCTCTGGATAACCGGCTGTGCAGCCGGATGGCGGCGTTGCACGGTGCTCGGCTGCCTTGCCCAACTTTTTGTCATGTCTCGGCCGCTGCGCCCAGTGCGTCTTGTGCTTAAGCCGCTCGCAACGGTTTTGGGGTTTCCCTAATGCACCTGGTCCGTCCCCGTTGAGGACGGGGCGCCTCGAAAAACCTGCTGCGCGGCCGGATGGCGGTGTTGCGCGGTGCTCGGATGCTCGCCTATCTGCTGGATATGTCTCGCATCCTGCGTTCTGTGCGCCATGCCCTCCAACCGCTCGCGACGGTTTTTCGAGGTGCCCGACGATTTCTTCCTCGTTTCGCGGCCGACCGGCCCCGAATCCGCGTGGACACGAGGCCGGAGATCGATCTGCCCCGACTTCAGACGCGGAAATCGTCGAGCGATTTACCCTGCGCCAACGCCTGGGTCAGCCAAGCCGGTTTGCGCCCTTTGCCGGTCCAGGTCTCGCCCGTGGCGGGATTACGGTATTTGGCCTCGCCCACCGCGGCTTTGCGACGCCCACGGCGGCGGGTGGGCAAGCCGAGATCCTCCACGCTGATCCCCCATTCCGCCATCTTCGCCTTGATGTCGGCAATGACGGCGGCTAATTCTTCTTTGCGCGCCTTCTCGGCCTCACGTTCCAGGGCCGCGATCTGATCTTTCAGCTCTTTCCAACGTGACATGATGTCTCCTTTCAGATTACATGCCTGTACAGGCACCCAATCATTATAAGCCTATTTTCGGCAGTGGGTCAGGAAATGAATAAGCTAATTTTACCCTCGTGTAGGTTCGGACGTTCGGCACTAGTCGCTGAGGTACCCGATGGTCAAGCAGTTGGCATATGCGGTGGCGTTCGTTGCATGCGACCTCACTACTGCAGACGAGTCGCCGTCGGGCGGAGTAAAGAAGCCAAGTTAGAGCCTGCGGCTATATGAATCGGCTGCACGGCTGTAAAGTACGCAGCTTGGTTGCTTTGTTGGGTTTGATGGCGCGCAGGAAAATGCTTGATGCCTCTGCTGCATGGGCAGGTGCGGCGTTCTGCTCAGCTCACCTATCGGCCTGCCAGGTCTTGCAGTCAGTATTGCGGGGGCCTTGCCCTCCACCCGCACGCGGCGATTTGATGCATCGCCCTGATCGGCGATCGAATGCACAATAGGCGCTTTCGTGCTAGGCGCCTTTAGCACACCGGCGACGGCCAGCGCTGCCGGATCCGTGCCGTTCAGCGGCGCAAGGCGCACAGGCCGGGTTGTCGCACCACCCGTCCGCACGGGCAGCACGGAAGGAGAGGAACCGTGCTGCCCGCCTGGTCAAAGGTAAGCCGTGGCTGGGTGAGCAGCCCGGCCGCCGACGTGCCCCGCAGGGGCGAGTTCGGGTGCCCTTGGAAAGGGCCGCCGCATGCGCGGCCGGCCCGCACTATGGCGTCTTGTCGGCCGTTTCGACGGCGGTTTCATCCCGGCCAGGGCCTTCAGCGGCCGGTGCCGGGGGTGGTGAATCAGCGGGCCCGTTGTCGGGAGATGCGGACAACCGGGTCTCCACCATCACCAGGGGCTCTTCCACCGCTGGCGGGGTGGTGGGCCGCGGACGGCGTCGCCGGCGCAAGGGCTCGCTCGCCGACGGTTCTGTCTCCGGCTCTGCCGGTGCGCTGACCCGGGTCTCGACCAGCTCGAGCCCGGCCGCGCTGAGATCGGGCATGCTCAAGGCGACGGGTTCGCTCGTGGCCTCGTTCGCCGCTTGGGGTACGAGCGGGGCCTGTGTAGCAGCAGGCGGCGGCGCACCCTCGGGCTGCTGGGGCGGGGGCGGCGCGGCCACAGGTGCGTGTGCCTCCGCAGACTGCAGGCTCGCGGTGGCTTCGGCGAACTCGGTGGGCTGCGCGGATGCAGCGGCCGCGGGTGCGGCCTCGGAAGCAGCGCCGACCATGGCGGTGACGGCCGCGGGCTCCGCTCTGCCCTCGCGTCGGCCGCGCCGACGCCGCCGGTTGCGTCCTTCGCGTGCTTCGGCGGGTGCGGCGGTCTGTTCAGTGTCCGATGCCGGTGCCGTCTCCGGGCTCTCGACGGCGGTCGGGACCGGTAGTCGCTCGCGCCTGCGTTCCTGGCGCTCCGCGCGCGGGTTACGGGGCTCAGCCGCCTTGGCGTCCGTGCGTTCGGTGCGGGCGGCCCTCGCCTCCGGCCGCTCCGCGCGCAACGGTCGCTCGCCGGCGGCACGCCGCGGCGGACGTTCCTTGTGTTCTTGCCGGGGGGCACGTTCGGTTCCCTGCGCCAGGGAGACCGTGGTTTGCGACTCGGTAGTCTCTGCGGGGGCCTGCAGACCGCGCAGCCAGCTCACGATGCGGCTGAACAGGCCGGTTTTCTCGGCCGGCTCAGGCGCCTTCGGCACGGGCGCCGGCTGGGCGGGGGTGATCACCTGCACCACGGGTTGTGCGCGCTCGGGCTTGGCCGCGGCGGCCTTGAGCTCTTCCTCGGCCTCCGCCGGTTTTTCCACCAGCTCATAGCTCGGCAGCCTGATGTCGGCCTGGTTGAGCTGGTCGTGGCGCAGGCGCGTGAGGGTGTAACGCGGCGTCTCGTAGTGGATGTTGGGGATCAGCACCACCTCGACCTTGTGTCGTGCCTCGATGTTGAGGATGTCGGTGCGCTTTTCGTTGAGCAGGTAAGTGCAGACGTCCACCGGCGCCTGCACGCGCACCATGGCGGTGTTCTCCTTGATGGCCTCTTCCTGCACCATGCGCAGCAGGTGCAGGGCGAAGGACTCCGTGCTGCGCACGTGTCCGGTGCCGCCGCAGCGCGGGCAGGTGATGTGGCTGGTCTCACCCAGGCTGGGTTGCAGCCGCTGGCGCGACAGCTCCAGCAGTCCGAAGCGGGAAATCTTGCCGATCTGCACGCGCGCGCGGTCGAACTTGAGGGCCTCGCGCAGCCGTTCCTCCACCTCACGCTGGTTCTTGGGGTTTTCCATGTCGATGAAATCGATCACGATCAGCCCGCCAAGATCGCGCAGCCTGAGCTGGCGGGCGACCTCTTCGGCCGCCTCCAGGTTGGTGTTGAGCGCCGTCTGCTCGATGTCCGCCCCTTTGGTCGCCTGGGCCGAGTTCACGTCGATGGCCACCAGGGCCTCGGTGTGGTCGATGACGATGGACCCGCCCGAGGGCAGCGGTACGGTGCGGGCATAGGCGGTCTCGATCTGGTGCTCGATCTGAAAACGGGAAAACAGCGGCACCCCATCCGGATACAACTTGACCTTGCCCACGTTATGGGGCATGACATGGGTCATGAACTGCTTGGCCTGTTCGAAGATGTCGGGGTTGTCGATGAGGATCTCACCGATGTCGGGCGTGAAGTAATCGCGGATGGCGCGGATGACCAGGCTCGATTCCTGATAGATCAGCAGCGGGGCCTTGTTCGCCTTGGCTGCGGCCTCGATGGCCTGCCACAGCTGCAACAGATAGTTGAGGTCCCACTGCAGCTCCTCCAGGCTGCGGCCGATGCCGGCGGTGCGGCCGATGAGGCTCATGCCCGCGGGCACTTGCAGTTGTGCCAGCAGGTCCCTCAGTTCGTTGCGCTCCTCGCCCTCGATGCGGCGCGACACCCCGCCGCCGCGCGGGTTGTTGGGCATCAGCACCAGATAGCGGCCGGCCAGGCTGATGTAGTTGGTCAGCGCCGCCCCCTTGGTGCCGCGCTCGTCCTTTTCGACCTGGACGATCAGCTCCATGCCCTCGCGCACCAGCTCTGGGACACGCGCGCGCCCGTTGTCGGCCCCCTCGGCTATGAGCGAGGTACGGGCGATCTCCTTGAACGGCAGGAAGCCGTGCCTATAGTCCTTGCCGTAGTCGACAAAGCAGGCTTCCAGGCTCGGTTCGACCCGAGTGATGATGCCCTTGTAGATGTTGCCTTTGCGTTGCTCCTTGCTGGCGGATTCAATGTCGAGGTCGATCAGTTTCTGACCATCGACAATGGCGACGCGCAGTTCCTCCGCCTGCGTCGCGTTGAAAAGCATACGTTTCATCGCTATCACCCCTGCGCACCGGCGCACCAGGGCGACAAACCCCACCGCAGGTCATGGCGGACACTGCGGCCGCTGTGCGAGGCAGGGATCAGACCGGATGCGTGGCGATCATGTCTGTGGGCGTCTCGAGCTGCTCAGGGGTTCATCTTCGGCCCGGCCGTTGGGCGACCGAGCGATATCCGGGTGTGCATGGTGCCGTGTTGTCTTACAATTGCTACTTTTGCCCGCGACCGCATCGGAGCATCCTCTCTGGGGTTCGACAGGGTCACCCTGACGGGACGTCGGCGAGCACGGGTCGTCCGGTGAGCAGACCCAACCGGTGCCCCGGGGCAGTATGGGACTTATCCGGCACAGGCATCGTCTGGACTTGGATCATGCAGGCAAGGAACCTCAGGGTGCCATTCGCTGCCGGACAGAGGACGTGCCAGAGGATGAGCCGGGATGCGCCGCCACTGCGGGGCGTTCGGATTATATCGGAATGCAAGAAGCGCGCAAAGAAGCTGTCATACTGGCCGATGCCGGCGCGGCGGCAGCCCCCCCCACGCCGCAGGGCTGGGCGGTGCGCCGGGTCGTCGTGACGGAAGAGGCGGCCGGTCAGCGGTTGGACAATTTCCTGTCCCGGCACCTCAAGGGGGTGCCCAAGAGCCGCATCTACCAGATGTTGCGCACTGGCCAGGTGCGGGTCGGCGGGCGCCGGGCGCAACCCGATCTGCGCCTGCAGCCGGGCGACGAAGTGCGCATCCCGCCGGTGCGCACGGCCGCCCCGGCGTCGGCTGAGCCCCCTCGCCCTGGCCGCAGCCTGCTACCGCACGTCGTCTATCGGGACGATGCCCTGCTCGCCCTGGACAAACCCGCCGGTCAGGCGGTGCATGGCGGCAGCGGCGTGAGCCTGGGGGTGATCGAACAGCTGCGACTGGAGCTGCCGCAATGCCGTTTCCTGGAGCTGGTGCACCGGCTCGACAAAGACACTTCCGGCCTGCTCCTGGTGGCGCTCAAACGCCCGGCGCTGACCGGTTTGCACCGTATGCTGCGCGAGGGCGGGGTGCGCAAGACCTATCTCGCCCTGGCGGTTGGGCGGTGGCGGGGGGGTGAGCGCGAGGTCCGGCTGGCCTTGCGTAAATACGTCACCGCCGAGGGCGAGCGGCGGGTGTCGGTGCATGCCGAGGGGCAGACGGCACAGACCCTGCTGCGACCGCTGCGCCACTATCCCGGTTTCACCCTCGTGGAGGCGCGCATCGTGACCGGCCGCACGCATCAGATCCGCGTGCACCTGGCCAGCCTCGGCCACCCAATCGCCGGCGACGACAAATACGGCGATTTCGACCTTAACCGCCAGCTGCGCAAACAGGGTTTGCGGCGCATGTTCCTGCACGCGGCGCGACTGGAGTTCAACCATCCGCTCACGGGCGAGTCGCTTAGCCTGGCGAGCCCCTTGCCAGCGGAGCTGGAGCGGTTTCTGACGGGATTGGAGCGACCCGATGGCTGAGCGCCGGTACGAACTGATCATCTTCGACTGGGACGGCACGCTGATGGATTCGGCCGGTACCATCGTCGCCTGCATCCAGGCCGCCTGCGCCGAACTCGATTTGCCCGTACCTAGCCGCGAGGCGGCCAGCCACATCATCGGCCTGGGGCTCAACGATGCGCTCAGGCAGTTGCTGCCCGAGCTGCCGCAGGCCGACTACCCCCGTCTGGTGGAGGCCTACCGCCGGCATTATCTGGCCCGCGACGCGGACATTCCCCTGTTCGCGGGGGCGGCCGAGCTGGTGCAGGCGCTCAACACCCGTGGACACCTGCTCGCGGTGGCCACCGGCAAGGCCCGCCGCGGGCTGGAGCGCGCCTTCCGCCATACCGGTCTGGGCGCGTTCTTCCACGCCTCGCGCACCGCCGACGAGACCCACTCCAAACCCCACCCGGCGATGATCGAGGAATTGCTCGCCGAACTGGCCGTGCCGCGCGGCCGTGCGTTGATGGTGGGCGATACCAGCCACGACCTGGAGATGGCGCGCAACGCCGGCGTAGCGGCCCTGGCCGCGGGCTATGGCGCACATCCGGCCGACAGCCTCGCGCGCTATCAACCCCTGGCCGTGTGCGCCAGTTTCGCCGAACTGTCGCAATGGCTGCTGGAAAACGCCTGATCTGCGCGCCCGAGGAGCTGCAAGAGGCAGGCCTGGGGGTGCGCTTCGAGGTCGAACGCGACGGTGAGCGCCTGCCGGCCTTCGCCATCCGTTTCGGCGGATCGGTGCGTGCCTATCTCAACCGCTGTGGCCATATCCCGGTCGAACTCGACTTCACACCAGGGGTTTTTTTCGACCCCGAGCGGCTATACTTGCTCTGCTCGCTGCACGGGGCGCTCTACGACCCCGCCAGCGGCGCCTGTGTATCCGGCCGCTGCAACGGCCGGGGTCTCACGCCGCTGCCCGTGATCGAGTGTGAAGACGGCATCTACCTGCTCGACGAAGCTTAGCATGGAAAACGCTGACGACCGCGAACAGGGCGCCCTCGAGCGCCTGCTGCTGGCCCATCTGGAGGAACAGCGGCGCGCCCGGCGCTGGGGCATCTTCTTCAAGACCCTTGGTTTCATCTGGCTGTTCCTACTCATCGCCATCCTCGCCTCGCGCGACACCGGCGACTTCGTCGCCACCCGCCCGCACACCGGCCTGATCGCCATCGAGGGCGAGATCGGCGGCAAGGAGGGCGTATATGCCGACGACGTGATCGAGGCCCTCAACAACGCCTTCGACAACAAACACGCCAAGGCCGTGGTGTTGAGGATCAACAGCCCCGGCGGCAGCCCCGTGCAGGCCGGCCAGATCTACGACGAGATCCGACGGTTGCGAGCCAAGCACAAGGACAAGCCGGTGTATGTGGTGGTGGACGACATCTGCGCCTCGGGCGGCTACTACATCGCCGCCGCTGCCGACAAGATCTTCGTCGACAAGGCCTCGCTGGTGGGCTCCATCGGCGTGCTGATGGACGGTTTCGGCTTCACCGAGACCCTGAAGAAACTGGGGGTGGAGCGGCGGCTGCTCACCGCCGGCGACCACAAGGGCTTCCTCGACCCCTTCTCGCCGCTCGACCCGCGCGACGTCGCGCACGCCCGGCAACTGTTGGACGAGATCCACCGCCAGTTCATCCAGGTGGTGCGGCAGGGACGGGGTAACCGCCTGAGGGACCATCCCGATCTGTTCTCCGGCCTGATCTGGAACGGCACGCGCAGCATCGAGCTGGGGCTGGCCGACGGCCTGGGCAACCTGCATTACGTCGCACGCGAGGTGGTCAAGGCCGAGGACATCGTGGACTATACCCCGCAGGAGAGCCTGGCCGACCGCCTCGCCCGTCGTTTAGGCGAGGCCGTGGGACGGGCGCTCGCCCCGCACGCGCGCCTGGGCCTGCGCTGAGGGTCGGCTGGTGGGGGCAGAGCGTTACATCCCCATCGCCTGCGCTGAGCACGAACGGCTGGAATACGCGGTCTTGCGCGGCCTGGAGCTCGATCTCACCTGGCGTGAGCCCGGTGGCGGCGCGCGCCGCGCGCGCGTGCGCCCGCTGGACGTGTTCACCCACGCCGGGGCAGAATGGCTGCGGCTGCAGACTAAGTCGGGCGAGACGCTGACGCTGCGGCTCGACCGCATCCTGGCGTTCAGCCAGGCCGAGCCGTCCTGAGCCCGCTTGAAATCGCCCAGCCCGACCCCATAGTTACACGGTTGTCAGGAGGGCTCATATGACCGAGAACGAGACATTGAACGCCACGAACGGCGCGGCCTCACCCGAGGCGGCCGCCATGCCGCAGCCGGCCGAGGAAGCGCCCCATGTGCAGACCCCTGCCGTCGATGAGACCGGCCCCAGCCTAGAGGAGCTGTTGCGCCAGGCCGAACAGAAGGCGCAGGAGCGGCACGACGCCTGGCTGCGCGCCATGGCCGAGGTCGAGAACACCCGCCGGCGCGCCGCCGAGGAGGCCGAACGGGCGCGTAAATTCGCCCTCGAAGGCTTCGCCCGCGAGCTGCTGGCGGTGAAGGACAGCCTGGAGGCGGCCCTGGCGGTGGGCGAGGGGGCCAGCGTGGAGCGGCTCAAGGAGGGAGTCGAGCTGACGCTCAAGCAGCTGGCGAGCGTGTTCGAGAAACACCATATCACCGAGGTCAACCCCGTGGGGCAAAGGTTCGACCCCAATGTGCACCAGGCCATCGCCACCGTACCCGGCACGGGCGAGCCCAACACCGTGGCGAGCGTGCTGCAGAAGGGCTACCTGCTGCACGAGCGCGTGCTGCGGCCCGCCCTGGTCACCGTCTGCCAGGGGCCGGCGTCTTGAACTCGGGCGGGAGCACTCCCATATCGCTGACAGGTTGCAACGTTTTCGCAAAGGAACGAAGAAATGGGCAAGATCATCGGTATCGACCTAGGCACCACCAACTCCTGTGTGGCCGTGATGGAGGGCAACAAACCCAAGGTGATCGAAAACTCCGAAGGCTCGCGCACCACGCCCTCGGTGGTGGCCTACACCGACGACGGTGAGATCCTGGTCGGCGCACCGGCCAAGCGCCAGGCGGTGACCAACCCGAAGAACACCCTCTACGCCGTCAAGCGGCTGATTGGCCGGCGCTACGACGAGCCCGTGGTGCAGAAGGATATCGGGCTGGTGCCCTACAAGATCGTGCGCGCCGACAACGGCGATGCGTGGGTCGAGGTGCGCGGCAAGAAGCTCGCCCCGCCGCAGGTGTCGGCCGAGGTGCTGAAGAAGATGAAGAAGACCGCCGAGGACTACCTGGGCGAGCCGGTCACCGAGGCGGTCATCACCGTGCCGGCCTATTTCAACGACGCCCAACGTCAGGCCACCAAGGATGCCGGCAAGATCGCCGGGCTGGAGGTGCTGCGGATCATCAACGAACCCACGGCCTCGGCCCTGGCCTATGGCCTGGACAAAAAGCGCGAGGGCAAAATCGCCGTCTATGACCTGGGCGGCGGCACTTTCGACATCTCCATCCTCGATGTCGGCGACGGCGTGTTCGAGGTCCTCAGCACGAATGGCGATACCTTCCTCGGCGGCGACGATTTCGACCAGCGGATCATCAATTGGTTAGCCGATGTGTTCCAGGCCGAGCACGGGATTGACCTGCGTCAGGATCGCCTGGCCCTGCAACGGCTGAAAGAGGCGGCCGAAAAGGCCAAAATCGAGCTGTCCTCGCTGATCGAAACCGAGATCAACCTGCCCTACATCACGGCCGACGCCAGCGGTCCCAAACACCTCGTTGTCACCCTCAGTCGCGCCCGCCTGGAGCAGCTGACCGAAGACCTGATCGAGCGCACCATCGGCCCGTGTCGTCAGGCCCTGGCCGATGCCGGTCTCAAGCCTCGCGACATTGACGATGTCATCCTCGTGGGCGGCATGACCCGGATGCCGGCCGTGCAAAAGGCCGTGCGCGAGTTCTTCGGCCGCGAGCCCCACAAAGGGGTCAATCCCGATGAGGTCGTCGCCATCGGCGCCGCCATCCAGGCGGCCGTGTTGGCCGGCGAGGTCAAGGACATCCTTCTCCTCGATGTGACGCCGCTGACCCTGGCCATCGAGACCTTGGGCGGGGTGGCGACGCCCATGATCGAGCGCAATACGACCATTCCCACCCGCAAGACGCAGCTGTTCACCACGGCTGCAGACGGCCAGACCCAGGTCGAGATCGTGGTGACACAAGGCGAACGGCCGCTGAGCAAGGATAACAAGCTGTTGGGCCGCTTCATCCTTGACGGCATTCCCCCGGCCCCGCGCGGGGTGCCCCAGATCGAAGTCTGTTTCGACATTGACGCCAACGGCATCCTCCATGTCAGCGCCCGTGACAAGGCAACCGGCCGCCAGCAGTCCATCAAGATCACGGCCAGTTCGGGCCTGAGCGACGAGGAAATCCGGCGGATGATCCGTGAGGCCGAGGAACACCGGGCCGAGGACGAGGCCCGAAGGGCGCTGATCGCGGCCCGCAATCGGGCCGATGCGGTCGTATTCCAGACCGAAAAGGCCCTAGAGCAGGCCGGGGCCGATCTACCGGCCGATCTGCGCCGCGAGATCGAGGACCACATCGCCGCCGTGCGGACGGCCATGGCCGGAGAGGATCCCGAGGCCATTCATGAGGCCACCAACGCGCTGCATACGGCCGCGCAACGGATCGGCCAATACCTCTATTCCCGGTCGGGTGAGAGCACGGTGGATGGGGAGGAGGGTTGACGATAGATGATGGCCGATAGCCATCGTCCATTGTCCATCGTCCATCGCCCATTTTGACATCCCTGCCGCTTCGATCTAACCTGAGGCCGCGTGTGCGGTTCGCTCGTTCTACCCGATCCGGTTCATGGTCATTACCCACTCTCGCCCGACTGCTTTGGTCCGCTCCGGTCTGCGCGAGATCGATCTCCACACCGATCTGCGGGCCCTAGCCGACCTGATCGGCGATGCCTTTGCCGATGAGTTGGACGCGGCCGGACGGGCGTCGTTGCGGGAGATGCGCACCATGGCGCACATGGGGCCGCTGCTGGGACTGTTCATGGTCGGCAGCGATTGGGGTGGGTTGCGAGGGTTCGTGTGGGAGGCCGACGGTCGTATTGTGGGCTGCGCCACCATGCAACGGGCCGATACCTACGGCCGTCGCTGGATCATCGCCAATGTGGCCGTGCATCCGGCCTACCGGAGGCGCGGTATTGCTCGCCGGCTCATGGAAGCGACCCTCGACCGCATTCGCCAGTTGGGCGGTGAATGGGCTGTGTTGCAGGTGCGGCCAGACAACGTCGCCGCCCGCCACCTCTACGAACGACTGGGCTTTGAGGACCTCTTCATCGAGACGACGCTGCGCCATACGCCGCTGCCCATCCTGCCGCCCTCCGTCGTGCCGGCGGGGGTGCAGATCCGGTTGCTCACCGATGCCGACCGGGCCGCAGTCAACACGCTGGTCCATCAGGCTACCCCCGACCTGGCCCGTTGGTGGCAGACGCGGCGCCAACATGCGATTGACTACGGCAGTGATGGGGCCTTCCTTTCTGCCTGGGGTCGTTTGACCGGTCAGGGCTATCGTCGGCGGTTGGGTCTGTTCGTTGTCGGCGAGTTGGTGGGGATGGTGGATGCCGATGTTCGCCCGCGACACGACCATCGTCTCGACCTCGTCGTCCATCCCCGCGAGCGCGGGCGGTGGGAGACGTTGTTGCTGACGTTGGGCCTGTCCGAACTGAACGCCTATCCCCAACGTGGGGTGACGGCCACCCTCTACGATTACCAACCGGAAGCCATCGCCGCCCTAGAGGCCGCCGGTTTCCGACCCGTCCTTCGTCTGGCGACGATGCGGAAGTCCGTCCGCAGCTTGAGCCGGAGTTTCGCCGTTGAGGCCGATCATGGCGAGTTCTGAAGAGCGCTTGCGCATCCTGCAGATGGTGGCCGACGGCCGTATCACGGCTGAGGAGGGTGCCCGTTTGTTAGAGGCTCTGCGCGCAGGGGAACCGGCCGCGCCGCCGCCGGCTCCCG
>JANWZL010000047.1 GCA_025054655.1 Thiobacillaceae bacterium | reverse complement strand
CCAGCCGCCGCAGTGCGATCATGGCCAAGGCGTAATCGTCGGGTTCACTGGCCGGCGGGCGTCGTTCCAGGGCCTGCTGCGCCCAGCGCCAGTGCCCGCTCGGCCAGCCCGCGGCCGTCGGCTGGCTGACCAGGTAGGCGTACAGGCCCTGACTGGCCGCACTCTTCCAGGGGCGTCCTGTCGTGCCAGGCCGCCGTTCCCACAGCCCGCCGGCCGGGTCGCGGTAGCCCTCGACGTGAGCGAGCAACCGCCGCACGATCGACACGGCCTTATCTCCGCCGTGCGCATAGGCCGTGTGGGCGGCCAGGGCCCACAGGGCGTCGGACAGATAGCCGGGCAGGTGATTGCGTCCCGCCTCGCGGTAGTGGTAGTAGCCGCCGTCGGCGGCGCGCATGTGCCGCTCCAGGAAGTCGAGGGTCTGGCCGGCCCGTGCGCGATAGCGCGGCTCGCCCAGCACGGCTGCCGCCCGCGCGAAGACCAGTGCGGCCTGGGCATTGGCGTCGGCGTACTTGACCCGCTCCAGCGGCGGGCGGACGGCCCGCCGCCGGCCAGCCGCATCCAGGGCATGGTAGGCCGCATCCGAGGCCTGCGCGGCGTAGAAGCCGCCCTCGCGCGCATCCCACAGCCGCTGCTCCAACCAGGCCAGGGCACGCCGGGCGGCCTGGGCGAGGCGCTCGTCCCCAAGCCGCGCATAGCCTTCCAGCAGCGACCAGATCACCAGGGCGTTGTACGACAGCACCTTGGAGGTCTCCAAGGGGCTCGCGAGGTCCTCGCGCGTGAGATCGGCGAAGAAGTAGAACCCACCCTCGACGGGGTCTTCCAGGTCCTCTAGCAGGGCGGCGTAGATGCCTGGCAGGCGTGGGCGCCAGTGCGCCTGCTCCAGCAGGTAGATCAGGCTCAGGGGCTGCCAGCGCTTGCCGGTGCCGCCGTAATGGGAGGCGTTGAGGAAACGGCGGCTCGCCGGATCGTACAGCTCCTCCAGCCAGGCATCGTATGCAGCCGGATCGAGCACGGCGGCCTGGGCCGCCACAGGGCCTTGCGGCGGCCGCAACAGCACATCCAGCAGGGTGTCGGGCGCGAGTTGTCCGGTGAAGCGCAAACGCAGCGCACCGCTGCGCTCCAACACCACGGTGAAGGGCAGGCCCCGACCGCCATAGCGCTGGAACAGGTCGCGCCGCCGGTCGGCATGGACGAGCACCGGTACATAACGCTGGTTGATGAGGCCGGCCACCGCGGGCTGTTCGAGCGTGTCGCTCTGGTACGACCGACACCAGGTGCACCATTGCGCGTGGAAATACACGAACAGCGGCCGCTCCAGACGCCGGGCCTGGGCGAGCCCCTGCTGCAGATCGGTCAGCCAGGCGATGCGCGAGCCGGCCGGGTAGTCCCCGCGGACCATGGCCGCCCATGCGAGCAGCATCAGCATACCGATGAGGCGCCTGGGCCACATGTGCCCTCCGTTCACATATTGTCTACGCGTATAGGCCGGGAAAATCCGCTTCGGTTCAAGACCGATCACTGGCCTCAAACCCATACCCACACACCCAGTCATATGCCGTCGGTAACACCTGTGCACTCGCGACCCTGACAGTGGCCAGGAAATAGGTAGAATGCTGCCATCGGTCAAGATGGAATGTCAGTGGATACGGGTGTATCGTGCGGGCACCGGCCTGAACCTGCAGGGGGCAGCGGGAACACGCCGTGGTCACGACCCCTACGGCGCCCTGCAGCTCATGGCCTGCCCGATCCGTTGAGCGGCCGTGTCGGTCTTACCTGCCTGCATGCTGACATGGTAGTCACGAAACGCGCCACAGGCCGACGGGCGGCCTGCCTTGCGCTGCTGTGTACACTGCTGGGGCCGCCTGCCTGGTCGGCCATGTATCGCTGGGTCGATGACCAGGGCCGCGTGCATTACAGCGACCGGCCGCCAGAGCGCGCTCGAGCGCACACCCTGCTCGACCGTCAGGGACGCACGTTGCGCCAGGTCAGCCCGGCGGAGTCGTCTGAACCTGACACTGGGTCGGCTGCACGATCCCAGATCCGCGCGCGCGAACGTCAGGACCGCGCACTGTTATCGACCTATAGTGACGAGGCGGAGATCGACAGGGCACGCGAGCAGGCCCTGGCGCACGAATCGTTGCGGCTGAACAGTCTCAACAGCCTGATCGCACAAGCCCGCCGACGCCAGAGTGAGCTCGAGGCCCAGATCGCCGCCCTGACCCGCGGCGGCGGCAGCCCACCGCCCTCGCTCGCCCAGCAACTCGAAGACACGCGTGGCGAGATCACGCAACTAGAGCAACAAATCGCCCGCAGCCAGCAGAACCTGGCCGACATCGCCCAGCGCTACGAGGCCTACAAGCGGCGCTTCCGCGAGCTCAAGGGCATGGCCGCGGACAAACGGGCGCTCAGTCCAGCCGTGCCTTGAGCAGGGCGTTGACCTGCTGCGGGTTGGCTCGCCCGCGCGTGGCCTTCATGACCTGGCCGACCAGGGCGTTGAAGGCCTTTTCCTTGCCGGCTCGGTACTCCTGCACCGATTTCGGGTTGGCGGCGATGACCTGGTCGATGATGGCCTCCAGCTCAGCGCTGTCGGATACCTGGCGTAAACCGCGTGCCTCGATGATGGCGTCCACCTCGCCCTCGCCCGCCCACAGGGCGGCGAAGACCTCTTTGGCCAGCTTGGAGGAGAGCGTGCCGTCTTCGATGCGGCGGATGAGCCCGGCGAGCTGCGCCGGTGCTATGCGGCTGGCGGCAATGTCGAGCCCCTCGCGGTTCAGCGCGGCGGCGAGATCGCCCATGACCCAGTTGGCGGCCGGTTTGGCCGGCGCTCCGGCCGCCAGCACGGCCTCGAAGTATTCGGCCAGGGCGCGCGAGCTGGTGAGCGTGGCGGCATCGTAGGCCGACAGGCCTAGCTCAGACTGATAGCGCGCCTGTTTGTCCTGCGGCAACTCGGGCAGGCCCGCGCGGACCTCCTCGATCCACGCCTCGTCGAGCCTGACCGGCAACAGGTCGGGGTCGGGGAAGTAGCGGTAGTCGTGCGCCTCCTCCTTGCTGCGCATCATGCGCGTCTCACCCGTGTCGGGGTCGAACAGCACGGTGGCCTGCCGGATCGGGCGGCCGTCTTCGAGCTCGGCGATCTGCCAGCGCGCCTCGTACTCGATCGCCTGCTCCAGGAAGCGGAAGGAGTTGAGGTTCTTGATCTCGCGCCGGGTGCCGAGGGTATCCGACCCCCTGGGGCGCACGGAGACGTTGGCATCGACGCGGAAGCTGCCTTCCTGCATGTTGCCGTCGCAGATGCCGATCCAGGTCACCAGGTTGTGCAGCGCACGCGCATAGGCCACCGCCTCCTGCGCCGAGCGCAGGTCCGGGGCCGAGACGATCTCCAGCAGGGGCGTGCCGGCGCGGTTCAGATCGATGCCGGTCATGCCGTGGAAGTCCTCGTGCAGCGATTTGCCCGCGTCCTCCTCCAGGTGGGCGCGCACGATGCGGATCGTCTTGCTCGTCTCACCCAGCGTAATCGCGAGCCGCCCGTCCTCGATGATGGGCCGCTCGTACTGGCTGATCTGATAGCCCTTGGGCAGGTCGGGGTAGAAGTAGTTCTTGCGCGCGAAGACGTTGATGCGGTTCAGCCGCGCGCCTATGGCCAGACCGAAGCGTATGGCCCGCTCCACCGCCCCTTTGTTGAGCACCGGCAACACCCCCGGCAGGGCCAGATCGACGGCGCAGGCCTGGGTGTTGGGGGCGGCGCCGAAGGCCGTGGCGGCGCCGGAGAAGATCTTGGCGGCGGTGGTGAGCTGAACGTGGACTTCCAGACCGATGACGGTTTCCCACTGCATGGTGGCTATACCTGCCCCGCCATTATCGCAGATTTTCGCCCGACCGCGGGCGGGCGTCTGCACAGAGCGCTGGGCTCAGGACGCAGTCTGTGGCTAGCAGGGCGCGCATCGGCGTGGCGGCCGTCCATTTCAACCGACCAGCAGCAGCACCCAGATCACCACCACATTGACCAGGGCCATGAACACCGAGGCGCTGCCGATGTCCTTGGCCCGTTTGGCGAGCACGTGGTCCTTGAGCGAGATGCGGTCCACCGTGGCCTCGATGGCCGAGTTGATGAGCTCGACGATCAGCACGAGCAGGACGCTGCCGATCATGAGCGCCCGCTCGACCGCGTCCGGGGTGAGATACAGGGCGAGCGGGACGAGCACCACGGCGAGCCACACCTCCTGGCGGAAGGCGTCCTCGTGCGCATAGGCGGCCTTCAGCCCCGCCATGGAGTAGAAAAAGGCGTTCCACACCCGCCTGAGACCCGTCTTGCCCTTGTGCGCGTTGTGTGGCGGCTCGGGCATGCTGCGCGGCAGCGCGGTGTCTTTGCTGTGGGGGCCTTCGCCGGACATGGGCAAGAGCGGGTCAGGAACTCTGGCCTCGCCAGACGAGGTCCAGCTCGCGTGCCGCGCGCACGTCGTCGAGCCGGCGCACGGGTAGGTTGTGCGGGGCGGTCTTGACCAGCTGCGGCTCGCGCATCGCCTCCTCGCGCACCTTGATCATCGCCGCGACGAAGGCGTCCAGGGTGGCCTTGGACTCGGTCTCGGTCGGTTCGATCAGCAGGCACTCGGGCACGAGCAGCGGGAAATAGGTGGTGGGGGCATGGAAACCGTAGTCGAGCAGGCGCTTGGCGAAGTCCATGGCCGTGACCCCCGTGGCCTCCTTGAGCCGTTTCAGGGTGACGATGAACTCGTGGCTGGCCCGCCGTTCGGGGTAGGCCAGATCGAAGCCGGCGCGCTTGAGCTCCGCCGCCAGGTAGTTGGCGTTGAGCGCCGCATAGTCGGCCACCTGCCGCATGCCTTCGCGCCCCAGCATGCGCGCATAGGTCCAGGCGCGCAGCAGCACCCCCATGTTGCCGCCGAAGGCGGACAACCGCCCGATGGACTGCGGCCGCTCCTCCTCGCCGACCAACCGGTAATAGCCGCTTTCCTCCACGACGATGGGCACCGGCAGGTAAGGTAGTAACCGCTCACTCACCCCCACCGGCCCCGCCCCCGGACCGCCGCCGCCGTGCGGGGTGGAGAAGGTCTTGTGCAGGTTCATGTGGATGACGTCGAAGCCCATGTCGCCCGGCCGCACACGCCCGAGGATGGCGTTGAGGTTGGCCCCGTCGTAGTAGGTGAGCCCGCCTGCCTCGTGCACGATGGCCTGGATCTCGACGATGCGCTGCTCGAACACCCCCAGGGTGGAGGGGTTGGTGAGCATGAGCCCGGCCGTGTGCGGCCCCACCGCGGCACGCAGCGCGTCGAGATCGACGTTGCCGTCCCGGTCGGTGGGGATTTCACGCACGCTGTAGCCGCACATCATGGCGGTGGCGGGGTTGGTGCCATGGGCGGCGTCGGGCACGATGATCTCGCTGCGCGCGCGGTCACCGCGGGCATGGTGATAGGCGCGGATCATGGCCACCCCGGCGAACTCGCCCTGCGCCCCAGCCATGGGGGCGAGCGACACGCCGGCCATGCCGGTGACCGCTTTGAGCATCTCCTGCAGCTCGTACAGACAGGCGAGCAGCCCCTGGCCGGTATCGGCGTCGGCCAGCGGATGACGCGCGGCGAACTGCGGCAGCAGCGCCACCGCGTTGCAGGCGCGCGGGTTGTACTTCATGGTGCAGGAGCCGAGCGGATAGAAATGGGTGTCGATGGAGAAGTTTCGCTGCGACAAGCGCGTGTAGTGGCGCACGGCATCCAGCTCCGACACCTCGGGCAACGGCGGCGGGGCCTGGCGCAGCAGCTCCGCCGGCAGGTCGTCGGGCGCCAAGGCGGGCCCCACCGACTGGGCGGCGGCCCGGCGGCCGGGACGGGAGAGATCGAAGATCAGCATGTTGCAGGTTGCAGGGATCAGAGGTCAGAGATCAGGCGACAGCG
Source organism: Thiobacillaceae bacterium (assembly GCA_025054655.1). Taxonomy (GTDB): domain Bacteria; phylum Pseudomonadota; class Gammaproteobacteria; order Burkholderiales; family Thiobacillaceae; genus JANWZL01. The sequence goes on along the minus strand of JANWZL010000047.1, from coordinate 18,588 downwards.
ATCCGACAGGCGCCTGCGGCCGATGCGGCAGGTCCGTGCCGCAAGCGCTGCCATGCGCTCAGGCGCCCTCGCCGCGGGCGGCGGCCAGGGCCGCTTCGTAGTCCGGCTCCTGCTTGATCTCCGGCACCAGTTGCGCGTGCAGCACTCGGTCGTGCTCGTCCAGCACGATCACGGCGCGCGCACACAGGCCGGCCAGCGGCGGGTCCATGATCATCACCCCGTAGTCCTTCATGAAGTCGCGCCCGCGCATGGTGGAGAGCATGATCACGTTGTTCAGGCCCTCGGCCCCGCAGAAGCGGGCCTGGGCGAACGGCAGGTCGGCGGAGATCACCAGCACCACGGTGTTGGGCAGGCTCGCCGCGGCGGCGTTGAACTTGCGCGTGGATTCGGCGCACACCGCGGTGTCGATGCTGGGCACGATGTTGAGGATTTTGCGCTTGCCCCAGAATTGGGCGAGCGAGACATCCTTCAGGTCCTTGTCCACCAGCATGAAGGAATGGGCGACTTCGCCCACGCGGGGGAAATTGCCACCAACGGAGATCGGTTCACCACCCAGGGTCACGGTTGCCATCGTTCGCTCCTCTCGGCAAGGTTTCAGGATTTGTAGGCGCAGGGCGGGGCCTCGCGCCTGCGCGACAGGATACGCGCCAATTTTTGCGCGTAATCGTTGAGATCGTCCTCGGTCTTGGTCTCGGTGGCACACACCAAAAGGGCATCGGCCAGCTCCGGATAGTCCCGGCCCAGGTCATAGCCACCGAGGATGCCCTGGGCGCGCAGGGCGCGCAGCACCTCGGGCACCTTGGCTGGCAGGCGCAACGCCGCCTCGTGGAAGTAGGGGCCGGAGAAAACGCGCGCAACGCCTTCGATGGCGGTCAGCCGCGCGACCAGATCGCGTGTGCGGGCATGACAGGCGAGCGCGACCTCCTTGAGCCCCTGCGGGCCCAGCAAGGCGAGGTAAAGGGTGGCGGCGGTGACCAGCAGGCCCTGGTTGGTGCAGATGTTGGAGGTGGCCTTGGCGCGGCGGATGTGCTGCTCGCGCGCCTGCAAGGTGAGTGCGAAACCGGGCTTGCCCTCCAGGTCCACCGTGCGGCCGACGATGCGGCCCGGCATCTGGCGCACCAGTTCCATGCGCGCGGTCATGAAGCCGAAGTAGGGCCCGCCGCTCGACAGCGGCACCCCCAGGGGCTGACCGTCGCCCACACAGATGTCCGCCCCCTTCTCACCCCATTGTCCGGGGGGTTTGAGCAAGGCGAGGCTCACCGGGTTGACCACGGCGATCACCCGACAGGCGTGCGCATGCGCCCAGTCGGTCAGCCGATCCACCGGCTCCAGCACGCCGAAGAAGTTGGGCTGCGGTACCACCACGGCGGCAAGGCCGGTGGGGTCCTGCCGCTCCAGCGCCTCGGCGAGGCTGTGGCCACGCTCGCTGCAGTAGGGCAGCTCCACCAGCTCGATGCCCTGGTGGGCGACGATGGCCCGCGCCACGGCGCGGTAGCGCGGGTGCACAGTGGCGGGCACGAGCACCCGGCGGGCACCGCCCCGGGCGGCGCGCACCGCCATGAGGATGGCCTCGGCCAGTGCGCTGGCGCCGTCGTACAGCGAGGCGTTGGACACCTCCAGGCCGGTCAGCCCCGCCATCATGCTCTGGTATTCGTACAGCAGCTGCAGCGTACCCTGGCTCGCCTCGGCCTGGTAAGGGGTGTAGGCGGAATAGAACTCGCCGCGCGTGACGATGGGCCAGATCGCGGCGGGGATGTGGTGCTCGTAGGCACCGGCGCCGATGAAGTTGGCGTAGAACCCGTCTTGCTGGGCGCGGGCTTGCGCCAGGCGCACGACGGCCATCTCGTTCAGGCCCGCAGGCAGTCCACTGAGCTCGGCGCACTGCAGCGCGCGCGGGATCTCGTCGAACAGGGCGTCGATCGAGGGCACGCCGATGCGCGCCAGCATCTCGGCCACGTCCTGCTGGGTGTGCGGAAAGAAAGGCATGGCGGTCAATGGCCTTCGGCCTCGATCAAGGCTCGGTAGGCCGCGGCATCGAGCAGGCCGTCGAGCGCGGCCGGATCATCGGGCCGCAGGCGGAACATCCAGCTGCCGTAGGGGTCCTGGTTGAGGCGCTCGGGGGCAGACTCGAGCTCGTCGTTGACCGCCACCACCTCACCCGCCACCGGGGCATAGACGTCGGAGGCGGCCTTGACCGACTCCACCACGGCGCACTCCTCGTTCTGCCTGAGCTGCCGGCCGACGGTGGGGTTCTCGACGAAGACCATGTCGCCCAGCAGGTCCTGGGCATGGTCGGTGATGCCCACGCTCACCGTGCCGTCGGTCTCCAGGCGCACCCATTCGTGGGTCTTGGTGTATCTGAGGTCGGGGGGGATGTTCATGGCGGTCGGGCTTCGGGTTACAGGGGTCGGGATACAGGCTACGTTGAGGGTAGAGTGTGGACCTGGACGAGGGGCTGGCCGTGGCGCACGAAGGGGGGCTTGACCACGCGCGCCTTGAGGCGCTGCTGGCGCACCTCCACCTCCACCTCGTCGCCCGCGGCCACCTGTGCCGGCAGGCGGGCCAAGGCGATGGATGCAGCGAGCGTGGGCGAGAAACCACCGCTGGTGACCTCGCCCTCGCCATGGGCGGTATGCACCTTTTGTTTCGTCCGCAGCACGCCGCGGTCGAGCAGTATGAGACCGGTGAGCTGACGGCTGCGCGGCAGGCGCAACAAGGCCTCTCGGCCGATGAAGTCGCGCGCGGGGTCGGTCAGATCCACGGTCCAGGCGAGCCCCGACTCGTAGGGGGTGACACGCTCGTCCATGTCCTGCCCCATGAGGTTGAGGCCCGCCTCCAGACGCAGGGTGTCGCGCGCGCCCAGGCCGCAGGGCTGCACCCCCGCCTCCAGCAGGGCCTGCCAGAAGTAGGGAGCGGCGCGCGCCGGCAGCATCACCTCGAAGCCGTCCTCGCCGGTGTAGCCGGTGCGGGCGATGAACATGTCGCCCACGGTCACGGCCGCAAACGGCTTGAGCGGCTGGGTCAAGGCCTGCGTGCCGGGCATGGCCTGCCACAGCTTGGGCCCCGCCTGCGGCCCCTGCACGGCGATCATCGCCAGGTCGCGCCGAGGCCGGATCTGCACCCCTGGGGCGAGGGCATCGCGCTGCGTCTCGATCCAGGCCAAGTCGCGTTCGGCGCAGCCGGCGTTGACCACCAGGCGGAACCAGTCCTCGTGCAGGAAATAGACGATGAGGTCGTCGATCACCCCGCCGCCCTCGTGCAACATGCAACCGTAGAGGGCACGCCCGGTGGTTTGCAACTTGGCCACGTCGTTGGCGAGCAGCCGGCGCAGAAACGGCCGCACCGCCTCACCGCGCAGGTCCACGATCAGCATGTGCGACACGTCGAACATGCCGGCGGCGCGCCGCACCGCGTGATGCTCCTCGATCTGCGAGCCGTAGTTGAGCGGCATCTCCCAGCCGGCGAAATCCACCAGCCGGGCCTTGAGCGCGCGGTGTTGGGCGTTGAGGGGTGTGTGCTGCATGCGGTCCAGGGCGAGGGTTAGAGCTTGCGATCCGGTTCACACCCACTCTGTCCTGGTACCTGAGAGATTTGCCCCTTCGGTGGTGGCCTGTGCCACGCTCTCCAGAGTCTTACCCCGCCGTGGTCCTTTTGCCTGAGCGATTACCGGGTGCGCTTACGCCTTCGGCGGCCTGGCCTACATGCTTGGCAGGCGCTCTCCCACGTCGGTGTGGCTGCGATGGTAACCGATGCTGTGCACGGCAGACAAGGCGGGTGAAGACGGCGTGCCCATGACGAGTTTGCAGACGGGCGTGCGGGGGTGTAGAGTGGAGTATGGCTGCCCAAGCAGGCCCGAGGTCTACCGCCATGCCCACGCCCATGGACCCCACCGCACCCACGCTGCAGGAGCCGTCCGGGATCACCCCCGAGATGGAGGGCTGGCGTGTGACCTCCTTCGCCGACTTGCTGCGCGCGCTGCAGGCCCATCCCGACTGGCTGCAACGGCTGCGTGAGCTGATCCTCACCACCGAGCTGCTGGAGTTGCCGCGCAAGATGGCCGAATTGCTGCGGCGGGTGGAAAAGATCGAGGGCGTCGTGTAGGTCCAAGTAGGACATGGACTCGTTCAGACAGGTTATGTCCGACTTCAAGCGCGAGGTCCATGCCTTTGCCAATCGCGACTTCGAACGCAGAGTGCGCGAACGCTACGCCGCCTATTTCGGCATGGTGCTCAAGCGCGGCCGCCTGGTGAGTCAGGAGCAGCTCATGGCGCTGGTGGATGATGCCGAGGAGACGGGGCGCATCGGCGCCGAGGAGCGGCAACAGGCCTTCCTCATCGACGCCCTGGTCGAGGGCCAGATCCGCAGCACCGGCAAACCCGTGGTCCTGGCCATCGAGGCCAGTGTGGCGGCCTATGCCGATGATCTTGCCCGCGCGCGCCACCGCGCCGAGGTCCTGATGCGGGTGTTCGGCAAGGAGGTGATCCCCACCGTGGTGGCGGCCCAGGCCACGGCGGAGGTGGAGCGGCAGGCGGCCGACGAGGGCGTGCTCCTGATCCTCAAGGACCTGCAGGGCGAGACGGCCGCAGCCCTGGCGGCCTAACAGATCCGCGGCAGGGCCTCGCCGGCCAGCCAGTCCACCATGCGCACCCCGCCCAGCCGGGTGCGCATCTGCACGAAACGGCGCGCATCCTCCACCACCCGGCCGATCACCGCGGCCTGCGCGCCCAGGGGGTGGGCGCGCATGGCGGCGAGCAGCCGCGGTGCATCCGCCGCCGCACACACCGCGATGAGCCGTCCCTCACAGGCAAGGTTGAGCGGATCGAGGCCCAGCAGCTCGCAGCCGGCAGCCACCTCCGGCCGCACGGGGATGGCCGCCTCGTCGATGAGGATGCCCACGCCGGAGGCCTGGGCGATCTCGTTCAGGGTGGCGGCCAACCCCCCACGCGTGGGGTCGCGCATGAGCCGCAGCTCGGCTGCACTGGCGAGCATGGCCGCGGTGAGACCATTCAAGGCCGCAGTGTCCGAGGCCACCGGGCTGTCGAAGCCAAGCCCCTCGCGCTGGCTGAGGATGGCCATGCCGTGCTCGCCGATCGGGCCGGAGAGCAGCAGAGCATCGCCCGGCCGCGCGGCATCGCCGGATAGCCTCAGACCGTCCGGCAACACCCCCACGCCGGTGGTGGCGATGAACACCCCGTCGCCCTTGCCCCGCTCCACCACCTTGGTGTCGCCCGCCACCACCGCCACCCCGGCCGCCCGCGCCGCCTCGGCCATGGAGGCGGCGATGCGGTCCAGGTCGGCGAGTGGAAACCCCTCCTCCAAAATGAAGGCGGCGGTGAGATAGAGCGGGGTCGCCCCCATCACCGCCACGTCGTTGACCGTGCCGTTGACCGCCAGCCGGCCGATGTCGCCGCCGGGAAAGAACAGCGGCGAGACGACGTGGGCGTCGGTGGCCGTCACCAGCCGGCCGCCGGCGGGTGGCAGCACGGCGCCGTCGTTGCCCTGGGCGAGGTGGGCATTGTCCAGGTGACGGGCGAACAGCTCGCGGATCAACTGCACCATGGCCCGCCCGCCACTGCCGTGGGTGAGTTCCACCCGGCCGTGCCTGAGGTCCAGCGGCCGCATGTAGCCGGCTTTCACATCCCCGCTCATGCCAGGGTCTCCCTGAGTCTGCGAACGATACCCACCAATTCGGGAATTTTGCGAGACACCACATCGAACACAATGTCGGGGTCGATGGCGAAGTAGCCGTGTATGAGACGGTTACGCATACCCACAAGTCGTTTCAGGGTATCTGGGGGGCCAGCTGGCGGATCTCCTCCGGCAGATGTGCACTAGCCTCCCCGATGATCTCAATCTGGCGCAAGATGGCCTCGAAGGCCATGGCACCGGGAAGATATGCGCTACGTTCGAGACCTCCGCCGTAACGCAGTGCCCGTTCGCAGGCCTCGATGAGCTCATCCAGATAAAGCCTGGGGTCACGTGACATCGATCGCCTCGTGTTCGATCATCCCCCGCAGCCGTTCGGGCAGACTACGCGGGGTCACCAGATCGACCGGTCGTCCGAGCAGCGTTTCGAGATAGTGCAACAAACCGAAATAGCCATCGAAGGTGGCCGGACCCTCGAACTCGACGAGGAGGTCCACGTCACTGCCCGGGCGCGCCTCGTTGCGGGCGGTCGAACCGAACAGCAGCAGCCGTTTGACACCGAACCGGTGGGTTAGCTCAGGCTGCACCCGGCGCAGACGATCGAGGCTCTCATCCCGATCAACGCCTGCCCTCCGCGGCTTGATGACGGCCGTAGCTGTAATAGGCCGCACAGGCCCCCTCCGAGGACACCATGCAGGCCCCCATGGGCGTGTCCGGCGTGCACACCGTGCCGAACAATTTGCAATCGGCCGGGCGTTTGACCCCACGCAGGATGGCCGCACACTCGCAGGCTTTGTGGTCGGGCACGCCCTGGTAGGTAAGCCCGAAGCGCCGTTCGGCGTCGAATGCGGCATAGGGCGCGCGTAGCCTCAGGGCGCTCGCCGGCAGCTCGCCCAGGCCGCGCCATTCGAAGCTGTCGCGTCGCTCGAACACCTCCGCCATCAGGGCCTGGGCCTTGCGGTTGCCCTCGCGGCTGACCGCGCGGGTGTATTCGTTCTCCACCTCGGCGCGGCCGGCGTTGACCTGGCGGATCAGCATGAGGATGGCCTGCATCACGTCGAGCGGCTCGAAACCGGCGATGACCACCGGTTTGCCCTGCTCACGCGCGAACGGCTCGTACGGCCGGGTGCCGATCACGGTGGACACGTGCGCCGGCCCCACGAAGCCGTCCAGATGGACCTGTGGTGCGGCGAGGATGGCCTGCATGGCGGGCGGGGTGAGCACGTGGCAGCACAGCACGCTGAAGTTCTTGAGCCCCTCTGCCTGGGCCCGCAGGACGGCCACCGCGGTGGGCGGGGTGGTGGTCTCGAAGCCGATGGCGAACAAGACCACCTGGCGTTCGGGCTGGGCGCGCGCCAGCGCCAGGGCATCGCTGACCGCGTAGATCATGCGCACGTCCGCGCCGCGCGCGCGCGCGCGTTGCAGGGTGAGCCCCGCCGAGGCCGGCACGCGCATCGTGTCGGCATAGGTGCACAGGGTCACCTTCTCTTCCAGGGCGAGGCGGATGGCCTGGTCTATGCGCCCCACCGGCAGCACGCACACCGGGCAGCCAGGGCCGTGGATCATGCGCACGTTGGGCGGCAGCAGCCCGGGCACCCCGTAGCGGGCGATGGCATGGGTGTGGCCGCCGCAAAACTCCATGAAGTGGTATTCGCGTTGCGCCCTCGCCTCGGCGGCGATGGCGCGGGCGAGCCCCTGCGCCAGGGCGCCGTCGCGGAATTCGTCGATGTAGTTCATGGCGCGTGGGTGTCGATGAGGCCCGCCTCGGCCATCAGCGCCAGGGTGGCCTGCGCCTCGGCGGTGTCGAGCCGTGCCAGGGCGAAACCTACGTGCACGACCACGTAATCGCCCACCGCCACGTCCTCGACCAGGGCGAGCGAGATGGTCTTGCGCACGCCGGCAAGCTCGACCACGGCGCGCTCGTCGTCGATGCGCTCGACCACGCGGGCGGGGATGGCGAGACACATGTTGGGCTCCTCGATGATGCTATAGCTTAGACCCGGCGGCGAAGGTTTGCAGCGCCACCCAGGCCTGGCCCAGGCTCAGGCCGCCGTCGTTGGGCGGGGCGGCATGGGCAGTGAGCGGCTCGATCCCGGCCGCGACCAGCAGGGCGCACAGCCGCCGTTTGAGCCGGGCGTTGAGCAGGCAGCCCCCAGCGAGGGCCAGGCGGCGGCTGCCGGTGCGTCCGGCGGCGGCCAGGGCCCAATCGGCCAGGGCCGCGGCCACGGCGTCGTGGAACAGACGCGCACCCAAGGCCGGGTCCGTCTCGTCCGCCAGGCGTGCCAACAGCGGCAAGAGGTCCAAGGTGAGATCGGGTGCGAGGGTCCAATGGACCCCACGGCCCTGGTCCACCGCGCACCATCCGGGCGCTACGTCCAGCCGTGCAGCAGACTCGGCCAGGCCCTCCAGCAGCATGGCCGCCTGGCCCTCATAGGCGTTGCGCGTGCACACCCCGAGCAGGGCCGCCGCCGCATCGAAATAGCGGCCCAGGCTGGTGGTGTGCGGCAGGTCAGCCGCCCGCGCCAGCCAGTCGCGTAGCTGCGGGGCGAGCGGCTCGGCCTGGAAGCGCTGGGGGATCTCCGCCCCGCGGCCGAGCCGGTGCAGCACCGCCGCCGCCATGCGCCAGGGTTCGCGCGCGGCGCGGTCCCCACCCGGCAGCGGCAGCGGCGCGAGATGCCCCAGGCGCGCAAACCCCGCTTCCTCCAGCCGCAACAGCTCCCCGCCCCAGGCGCTGCCGTCCGTGCCCAGGCCCACCCCGTCCAAGGCGAGCCCCAACAGCGGCTCTTCGACCCCGTGCTCGGCGGCGATGGCAGCGATGTGGGCGTGGTGGTGCTGTACGGCGATGGCCGGCACACCCCAGCCCTGCGCCAGCGCCAGGGCGTGGCGGGTGCTGTGGAAATCCGGGTGCAGGTCGTGCGCCACCGCGGCCGGTCGCACCTCCAGGATGGCGAGCAGGTGCTCGACGGTTTCGGTGAGTATGGCGCAGGTGGCGGCGTTGTCCAGTCCGCCGATGTGCTGGGAGAGGAAGGCCTCGTCGTCGCGGGTGACGCAGATCGTGTTCTTGAGCATCCCGCCCAGGGCGAGCACGCTGGGGCCCGATCGCGGCAGGCGGATGGCGCGTGGGGTGTAGCCGCGGGCGCGGCGGAAGAAGGTCGGTGAGGGGGAAGGGGTGAGGTGTGAGGTGTGAGGTGTGAGGAGGGAAGAGTGAGGGTGGAGGGGGGAGCTGGGGTCCAGGCGCACCACGCTGTCGTCGCAGCGCACGACGATAGTGCGGTCGTGGGTCAGCATCGCGTCGGCGAGGCCGGCCAGGCGGGTACGGGCCTCGTCCTCGGCGATGACAATCGGCTCGCCGCCCGGATTGGCGCTGGTCATCACCAGCACCAGGTCCTGGGCCTCGCGCATCCAGCCGGTGCCGGCAGGGCGGCCGGCGGCCTCGTGGAAGAGCAGCCAGTGCAGCGGCGTGTAGGGCAGCATCACCCCGAGCCATGCCAACCCTGGTGCCACCCCAGGGAAGGCGGCATCCGCCCGCGGACGCTTGCGCAACAGCACGATGGGCCGCTCGGGCGCTTCGAGCAGGGCCTGCTCGGGCGGGGTCGCCTCCACCCAGGCGGCGAGGGAGGCGAGGTTGGCCGCCATCACCGCAAAGGGCTTGGCCTCGCGCCCTTTGCGCGCCCGCAGCCGGGCCACCGCCCGAGCATCGCGCGCATCACAGGCGAGATGGTAGCCGCCCAGCCCCTTGATGGCGACGATGGCCCCGCCCCGCAGCAAGGCGAGGGCTGCCGCGATGGGGTCGGGTGAGGGGTGAGGAGTGAGGGGGGAGTGGTGAGGGGGGAGGGGTTCGAGGGTCAGGCGCGGGCCGCAGGCGGGGCAGGCGGTGGGCTCGGCATGGAAGCGGCGGTCGGTGGGGTCGTGGTATTCGCGTGCGCACTGCGCGCACAGGGGGAATGCCGCCATGCTGGTGTGGGCGCGGTCGTAGGGCAAGCGATGGGTGATCGTGTAGCGCGGACCGCAGGCGGTGCAGTTGATGAAGGCGTAGCGCCAGCGACGGTCGGCGGGGTCGAACAGCTCACGCAGGCAGTCGGCACACACCGCGGTGTCGTGGCCGATCATGGTGCGTGCGACCCCACCACCGCTGGCCAGGATGCGGAAATCGTGGGGCGCGTCTCCCGCCGCCGCCTCGTCCTGCCAGGTGAGGCCGTCCAGGCGGGCCAGGGGCGGCAGCTCCGCCTGCAGGCGCGCGGTGAAACACGCCACCGCCTCGGCCGCCCCCGCGACCAGGATCTCCACCCCGGCGGCGTCGTTGCGCACCCAGCCGGTGAGCCCCAAATCGCGCGCCAGGCGCCACACGAAGGGGCGAAAGCCCACCCCCTGCACCACACCGCGCGCGCGTAGCCGCCGCTGCACGGCTGGCGCGCCGGCGTTCATCGCGCCCTACGCCTGCCCGGCCAGCCGCGCCTCCAGCTCGGCGATGCGGCGCCTGAGACGCTCGATGTCGCGTTCGCGCCGCGCCCGCACCGCCGCCAGGCCAGCCAGCAGCCAATCGGTCCAGGCCGCCAGCCCCTCGCCGCTGGCGGCCGACACCTGCATGACCCCGAGCGTCGGGTTCACCCGCCGGGCATAGCCGATGCAGCGGTCCACGTCGAACTCGACATGGGGCAGCAGATCGATCTTGTTGAGCAACATGAGGCTAGCCGCATGGAACATGTCGGGGTACTTGAGCGGCTTGTCCTCGCCCTCGGTGACCGACAGGATCACCACCTTGTGCGCCTCGCCCAGGTCGAAGGCGGCCGGGCAGACCAGATTGCCGACGTTTTCGATCAACAGCAGCCCGTCTTCGAACGGCCGCAGGCGCTCCAGGGCATGGCCGACCATGTGCGCGTCCAGGTGACAGCCGCGGCCGGTGTTGATCTGCACGGCGCGCACGCCGCTTGCGCGGATGCGCTCGGCATCGAGGTTGGTGTGCTGGTCGCCCTCGATCACCGCCATGGGCACGCGCTCGCGCAGGGCGGCGATGGTCTGCTCGAGCAGGCGGGTCTTGCCCGCGCCGGGGCTGGAGACCAGGTTGACGCAGAACACCCCCCTGTCTTCCAACCAGCGGCGATTTTCGGCGGCGTAGCGGTCGTTGCGGGCGAGGATGTCCTGCTCCACCGCCAGCCGCCGCCCTTGCTCGGGTGCATGGGGGTGCGCGTGCGCCGTGAGCACAGCGTGTTCATGCCCGGCGCGAGGGTGCAGGCCAGCTCCCTCGATCCGCGTCTCGCCCTCACCACAGCCACAGGTCCCGCACATGGCTCAGCCTCCTATTCCACCCACAAGTCCTTCACCCGCAGTTCGCGCCCGCCGGTCGCCTGCACCTGCGGACTGCCACAGCGCGGGCACTCCGCGTACAGGCTGTCGATCGGCACCGGGCGGCCGCACTGCAGGCACCAGCCCTCGCCCGGCACGCGGTCTATGCGCACGCGCGCCCCTTCTGCCACACTGCCCTTGAACACCGATTCCAGACAGAAGGTCAGGGCATCGACATCCACCGCCGCCAGCTGCCCGATCTCCAGGCCGACCTCGCGCACCCGGCTGCAGCCCTGGCCATGCACGGCCTGCTCGATGGTGCGCAGGATCTCTTCGGCCAGCGACAACTCATGCATGATGCGCGCTTTCGATGTACCAGTCCACACAGGGATCGAGCCCGGCCACGAGCGCCTGGGTCTGGGCATGCAGGCGGTCGGGCGGTACCGGCCACGGCAGGTTGAGGAGCTGTTCCCACAGCACCCCACGGGGGTGGAAGTTCCATTCCGTGGGGGCGATGATGCGATAGTCGCGCACCCGCCCCGCGCGCAGTCGCACCACGTGCAGCAACAGCCCGCGCGCCGTCTCTGCCGCCGCGACGCCGGTGCCCTCGTCCAGCGTCCAGGCGCGCACCAGCGGCGGTCCCTCGCCAGCGAGCCATTCGGCCAGGCTGGCCAGTTCCAGCAAGCGGGCGAGCACGCGCACGGCAGGGCCGCGGCCGAAGCGGTCAAGCCAGTTCTGCAGCCTGGCCTCCCCGAGCCAACGGGCAAGCGCCCCGGTCTCGGCCGGCGCGCCGGCCCACTCCGGCTGGCGACAAAACCGCGCATCGGCCAGGCAGCGGACGGCGATGGCCGCAGCGTGCTCACGCCGCCAGGACGCCAGGTTCGGCAGCAGCCCGGTGTGCGGGTGATCGGGCGGCACGATGTCGAGCAGGTGGTCAAGCAGGCGTGCCGGCGCGGTGTGTCGCTGCCGGCACCAGTCGAGCCAGCCCTGTGCGTCGCGTGCGAGCCAGATTTGCGGCGGCTCGCCGAGTACGAGGCCGGACAGAACGTCGCGCAAGGCGCGCCACAGGTCCACGGCACCCTCTGCGGCCAGTGGCCGCAGGGCCTGCGCCGCCCCGGACGCCATCCGCCCCGCGGGCGCGCCCAGCAGCAGCCGCAGGTGCTCGCGCGCCAGCTCGGTCAGGAGCTGCCGCCGCACGGGTCCGCCCGGGTCGGACCTCTCGCTCCGCCCCGCAGCCGCCTGCAAGGCCGCCGCGCAGGCCGCACGCTGGGCCTGCCTGCACAGGCTGAAGAGCAGACCCACCCGGGCGACGGCCTCCTGCGCCGTGCAGCCGGTGAGCAGGCCTTGCACGGCCAGTGGACGTTCATTCGTCAGGCGCACCCAGCGGCGGCCCTCGGCGGTCGGTCCCAGACCGATGCCGATCCGCCCTTCCACGGGGTGAAGCACACCTGTGCGCTGGTCTGCAAGGGACATGAGGGGGCGTGAGAGAGACCTGCAGCCCCTTCATTGTAGGCGATCACCACGGCCTGGCCCGGATGCTGTCAAAAGGCGAAAAACCTGCTACTATCAGCGAATTATTGAGATGGGCGGCGGGCCCATTTTTTATTTGTGAGTCGATTTTCGTGAGTTGCCGGCTGGCATGGAGCTGCAGACCCTGATCGAGCCCACCCTCGGTGGGATGGGTTATGAACTGGTCGCCCTAGAACGGGTGGGCCGGGGTCTGCTGCGCGTATACATCGACAAACCGGGCGGGGTGGATCTGGACGACTGCACGCGGGTGAGCAACCAGCTCACCCGGTTGTTCGCGGTCGAGGGGGTGGACTACGACCGGCTGGAGGTGTCCTCGCCCGGTCTGGACCGGCCGCTCACCAGGGCGGGCGACTTCGACCGTTTCGCCGGCAACCGCGCCAGGTTCAAACTGAGGCTCCCCATCGAGGGGCGCCGGCAGTTGATCGGCCTGCTCCTGGGCGCCAGCCCCGAGGGAGTGCGGCTCAGACTGGAGGCGGGCGCCGAAGTCCTGCTGCCATGGAAGCAGATCGAGTCGGCGCGGCTAGCGCCGGATTTCAGCGTCAAGGATACGGCCCGGAGGAAGGCATGAGTCGGGAAGTCTTGTTGTTGGCGGACGCGCTGGCGCGCGAGAAGAACGTGGATGCGGAGGTGGTGTTCGGCGCCCTCGAGGCAGCCCTCGCACACGCCACCCGCAAACGCTTCCAGGACGACATCGACGTGCGCGTGCACATCGACCGCCACACCGGCAACTATGAGGCCTTCCGCCGCTGGGAGGTGCTACCGGACGAGGTCGAGCTGGAGCACCCGGCCCGACAGATGCACCTGTCGGAGGCCCGTCGGCGCGATCCCGACGTGCAGCTGGGGGATTACATCGAGGAACCCATGCAGGCGGTGGAGTTTGGGCGCATCGGCGCGCAGGCCGCCAAGCAGGTGATCCTGCAAAAGATCCGCGACGCCGAGCGCGAACAGATCCTCAACGATTTCCTCGCCCGCCACGAGTCGCTGGTCACCGGCACCATCAAGCGCATGGAAAAGGGCAACGCCATCGTCGAATCCGGCCGGGTGGAGGGCCTGCTGCCCAAGGACCAGATGATCCCGCGCGAGAACCTGCGCGTGGGCGACCGCGTGCGCGCCTATCTGATGCGCATCGAGCGCAGCGGCCGTGGCCCGCAGCTGATCTTGTCGCGCACTGCACCCGAGTTCCTGGTCAAACTATTCGAGCTCGAGGTGCCGGAGATCGGCGAGGGACTGATCGAGATCAAGGCCGCCGCACGCGATCCCGGCGTGCGCGCCAAGATCGCGGTCAAGTCGAACGACGCCAAGATCGATCCGCAGGGCACCTGCATCGGGGTGCGCGGGGCGCGGGTGCAGGCCGTCACCAACGAACTGAACGGCGAACGCATCGACATCGTGCTGTGGTCGCCCGATCCGGTGCAGTTCGTCATCAATGCGCTCGCCCCGGCCGAGGTGCTGAGCATCGTCGTCGATGAGGACCGTCACAGCATGGACGTGGTAGTGGACGAGCACCAGCTTGCCAACGCCATCGGCCGCGGCGGGCAGAACGTGCGCCTGGCATCGGAGCTGACCGGCTGGGAGTTGAACATCATGACCGAGTCGGAGTCGGCGGCGAAGAAACAACAGGAGGCGGCCGATCTGCGCGCGCTGTTCATGGACAAGCTGGACGTGGACGAGGCCGTGGCCGAGGTGTTGGTGGAGGAGGGCTTCACCAGCCTGGAGGAGGTGGCCTACGTGCCCTTGTCGGAAATGCTGCAGATCGAGGCCTTCGACGAGGCCACCGTGAACGAGCTGCGCGCCCGTGCGCGCGACGCCCTGCTGACCGATGCCATCGCGCGCGAGGAGTCGGTCGAGCGGGCGGCCACAGACCTCATGACGTTGGACGGCATGGACCACGAGACCGCCAACCTGCTGACCGCCAAGGGCATCACCAGCACCGAGGAGCTGGCCGACCTGTCGGTGGACGAACTGGCCGAGCTCACCGGCATGGATGAGGAGCGGGCACGCGAGCTGATCATGGCCGCGCGCGCGCCCTGGTTCGCCTGATCGGACGCGGGCGTATCGCAGCAGGGTGAACGAAGAGGAGCCGATGAGAGTCGATCAATTTGCCAACGAACTGAAGGTGCCCGCGGCCCTGCTCATCGAGCAGCTGCGCGCCGCCGGCGTGGCGGTGCAATCGCAGGAGGACGAACTGTCCGACCAGGACAAGAGCCGGCTGCTCGACTATCTGCGCGACAAGCACGGTACACGCGCCGCGCCCAAGACCAAGATCACGCTCACGCGCAAGCAGACCACCGAGATCAAGACCGCCGACAGCGTCACCGGCCGCACGCGCACCATCCAGGTGGAGGTGCGCAAGAAACGCGTGCTCGTACGCAAAGAGCCCACGGCGGGCGAGACCCCGGCTACGCCCGCGCCGAAACCAGAAACGCCGCCGGCAGCCATCCTCACACCCGAAGAGATCAAGGCGCGTGAGGAGGAGATGCGTCGTCAGGCCGAGCTGCGCGCTGTCCAGGAAGCCGAGCTGAAGGCCAAGCAGGAACGCGAGGCGGCTCGCCGCGCCGCCGAGGAAGAGGCGCGCGCCAAGACCGAGACGCAAGCGGTCGAGGCCAAAACACCGGCATCGAAGCCGGCCGAGGTGAAGCCCGCGGTCAAGCCCAAGGCGGAAAAACCGACGGTCAAGAAAGACATCGAGGAAGCCCCGGCGGCGCGCAAAGGGCTCAAGGTGCGCGGCGTGACCGAGGGCGAGAGCGGCTGGCGGGCGCGCAAGGGCAAGCACAAGGAGCATGCCGAGAGCGCCCCCGCGGCGGCGCCCGAGCCGGTGGTGCGCGAGGTGCTGGTGCCCGAGACCATCACCGTGGCCGATCTCGCCCACAAGATGGCGGTCAAGGCGGCCGAGGTGATCAAGACGCTGATGAAGATGGGCAACATGGTCACCATCAACCAGGTCCTCGACCAGGACACGGCCATGATCGTGGTCGAGGAGATGGGTCACGTGGCCAAGCCCGCCCCTACGACGAGCCCCGAGGCCTATCTGGAGGAGGCCGCGGCGCAGAAGGAGGCGGAGCTCAGGCCGCGCGCCCCAGTGGTCACCGTCATGGGCCACGTCGATCACGGCAAGACCTCATTGCTCGACTACATCCGCCGCACCCGTGTCGCCGCTGGCGAGGCCGGCGGCATCACCCAGCACATCGGCGCCTATCACGTCGAGACGCCCAAGGGGGTGATCACCTTCCTCGACACCCCCGGCCACGAGGCCTTCACCGCCATGCGCGCGCGCGGGGCCAAGGTCACCGACATCGTCATCCTGGTGGTGGCGGCCGACGACGGAGTGATGCCGCAGACGCGCGAGGCCATCCACCACGCCAAGGCCGGCAACGTGCCCATCGTCGTGGCGGTGAACAAGATCGACAAGCCGGAGGCCAACCCGGAGAAGATCCGCCAGGAACTGGCCAACGAGGGGGTGATCCCCGAGGAATGGGGCGGGGACGCCATGTTCGTGGACGTCTCCGCCAAGACCGGGCAGGGCATCGACGCCCTGCTCGACGCCGTGCTGCTGCAGGCCGAGGTGTTGGAGCTGAAGGCCCCCGTGGATACCCTGGCCAAGGGGGTGGTGATCGAGTCGCGCCTGGACAAGGGCCGCGGACCGGTGGCCACGGTGCTGGTGCAATCCGGCACTCTCAAACGCGGCGACGTCCTGCTCGCCGGCACCGCCTTCGGCCGCGTGCGCGCCATGCTCGACGAGAACGGCCGCCAGGTGCAGCAGGCCGGCCCTTCCATACCGGTCGAGGTGCAGGGCCTGTCCGAGGTGCCCACCGCCGGCGAGGACGTCATGGTCCTGCCCGACGAGCGCAAGGCGCGCGAGATCGCCCTGTTCCGCCAGGGCAAGTACCGCGACGTCAAACTCGCCAAGCAACAGGCGGCCAAACTGGAGAACATCTTTGAGCAGATGGCCGAAGGCGAGGTGAAGACCTTGCCGCTCATTATCAAGGCCGACGTGCAGGGGTCCTACGAGGGCCTCACCCACGCGCTGACCAAGCTGTCCACCGAGGAGGTCAAGGTCAACGTCATCCACGCCGCAGTGGGGGCCATCTCGGAGTCCGATGTCAACCTGGCGCTCGCCTCCAAGGCGGTGATCATCGGCTTCAACGTGCGGGCCGACGCCAATGCGCGCAAGCTGGCCGAGACCTCCGGCGTGGACATCCGCTACTACAACATCATCTACGACGCGGTGGACGACGTGAAGGCGGCGCTCGCAGGCCTGCTCTCGCCGGAGAAACGCGAGAACATGCTGGGGCTTGCCGAGGTGCGGCAGGTCTTCCGCATCTCCAAGGTGGGCACCGTGGCCGGCTGCATGGTCCTCGACGGCGTGGTGCGCCGCACCGCCCGCGTGCGCGTGCTGCGCGACAACGTCGTCATCCACGACGGCGAGCTCGATTCCCTCAAGCGTTTCAAGGAAGACGTGCGCGAAG
Source organism: Thiobacillaceae bacterium (assembly GCA_025054655.1). Taxonomy (GTDB): domain Bacteria; phylum Pseudomonadota; class Gammaproteobacteria; order Burkholderiales; family Thiobacillaceae; genus JANWZL01. The sequence continues at coordinate 1,663 of JANWZL010000047.1, read as the reverse complement.
TCAAAGGCGGCTTCGAGTGCGGCCTGTCCATCAAAAACTTCAGCGACATCCAGGAAGGCGACCAGATCGAGTGCTACGAGGTGGTCGAAGTGGCCCGCACGCTCTAAAGCGATGAGGCGACAGGCGTGAGGAGAGAGGCGCAGAACCCCCCTCCTCCCCTTCCCCCTCACTCCTCACCCCTCACTCACCCCCTCACTCCTCCCCCCTCTCTCCCATGCACCACCGTGCCCAACGCATTGCCGAGCAGATCCGCCAAGAGCTGGCGCTGATCCTCATGCGGGGGACCAAGGACCCACGCATCCACGACGTCACCATTACGGCGGTGGAAGTCAGCTCCGACCTGGAGCACGCCAAGGTCTGGTATACCCTCATGCAGGGTGACGCCCACGAGGTCGGCGAGGCCCTCGAACATGCCGCCGGCTACCTGCGCAGCGAGCTGGCGCAGCGGTTACGGCTGCGCATCATGCCACGGCTTGCATTCAAATACGACCAATCCATCGAACGCGGCGCGCGCCTGTCGCGGCTCATCGACCAGGTGGTGGCCGAGGACCGCGCGCGCCATGCCGACGATGAAACGCAGGGTTGACGGCGTCCTGCTGCTGGACAAACCGGCGGGGATGACTTCCAACGCTGCCCTGCAGCGGGTCAAACGGCTGTACCAAGCGGCCAAGGCCGGGCATACCGGCACTTTGGATCCATTCGCCACGGGGCTGCTGCCCATCTGCCTGGGCGAGGCCACCAAGTTCGCCCACACCCTGCTCACGGCCGACAAGACCTACCGCGCCGTCATCCGCCTGGGTGTGCGCACCACCACCGGTGACCCCGAAGGCGCGGTGATCGCCACTCGGCCGGTGGCGGTCACCGAGCCGCAGGTGCGCGCCCTGCTGCCCCGCTTCACGGGGGCGATCGAACAGACCCCGCCCATGCACTCGGCCATCAAACGCGGCGGCCGGCCCTTGTACGAATACGCCCGCCAGGGTCTGCAGCTCGAACGCCAGCCCAGAAGGGTGATGGTGTATCGGCTCGAGCTGCTCGAACTTACCGGCGAATATCTCGGCCTGCTGGTGCACTGCGGCAAGGGTTTCTACGTGCGTACCCTGGCCGACGAACTGGGCGAGGCCCTCGGCTGTGGCGCCCACCTGCATGCCCTCACCCGCCTCGCGGTCGATGGCCTGCGCCTGGAGGCAGCCACAGGACTGGCCGAACTCGAGGCCATGCCCACCCCGGACCGCCTGCAGCGGCTACTGCCCACCGATGCCCTGCTCCAGGCCTTGCCCCGCCTCGAACTGGGCGCCGAGGCCGCCTGGCAGCTCAGCCAGGGCCAGGCCATCTGGCATCCTGGGCTCAGGGTGGGCGAGCAGATGCGGGCCTACGGCCCGGACGGACGCTTTCTCGGCCTGGTCGAGGTGAACGAGGAAGGCAAGGCGGCCCCCAAGCGCCTGGTGGTGCGGACACCCGCGCAACCCGACCCGACCGGGACATGAAGGACTCTGTAGCGAGCAAATAAACTGTCCGGACTTGGAGCACGAGATATGTCCGGTTTCACTGGTGCTTGAGGAGGTGCCAGATGAGACGGACCCAGTGGCTACAGGAGAGGCGCAAGATGCGGTTTGAAGAGGCGTACACGGGGTGGCAGGCGGGTAGGCTGACGCAGGAGGAAGCG
>JANWZL010000078.1 GCA_025054655.1 Thiobacillaceae bacterium | reverse complement strand
CCCGACCCGGTCAGCCGCCGCTGCGCCGCCTCGATCTCCTGCATGGTCCGCAGGATGGCGAGGGCGTTTTCATACACGGGGGTATCCACCATCTTGCCCTGGAAGCTCACGGCGGCCACCCCGCGGGCGAGCCCCTCCTCCTCGAACGCCTTTTTCACCCCCAGTGCCCATTCCACCTGTTCCGGCGAGGGCGTGTAGATGCGATGCGCGGGCTCGATCTGACTGGGGTGGATCAGCATGCGGCCCTCGTAGCCCATCTGCCGCCCCTCGCGCGTGCTGCGTTCGAAGCCCTCGGGGTCCTTGATGCCGACGTAAGGGGCGTCGATGGCCACACAGCCGGCGGCGCGCGCCGCCACTGCCGTGTGGTAGCGGCCATAGAGCTGCTCCACACCCTCCGCGGTCAGGGTCACGCGCATGTCCTTGGCGAAGTCCACCGCGCCGAAGATCAGCGAGTTGACACGTGCACTGGCGATGGCCGAGGGGTAGGCATGGATGACCCCGCGGGCGGTCTCGATCAGCAGTTGGATGGCCACACTGCCCACGGCCATGCCACGGCGCCGCTCCAGTTCCTCCAGTTTCCAGGCCAGACGCTGCACATGGGCGGGTTCGCCGCACTTGGCCAGACAGATGCCGTCGAGGCCGGGATAGATCACTGCCTCCAGATCATCCTCGGTGAGCCCGGTCTCCCAATTGTTGACCCGGACATACAGGGCCGGGGAGACCTGGCTGGCGCGCCGCTCGTGCAGGTAGGCACGGATGGCGGCGCGACCGGTCTCCTTCTCCGCCGGCGGCACCGCATCCTCCAGGTCCAAGGTCAGCACATCGACGCCGAGCGTCGGGGCCTTGTCCATCATCTTCGGGTTGTTGCTGGGCACGTAGAACACCGAGCGCATCACCGGCATGGCCGTCTCTCCGTTTCACGCGATCAACCGTTTGATCAAGGGGGCGATCTGCTCCGGGCTGTCCACCACGTGGGCACCGGCCGCACGCAGGGCGGCGATCTTGCCCTGAGCGGAACCACGGCCGCGCTCGACGATGTTGCTGGCATGGGAGAAACGCATGCCCTCGGGGGCCCAGGCGCCGGCGATGTAGACCACCAGGGGCTTGGTGTAACGCCCCTCGCGCAGGGTCTGCGCCGCCTCCTCTTCCAGGGTGCCGCCGATCTCACCGAACACGGCCACCGCACGGGTCTGCGCGTCGGCCTCGAACAGGGGCAGGATGTCGCTCATGGATTGGCCCAGCACCGGTTCGGTGCCGATGTGCAAGGCGGTGCTAATGCCCAGCCCCTCCACCTTCAGCACCCAGGGCACCGTGCCCGACTGTCCGCCGCTGCGCGAGATCACCCCCACAGGGCCTGGCGTGAATAGGGTGTTCGCCCATTCCGTGCTGCCCCCCAGCCAACCCAGCACCGCCCTGCCAGGACTGATCAGGCCGATGCTGCCGGGCCCCAGCAGGCGCACGCCGTGGGCCTCGGCTACCGCCACCATCTCCAGGATGTCGTGCAGCGGCACGCGCTCCACCGGTGCGACGATGAGCCGGATGCCGGCGTCAATGGCCTCCAGCACCGCCCACTTGAGCAGCGGACCGGGCACGAAAGTGACGCTGGCATCGAAGGGTCCGTGGGCTTGGACGGCCGCTGCCACGCTGTCGTACACCGGCACGCCCTCGACCTCCTGACCGCCGCGCCCCGGCGTCACCCCAGCGACGACCCGGGTGCCATAGCCCTTCATGTAGCGCGTGCGCAGGGAACCCTCGCGGCCGGTGATCCCCTGCACGAGGACCCGGGTATGTTCGTCGATCAGGATGGACATGGCTCACCCCGCCTGCAGGCCATGGCGCTCACGATAATCGTCGAGCCCCTCGATGGGCACTTCGATGCTGAGGGCGCCACGCCCGCGCATCCGGCATTCATACTCGCAGGCCAGGCACTCGGTGCCCCGCCGCGCGGTCTCCTCGGCATCGCCCACTAGATGTACCCGACCGTCCGGCCCGCGCATGATGATCTCGCGCCCGTAGCGCTCGCACGCCTCGACGCAGGCATAGCTGGTGCACGATGCACACAAGGCCTCGTCGATGCGGATGCGAATGGTCTTCTCCCAGAACTCCATCGCCCCCTCCTCAGGCCCGCTGCGTGCGGTAGGCCTGCACCAGTTGCGCCATGCGCCCCGCCAAGTAAGCGGCATCGTACACATGGGCGCGGTCGTAGATCTCGATGGCGGCCGGCAGGCCCTGCAGCCCCTCGCGCAGGATGCGCTGCGACTCGGCCTCCTTGTTGCCGCACAGCAGCAGCACCACCGGGAAACCGGGTCGTCCCGGCAGCTCTTCGCGCAAGGCCTTGACCAGGGCGTGGGCGTGGTGCCATTGCTCCTGGTTAGCCATCAGGAAGCCGGCCAGGAAGTAGCCCTCGATTCCGGGCTGGGACAGGATCAGCTTGGCCACGCGATAGACCTTGGCCGCGGTGGGGTTGCCGCTGGTGTCGGCGTAGTTGGCCGCCTTCAGCCCCACCCGGCTGAGCGCGTCTATGCCCAGCATGGCCGCGCCGCCGCCGATGCCGTGATAGCCCACGTAGCCGCCCTTGCGCAGCTCGGCAGGGGTGGCCATCTGCATCACGAAACTAGTGCCGCGGAAGTCCTGTTCCTCGAAACGCCAGGCGATGAGGTCGAACTCGCTCGGCTCGCCGGGCAGCTCGCGCGCGAGCTTCACCCCCAGCTCGGGATGGCGGAAGACGGCCTGGTCGTCCACCGCCATACGGCAGTCGGCGGCGTAGAGCTTGCCGTCGCGGGTGAGGACGATGGGATTGATCTCCAGGGTGCGGCAGTCATAGGCGCGGAACATAGCATAGAGCCGGACCAGGAGATCGCTCAGACGGCTCAGGGCGCTGCCGCGCACACCCAGGGCGTGCACCAGGTTGACGGCCTCGTGCGGGCGCAGTCCACGCAGGACATCCACCTTGTGCAGGGCGATGCGCTCCGACGGCACCGCCTCGATGTCCATACCGCCCTCGGTGCTGAACATCACCACCGGGGCACGCACCTCCCGCGCCGTGTCCACCACCACGCCAGCATAGTACTCGTGCGCGATCTCCAGCCGCTCCTCGACCAGCACCTGCCTGACCGGCAGACCGCGCAGCTCCATGCCGAGGATGTCGCGCGCCGCGGCCTCGGCCTCGCCGGGCGTGTCGGCAAACCGTACCGCCCCCGACTTGCCGCGCCCCCCCGCCCAGACCTGGGCCTTGACCACCACGGGGCCCTCGAGGGCGGCCGCCGCCTCGCGCGCCTGGGTCGGCGAATCGGCCACCTGCCCGCGCGGCACAGGGATGCCGGCCTGGCGCAGATACGCCTTGCCCTGATACTCGAAGAACTTGGCCATGCGCTGCCTCTCCTGTGCACGCCGCTCACCCGCGCGGCCACGGCCGTCGCCGAGGGCGGCTGGGCGTGCACGATAGGGGATAATGACTCTGGGCGCAACAGGGTCTTTGCGCCCGTTGGCGTGGACGGGCCCGGTGACGGATGCCAGCGCAGGCCGGGGTGTCGGGGCCGCTCAACCGGCAGCCCTGGCGCCGGTCCTGCTCGCCCCGGCAGCTCGGGTCAGGGTAGGGGGATGTCGGTCGTGGGTCGCGCCGTACACAGGCTGCGGCCCAGGACCCACACCGGCGGCAGCAGTGCCAGCGTCAGGAGGAGGAGTGTGGACAGGGGCAGGTCGAGCAGCGCAGTGGTCGCAGCCTGACCGCGGAAGGCGTACAGCGTGACCCCCAGCAGGGGCAGACAGGCGACGACGATCGCCATCGACCGGCTCCATGATGCTCTGGCCGAGCTGGACGAGGTGTTGTACGCATTGGGGCAGGAGGTTTGCATCGTCACGGTGTTCATGTGAGGATATCTACTTAACGGCACACCCAGACATAAATTGAACCCCGTCGCGGTGGTCGTCTACCGAGCAAGATCCCAGCAAAACCCGCCGGAGTGAGTTGCATGACAGAGACCTGGCTGAGATTCGAACATGGCGGCCGCATCGGTTTCGGCCGTCTGCAAGAGGGAGACATCCACATCCACCACGGTGACCTGTTCGGTCAACAGCGACCCAGCCAGGAGCGGCTCCCCCTGCACGCCGTGCGGCTGCTCCCCCCCTGCCAGCCGGGCAAATTCATCGGGTTGTGGAACAACTTCGCCGAGCGCGCGGCCTACGAGGGCCTGAGCATGCCGGCCCACCCGCTCTATTTCTTCAAGGCCGACAGCTGTGTGATCGCGCACGGGCAGAGCATCCGCCAGCCCGCCAGCTACAGCGGCCCGGTCGTGTTCGAGGGCGAACTGGGGGTGGTGATCGGCCGGCCCTGCCGCATGATCGAGGCGAGTCAGGCCGACGACTACATCTTCGGCTATACCTGCGTCAACGACGTCACCGCTCGCGGCATCCTCAAGTCGGACCCGAGTTTCGTGCAATGGTCGCGTGCCAAGGGCTTCGACACCTTCGGCCCGATCGGGCCCTGGATCGTGCGCGGCATCGACCCGGACGGGCTGCGCGTGCGCACCCTGGTCAACGGTGCGGTCAAGCAGGACTACCCGGTGGCCGACATGTTCTACCGGCCGCGGGAGATCGTGGCCCTGCTGTCGCGCGACATGACCCTCATGCCGGGGGACGTCATCGCCTGCGGTACCTCGCTGGGGGCCGACGCCCTCAACCCCGGCGACACGGTGGAGATCGACATCGAGGGCATCGGGCGGCTGAGCAACCGCTTCGCCTAGAGGTCAGGTCGTGCTGCCCTTCGCGGAGCTGGCCGTCGGCCAGGTCGTGCCGGCGCTCGTCATCGTCGCCGTGGCCTATTTCGTGCGCGGCGTGGCCGGTTTCGGCTCCGGCCTGATCGCGGTGCCGCTGCTTCTGCTCGTCGGCATGCCGCTCACCCAGGCCGTGCCCCTGATCGTGCTGCTCGACTACCTCGCCTCCGCCAGCCACGGGGTAGCCAACCGTCAGGCCATCTCCTGGCGCACGGTGCTGCCTACCCTGCCCTTCATGGTGCTGGGGGTGGCCGCCGCCCTGATCCTATTCAAGACGGTGGACCTCGAGTGGCTGACCAAGGCCCTGGCCGTGTTCATCATTGCCTTCGCCTTCTACCAGCTGTTTGCCCGCGCCCCGGCCCGCAGCGAGTCGAGGCTGTGGGCCATTCCCGCCGGCGGTTTCGGCGGGCTGATCGGCACCCTGTTCGGCACCGGCGGGCCCTTCTACGTCGCCTACCTGCAGCTCAGAGGCCTGGACAAGACCGCCTTCCGCGCCACCTTCGCCACCCTCTACCTCATCGACGGCGGCAACCGCATCGCGGGCTATCTCCTCACCGGCCTGTACGACCTCGTGAGCCTCGCCTGGCTCGCGCTGCTGCTGCCGGTGATGGCGCTTTTTCTCTACCTCGGCGGGCACGTGCACACGCGGCTTACACAGGAAGCCTTCAAGCGCGGCATCAGCGCCCTGCTGGTGGTGAGCGGTATCGCCCTGCTGTTGAAATAAACGCCCCGCAACTGGCGATTTCGTGTATAGTGGCGTCGGCCTGCGGTTAACGCAGGCCACATCGCAACGACCCCAACGCGTTCATCCCCTCGCAGGCATCGGCGCAGATCGTGGTTGTGCCGATGTCCAGTCGCCGGTGAGGCTATGGCCTGCCGGTCCCGCCGGCCCGACCGGCCCTCATTTCGAGAGGATGACGCCCATGCGCTTCACCGACTTCGGCCTTGCGCCGACCCTGTTGCAATCCATCGCCGCTGCCGGTTATCACGCACCCACACCGGTGCAGGCACAAACCCTCCCCCCCGCCCTGCAGGGGTCCGACCTGTTGGTCTCCTCGGCCACCGGTAGCGGCAAGACCGCCGCCTTCCTGCTGCCCTGCCTACACCGGCTCATCGCCACAGGCCCGCAGCGCCGGCCCCGGGTGCTGGTGCTCGCGCCCACACGCGAGCTCGCCCAGCAGGTGGGCCGCGCCGCCCAGGCGCTCGCCGGCCGGGGCGGCCCGCGCGTGGCCGTGCTGGTGGGCGGCGCCCCCTATGCCGTGCAGTTGAAGGCGCTCAAGGGCCCGGTGGATCTGGTGGTGGCCACCCCGGGTCGGCTCATGGATCATCTGCAACGCGGCCGCTTGGACCTCGCCGGCATCAGCACCCTGGTCCTGGACGAGGCTGACCGCATGCTGGACCTGGGCTTCGCCGAGGACATCGAGGCGATCGTGGCCCGGTTGCCGGCCGGACGCCAGACCCTGCTCTTCTCCGCCACCCTGGACGGTGTGGTCGGGCGGCTCGCCGAGCGCGTCACCCGCGCTGCCCTGCGCATCGAGATCGCCCGCACCCCCGAGGCCGCACCCAGGATCGACCAGCGATTGCTGTTCGCCGACGGGCACGAGCACAAACTGCGTCTGCTCGACCACCTGCTCAAGGATCAAACCCTCAAACAGGCGGTGGTGTTCACCGCCACCAAGGTGGGCGCGGAAGACCTGGCCCGGCGTCTGCAGCAACAGGGGCATGCCGCCGCGCCCCTGCACGGCGACATGGGCCAGGGCGCGCGCAACCGGGCGTTGCGGGCGTTGCGCGAAGGCAGCGCGCGCATCCTGGTGGCCACCGACGTGGCCGCGCGCGGCCTAGACGTGCCTGGGCTCACCCACGTCATCAACTTCGACCTGCCCATGCAGGCCGAAGACTACGTGCACCGCATCGGCCGCACCGGACGCGCCGGCCGCACGGGCGCCGCCTGGACCCTGGCGCACCACCGCGAGCGCGGCAAGGTGCGCGGCATCGAGCGCTACACCGGCGCCAGCATCCCCGTGGCCACCCTGCCCGGTCTGGAGCCCAAGGCCGTCATCCCCGAGCAGAAGGCCTTCGCGCCCTCGCGCCGCACCCCCTCCGCCGCCGACAGGGGCAGGCGACCCGCGGGCAAACCGCTGGCCCCGTCGGCCCGCGAGCGAGCGCCGCGCCATGACATGCGCCATCGCCAGCACTGAACGCGCATACTGAGGCGCTGTCACGGCTGCGCTGCCGCGGCCGCGTGCCATGCGGGCCACCTTGGCCGTGCGCACCGCGGCCGCCTCTACCCGCACGCCCGATCCTACCGGCTCATCCGCCCAGAAGGCACTGGGGTATGGGTGAGATGGGCTACACTGAACGTAGGGGAAACGCTGAATAAATCTGCTGCGCGGCTGGATGGCTGCGTTGCGCGCTGCTCGGCTGCCTCGCCTATCTTCAAGATATGTCTCGCAGCTTGCGCTGCGGGCGCCTTGCCCTCCACCCGCTCGCAACGATTTATTCAGCATTTACTGGGGTGCCGGTCTATGGACAGTCAGCTGCAACGCCTGCTGGATGCGGAGGCACGTGCCGAGGCCATAGTCGCCGAGGCCGAGCGTGAGCGCGAACGGCTCGTGGCCGAGGCCGCGCAGCAGGCGCAGGCGCTGACGGCGCAGTTCGAGTCGCGCCGTGCCGAGTTGCGCGCCCCCATCCTGCGCGAGGCCGAGGCCCGGGCGGAGGCGGCGGTGGCCGAACTGGCCCGCAAGTATGAAGAGCGCAGCCGCGAACTGCGGGCGCTGGCGGCACGCCATGAAAGCGAGGCGGTGGCCGCCGCCCTGGCGGTGTTGCTGGATCCCTGCCTGTGACCGTCATGCTGGGCGACGCCTATCTCGACACGCGGGTAAGCCTGTTTGCTCAGGGCCTGTGGTCGGATGACGAACTGACCGCCCTGGTGCACCGCTCGCCCGCCGAGGTCAGCCAAGCCCTGAACGCTCGCGGGCTGACCGAGTTGGCGGCAGGTTACAGCATCCACTCGTCGCTGGAGGCACGCATCATCGCTCGATTGCTGCAGGAGAGCCGTATCCTGGTGCGACCCCTGCAAGGGGAAGAACGGCAGTTCCTGCTCTATTGGATCCGGCGCTTCGAGGTCTCCAACGTCAAGACCCTGATCCGCGCTCGTCTGTCCGGCGAGTGTCAGGCCGAACTGGCGCCCAAGCTGATCGACATGGGACCTTTCGCCCGTCTGGATCTGACGGCACTGACACAGACCGAGGATGTGCGCAGCCTCATGCGCGCCCTGGAGGCAGGGCCCTATGCCGAGATCGTGCGCCACGCACGGCGTGCATTCGAGGACAGCCAGGACCCGTTCATCCTCGATGCCACCTTGGACCGCGCCTACCTCGAAGGGCTCGTGCGCCACGCCCGAGCCGTCGAGGGCGGGCCTGGTGCGGCGCTGCACGATCTGATGAGCCGGCTGATCGACCGCATCAATCTGGTGTGGTTGCTACGCTACCGGTTCAACTACGACCTGCCACCGCCACGGGTGTATTACCTGCTGGTGGGGGCCCATTACCAGCTCGGCGCCGACCTGTTGCGGCGCCTGGTGACCCTGCCCGACCTAGCCGCGGTGCTGGCCGCCCTGCCCACCGTTTACGCCCGCCTGCTCGCAGGGGCGGACGACGTGTTCGCAGTCACCTGTCGCCTGGAGAACGCCGCCGCTGTGCACGCCCGCCGCGTCCTGCGCAGTGACGCGCCGCCGCTGGCGCGCGCCTTCGCCTATCTGCTGCTGCGCGAGCGTGGCTTGCGCGGTTTGCGCGCCGTGCTGCGCGGGCATCACCTGGGCCTGCCGGAAGACCTCATCGGGCGAGCGCTGGGACACTTGCACTGAGGCCGGGCATGTTGAGAACGCTACCGATGCGGCATGTGACGGTGTACGTGCTCGCCAGCGAGGCGGCCGACACCGCGCTGGTGCTGGCCGCCCATGGACAGTTCGCCCCTGCCGCGGACGGCGAGGTGCCCTGGGGCGGCAATCCGGCCGAAAGCTACCGCCAGGTCTGGCTGCAGGCCACTTCGCGCCTGCAGCGCATCCTGCAGTGGTGCGGGCTGGAGGACGGTGGCAGGCAGCAGACCGACAGCCCCGCCCGCCCGCAGCGGTCTGGTCCATCCCCGCTGGAGGAGGCGCGTGTGGCCGCGGCCCCGACGCTGGCCGAACTCGAGGCCCTCCACGCCTGGCTGGGGGAGGTTTGGCAGGCCTGTTCACGCTGTCACGACGAGCATTTGCGCCTGGAGGCAGAGCAGAAGCGCTTGGTCGAACTCGAGCAGACCTACGCCCGACTGACCCACCTCGACCTGGACGTCACGCGCTTGCTGCGCGCAGATGCCCTGCTCAAGGTGCGGCTCGGCCAGGTACCGAGCGCACATCTGAAACGCCTGCAGGAGGCCCTCGCCCTGGCCGGACACGTGCTCATCCCCTTCGACCAGGCGCAGGAGATGAGCTTTGCCCTGGTGGCCGGACCGCGACCGGCAGCGGCAGGGGTGGACGATCTGCTCACCCAGGCGGGCTGGCGTGAGCTGCCCGTGCCGCAGGAGCTTCAGACCCACCCCGCCGCCGCCCGCGCCCACCTGGAGCAGGAAAAGACGCGCATCGAGGCGCTGGCGGGTGCCTGCAGGCAGTCGCAGGCCGAGCACGCCGCCCGTTATGGGGCGCGCCTGCAGGAGGCCGCCTGGCGTCTGGAACTCGCCCGCCCGCTGGCGGAGGCGGCGGCGCTCGGCGTACACGGCAGCCGGCAGATCACGGTGTTCACCGGCTGGGTGCCACGGCGCGCCCAGAACGCCCTCGTTGCGGCGCTGGAGGCGCGGCTGCACGGGCGCTACCGGGTGATCGCGCGCGAGCCGCATGCGGACGAACTGGATCGCGTCCCCTCCTTGCTCGCCCACCCCCGCTGGCTGCGCCCTTTCACGCCTCTAGTGCGCAACTACGGTCTGCCCTGCTACGGCGAATTCGACCCCACCCTGCTGTTCGCTTTCAGTTACGTGTTGTTGTTCGGCGCGATGTTCGGCGACGTTGGGCACGGTGCGGCCATCTTTTTGCTTGCCGCAGGGCTGCGCGGCCGGCTCGCCTGGCTACGCACGGTGGGCATGGCTTGCGGTGCTGCCTCCATCGCCTTCGGTTTCGTCTATGGCAGCGTGTTTGGTCACGAGGACCTGCTGCCCGCTCTCTGGCGTTCCCCCATGCATGATCCGCAACAGCTGCTCACCCTGGCGATGGTGGCGGGGGCGGGGTTCATCGCCGCGACGCATCTACTCCATGCCTACAACCGCCTCAATCAGGGCCAGGTAGCCGCGGCCCTGTTCGAGGGCGCGGGGCTCGCCGGGCTCGTCTTCTACGCTTCGGTGCTGGACGGGCTGCATGCCCTCTACCTCGGCCAGGGTTTCGGCCCATACCACGCGGCGGGCGCCTGTCTTGCCCTGGGCGCGATCACCGTACATCGCGCGCGTACCCACCGGGCCACGGCGGTCGAACGCATCCTGGTGGCCCTGATCGAGACGTCGGAGGCGGTCATCCGGTCGTTCGCCAACACGCTGTCCTTCCTGCGCGTGGCAGCCTTCAGCCTCAACCACGTGGCGCTGTCATTTGCGGTGTTCGCCCTGGCGGGGGGGCTCGGTGGCGTCGGGCGTGAGTTCACCCTGATCCTCGGCCATGCGTTGATCGTCGTGCTGGAGGGCGGCATCGTCGCCATCCAGTGCATGCGCCTGATGTACTACGAGGGGTTCGCCCGCTTCTACAACGGCGGTGGTGTGGAGTTCAGGCCGCTGCGGCTCGGCGGTCGCGAGACGTCCTTGACGGTGGGTGTCGTTTGAGTGGGAGCCTAGCATGTATGTATGGGTGGGTGTTCTGGTTCTGAGCGTAGTGGGGCTGGTGTTCACCGGTGTGTATTGGGAGCTGACGCGGACGCGGCGGCGGACCCCGCCGTCGTGGGTGCGCGTGGGGCTGCTGGCGCAGGTGGCGCTATACGCCCTGGGTATGCTGGGCATACTCTACCTCGGGGTGGATGAGGCCTTGGCGCAGGAGACGATGGCCGGTGCAGCACGCGAGGTCAGCTTGGGCATGGGCCTGGCCATCATCGGTGCGGGCCTGCCGACGGCCGTGGCCGCCATCGGGGCCGCCATCGCCCTCGGTCCCATAGGCTCGGCCGCACTCGCCGTGCTGGCGGAGAAACCCGAGATGTTCGGGCGTATGTTGATCTATCTCGGCCTGGCCGAGGGGATTGCCATCTACGGGCTGGTGGTCTCCATCCTGCTGCTGGGCAAGATCTAGGCCATGGACGCACAGGCGCGCCTGGTCGTACTGGGCAGCGCAGGGCTGGTGGAAGGGTTCGGCCTGATCGGCGCCGAGGTCCATCCCGACGCCACGCCGGAGACGGTCGAGCAGGTCCTGGCCGAATTGCATGCCCAGGGGGCGGAGGCCCTGGTGTTGCTGGAGGCGGGCCTCGCGCACGCGCCTGGGGCCTGGCTCAACCGTCTGCGCAACGAGGGTGGGCGCATCGTCGTCAGCGAGCTGCCGCCGCTGGCCTCACCGCACGATTACGCCCCGGCAGTGGACGAGGTGGTGCGCGCGGTGCTGGGTGAGGGGGCGGTCGGGGGTGAAGAGTGAGAAGCGGGAAGCGAGCAAAGAGGGGGGAGAAGTGAGGGATGGGTGAGAGGTGATGGGTGTGGCGGCTGAGGATCCGCTCGACCGGCTGGAGGAGGCGCTGCTCAAGCAGGCGCAGACGTTGGCGCGCGAGACGCTGCGCCACGCCGAGGACACACGCGCGCGCATATTGTCCGAGGCGCAGGCGCGACTGGCCGAACTCGAGCGCCGCGAGCTGCAAGCCGCGCGCGCCCAGGCCGAACGCATCCTGCGCCGGCGGCTGCAGGCGGCGCAGAGCCGGCAGGCGGCGGAGTTCGACCGCTTGCGCTGGGTACTGACCGAGACGGTCCTGTCCCAGGCCAGCCAGGCGCTGCAGGAGCTCACCGCCGATCTGCCGCGCTATCGCCCGGTGCTGGCCGCCTTTCTCGCCGAGGCCGCGCGCCTGCTGCCACCGGGGCCGCTGGTGGCCGAGGTCGATGCGCGCGACTACGAGCGCCTGCGCCCGCAGTGGGGGGAATTCGCGGCCGCGGCGGCACCCGGCCGCACGGTCGAGCTGGCCCTGCTGCCCAAACCCAGCCTGGGCGGCCTGTGTGTACGTACCCTGGACGACACCGCGCGCGTGGACCACCGCTTCGAGGCCCGCCTGGAACGCCTGCACGAGGTGTTGGCACTGGCGGTGATGGAGCGGTTGTTCGCCAGCGCGCCGGACCTGGGCGTACTGTTCGGCTGAGGGGCGCAGACATGGGGTACGTGATCGAGGTCAACGGTCCCATCGTGCGCCTGCACCTGCCCGCGGCGACGATCGGCGAACAGGTGCGGGTGGGGGCGCTGGGGCTGGCAGGCGAGGTCATTGCGCGCGAGGGCGATGAGGCCGTGGCGCAGATGTACGAACACACCGACGGGCTGCGTGCGGGGGAAGCGGCCGAGGGCCTGCGGCGACCGCTCACGGTGGAGCTGGGGCCGGGGCTGCTGGGCACGCTATACGACGGCCTACAACGCCCGTTGACCGAGTTGCGTGCCGCCAGCGGCGATCGCATCGCCCGTGGGCTGGACCTGCCTGCCCTGCCGCGCGCGCGGCGCTGGCCCTTCAGTCCCCGTCTGGCCGCCGGCGCCAGGCTCAACGGCGGCGAGGTGCTGGGTACGGTGCAGGAGACCGCCAGCATCGAGCATCGCATCCTCGTGCCGCCGGACGTGCGCGGGGAACTGCTGGAGCTCGCCCCGCCCGGGGAATACACGGTGACGGAGGGCATCGCCCGCGTGCGCCAGGACGACGGCCGCATCCGCCAGCTCATGCTGAGCCACCGCTGGCCGGTGCGCACCCCGCGCCCCTACCGCTACCGCGACCACGCCGTACTGCCGCTGATCACCGGACAGCGCATCCTCGACACCTTCTACCCCCTGCTCAAGGGTGGCAAGGCGGCCATCCCCGGTCCCTTCGGCGCCGGCAAGACCGTGCTACAGCAGCAGATCGCGCGCTGGTGCAACGCCCAGATCGTGGTCTTCGTCGGCTGCGGCGAGCGCGGCAACGAACTGACCGACGTGCTGGATTTCATGCCCCGGCTCACCGACCCTTACAGCGGCCGGCCACTGCTGGAGCGCACCCTGCTGGTGGCCAACACCTCCAACATGCCGGTGGTGGCGCGCGAGGCCTCGGTCTACGTGGGCATCACCCTGGCCGAATACTACCGCGACCAGGGCTACGACGTGGTCATGCTGGCCGACTCCACCAGCCGCTGGGCCGAGGCGCTGCGCGAAGTGGCCGGGCGGCTCGGGCAGATGCCGGTGGAGGAGGGCTACCCGGCCTATCTGGGCTCGCGCCTGGCCGCCTTCTACGAACGCGCCGGACGGGTGCAGACCCTCGCCGGCGGTTACGGCTCGGTCACGTTGATCGGCACGGTCTCCCCGCCCGGTGGTGACTTCTCCGAGCCGGTCACCCGTCATACCAAAGAGATCGTGCAGACCTTCTGGGCCTTGTCGCGCGAGCTGGCGGACGCGCGCCACTACCCGGCGGTGGACTGGGTGGAGAGCTTCTGCGGCGATGTGACGGCAGCGGCGCGCTGGTGGACGACCAACGTCGATGCA
This sequence comes from Thiobacillaceae bacterium, assembly GCA_025054655.1. Taxonomy (GTDB): domain Bacteria; phylum Pseudomonadota; class Gammaproteobacteria; order Burkholderiales; family Thiobacillaceae; genus JANWZL01. The sequence continues at coordinate 9,240 of JANWZL010000078.1, read as the reverse complement.
GGCTGGCAGGCGGCGCGTGCCGAGGCGTTGGCACTGCTCGCCGCCTCGGCCGAACTGACGCGCATCGTCAACCTGGTCGGGGTGGAGGCCCTGTCGGCCGAACAGCGCTGGACCCTGGAGGCAGCGGCGCTGATCAAGGAGGGGGTGTTGCAGCAATCCGCCCTCGATCCGGTGGACAGTCATGCCGCGCCGGCCAAGCAATACCTGCTGCTGCGGGCCATGCTGGACATCCACGCCCAGGGTATGCGAGCACTCGGGCTGGGGGTGCCCGTGCGCAGGCTGCTCGAGCTGCCGCTGCTGGTCGAGGCCAGGCGCTGGAAAGGCCACTATGGTTCGGAGGAGGTCGAGGCCTTGCGCGCCCGCGTGGCCTCCATCCCCCAGGTGTTCGAGGCGCTGGTGCGCACCCACCAGGCCCCCGATGCGCGGGGCTGAGCGCAGGGTGGCCGCGATCGAGCCGACATGAGCATCGTCGAATACCGCAGCGCAACCTCGGCCCGCGGTGGGCTCGTGCTGATGCGTGGCGTGCCCGGGGTGGCCGCCGGCAGCCGGGTGCTGCTGCGCGATGCCGCGGGAGGGCGGCGCAACGGCGTGGTCCTGCGCGTATCCAGCGAGGCCGTGCTGGTGCAGGTGTTCGAAGGTACCGACGGCCTGGACCTGGAGCACACCTGGGCGCGTTTCCTCGACGAGCCTTATCGCCTGGCGGTCTCCCGCGAGCTGCTGGGGCGCGTGTTCAACGGCCTGGGACAGCCGCGCGACGGCCGCCCGCCGCTCATCGCGCGCGAGCGGCGCGACGTCAACGGCGCCCCCATCAACCCCACCGCCCGCGCCTACCCGCGCGAGTTCATCCAGACCGGCATCTCCGCCATCGACGGCATGAATGCGCTCACGCGCGGGCAAAAGCTACCCATCTTCTCCGGCGGTGGCTTGCCACACAACCGGCTCGCCGCCCAGATCGTGCGCCAGGCGAGGTTGATCGGCGAGGAGGCAGGCCAGTTCGTGGTGGTCTTCGCCGCTTTCGGCATCTCCAACGCCGAGGCGCGTTTCTTCCAGGAGAGCCTGGAGGACAGCGGAGCGCTCACGCGCACCGTGATGTTCCTCAACCTGGCCGACGAACCGGTGATCGAGCGGCTGCTCACCCCACGCGCAGCGCTCACCGCCGCCGAATATCTGGCCTTCGAGCTCGGTTATCACGTGCTGGTGGTCATGACCGACATGACCGCCTATTGCGAGGCCCTGCGCGAAGTGGCGGTGCAGCGCGGCGACGTGCCCGCGCGCCGGGGCTACCCTGGCTATCTCTATTCCGACCTGGCCGAGCTGTATGAACGTGCCGGCCGCATCCGCGAGCGGTCCGGTTCCATCACCCTGATCCCGGTGCTGTCCATGCCGGCGGACGACATCACCCATCCGGTGCCGGATCTGACCGGCTATATCACCGAGGGGCAGATCGTGCTCGCGCGCGAGCTGGCCAACCAGGGCATCTACCCGCCAGTGGCGGTGCTGCCCTCGCTGTCGCGGCTGATGAAGGATGGCGTCGGCCGGGACCACACGCGCGAGGACCACCCGCAGGTGGCGAGCCAGTTGTTCGCCAGCTATGCCCGTGCCCAGGAGGTGCGTCGGCTCGCCGCCATCATCGGTGCCGAGGACCTGGCCGAGGGCGAACGCCGCTACCTCGCCTTCGCCGAGGCCTTCGAGCATCGGTTCGTGCAGCAGGGCGAGGACGAGGAGCGCAGCGTCATCGACACCCTGGAGCTCGCCTGGGAGCTGCTGTCGCTGCTGCCGCGCGAACAGCTCACGCGGGTGAGCGAGGCGGAGCTCGCCCGCCACTACAAGGCGTCCGCCAATCCGTCCGCACTCGCGCCGCCATGACCGAGCGTCTGCCCATCCCCCCCACCAAGAGCGCCCTGCTCGCCCTCGCGCGCGACCTGCATTTCCTGCAGCAGGGCGAGCAGATGTTGGAGAAGAAACGCGATCTGCTGCTGCGGCTGGTGCACGAGCGCCTGCGGCAATACCGCCTCCTGCGCAAGGAGGCCGCACAGCAGCTGAGGCAGGCCTACCACTGGCTGGGCATCGTGCAGATGCGCATGGGTGGGCAGATGCTGCGCCAGGCGGCGGTGGGCCTCAAGCCCGCGGTGGCCCTGCGCATCGTCGCCCGCTCGAGTGTGGGCGTGGAGTATCCCAGCGTTTATGCCCAGGCCCTGCCGCTTCAGCCCGTCGGCCTGATGTGGACCGATGCCAGCTTCGACGCGGCGCGCTTGCAGCTGCGCGCCCTCACGGTCACCCTCGCCCGCCTGGGCGAGGCGGAGGCCGCCCTGTGGCGGCTGCTCGCCGCCAGCCGCAAGACGCAGAAGCGGGTCAACGCCCTCAAATACAACATCATCCCGCGCTACCGGACCACCCTCGACTTCATCCATCAGGCCCTGGACGAGGAGGAGCGCAACACCGGCTACCAGGTCCGCGTGCTGCGCATCGCCCAGGGATGGCCGCCATCGCCCCGGCCGTTGCACAATGATGGACGAGCGCCGAGTGACTGATGCTGCGACATGCATCCCGTCATCCCGCACCACCGCGGACTGGTCCTCAACCGGCTGCTGCTTCTACTGGGCCTGCTGCTGGCATTGACCCAGTTCGTCCTGCTGCCCGTCCTCCTGCTGCCGCAGCAGCCGGCCTGGGGCTGGTGTTTGCTGGTACCGGTCCTGTTCACCAACACCGGTTGGGCCCTGCTGCACGAGTCCATGCATGGAGTGCTGCTGAGCGGGCGCAGGGCCAACCGGCTGGCCGGACGCGCCCTGGCCATCGCCTACGGCGCCGCCTTCGACCTGCTGCGCTGGGGGCATCTGCTGCACCACGCCTTGAACCGCACCCGACGCGAGCGCTCCGAGGTCTATGTGGCCGGCCGCGACCCGAAGCTGTGGTTCACGCTTAACTACTACTTCCGGTTGAGCGGCGGGCTGTATCTGTACGAGGTCTTGGGCAGCCTGATCTTCCTGCTGCCCCGGCCGGCCATCCGCTGGTGGGAGCGGCGGCTCGCCCGCGCGGACAACGTGGTGGCGGCGCTCACCGACAAGCTCCTGCACCCCCCTACCCTGCGCGCCGTGCGCCAGGATGCTGCGCTCGCCCTCACCCTGTACGCCGCTGCCTTCGCCCTCTACGGCGGCCACGCCTGGATGCTCGCCCTGGCCCTCGCTGCCCGCGCCTTCCTCATCAGCGTGGTGGACAACGTCTTCCACTACGGCACCCCGCTCGACGACATCCGCTATGCGCGCAACCTGCACCTGCCGCCCTGGTTGGCGGTGGCCTTGCTGCATTTCAACCTGCACGGGGCCCATCACCTGCGGCCGGGGCTGGCATGGTGGCAACTGCCGGCCTTTCATCGTGCCAGCGGCCTCGGCTACCAAGGGAACTGGTGGCCGGCCCTCATCGCCCAATTCCGGGGGCCCATCCCCGAACACCGACTCTTGCCCACCAAAGGAGGACGCATATGAAGAAGATGCTCGGTCTGCTTGGCGCTGCCGCCGTACTGACGGCCAGCAACCCGTCCACATGGGCCGCGGATGCGCCGGTCATCGTGCGGGTACCCCGACTCACCCTGGAGGCGGCCGAACGGCTCGCCCACGCCGCGGTCATGGCCTGCCGCGCCGAGGGCGTGCAGGTGGCCGCGACCGTGGTGGACCGCAGCGGTCTGCCGATGGTCGTGCTGCGCGACACCCTGGCCCCGCCCGTGACCCTGGAGGTCAGCCGCCAGAAGGCCTACACCGCCGTCAACTTCAATGCCCCCCTGTCCAGCCTGGAGGACCGGTTCACCAAGCCCTTCTCGGTCGGCAAGGTCGAGGGCCTGGTCTTCTCCGCCGGCGGGTTGCCGATCGAAGCGGCCGGCAACATCGTCGGCGCCGTGGGGGTGTCCGGCGCGCCCACGGGCGCTCAGGACGAGGCCTGCGCGCGCAAGGGCCTGGAAGCGATCCAAACCGATCTCGACCTGGCCCAGTGAGCCTGGCGCCGGTCCGAATCAGGCTCGGCGCCGCAGCACGGCGGCGTACTCGTAGCGGCCGCTGGGGTGGGGCACGCGCCTCTGCGGCGGCTCCACCCAATCCCACAGCGCCTGATCGAACAAAGTACGCATCTCGCCGAGGTCGCAGTGGTAGGGTGGGCCGCCGGGCGCGTGGGTCTGCATGAACAGCGCGTACAGCTCGCCGCCGGGCCGCAGCCAGCCATGCAGCTGGCGGGCGTAGTCCGCCCACTCGGCGGGTGCCAAGGCGCACAGACAGGTCTGCTCGTAGATCGCGTCGAAGGGCTGAACGGCCTGCCAGGTGAGCACATCGGCCTGCACCAGGCGCGCATCCAGGTCCTCCGCATCCAGCTGCACCCGCAGGCGTGCGAGCGGGCTGGGGGCGATGTCCAGGCCCCACACCTCGAAACCGCGCCGGGCCAGCTCCACCACCTCATGACCATAACCGCAACCGGGCACCAGGATGCGGCAGGGGGTAAGCCGGCCGCTGTCCAGCCAATGCAGGAGGGCGGGGCTCACACCCCCGCGGTCCCAGCCGGTCTGCCCCGCCCGATAGCGCTCTTCCCAGGCGCGCGCACGCTCCACGTCCATGCCCGTTATGATAAAGGTATGAGCAGGGACACACCCACCTCCGCCGGCATCGTGGTGTTGCGCCGCGTGGGCGGCGGCTGGCGCATGCTGCTGCTGCGCGCCTATAGTGACTGGGACTTTCCCAAGGGTCAGATCGAGCCGGGCGAGACCCCTTTCGCCGCTGCATTGCGCGAGACCGCAGAGGAGACAGGGCTGACCGAACTCAGCTTCCCCTGGGGCGAGGTCCATATCGACGTGGGGCCTTACGGCTCACGCCACAAGATCGCCCGCTACTACCTGGGCGAGACCACGCAGGCCGCCGTGCGGCTACCCATCTCGCCCGAACTGGGCCGGCCCGAACACCACGAATGGCGATGGGTCAACGCCAACGAGGCGGCCCGGCTGCTCGCCCCTCGGCTCAAACCGGTGCTCGCCTGGGTGGAGCAGCAGCTCGCCACCCGCAGCTGATGCGCCCAAGCCTTCTGCCTGAGCTCATCAACGACCCATTCGGCGACCCTGGTGTCTACGTGGACTGCCTGTTCGAGGGGCGGGCCCTGCTCATCGACTTGGGCGACCTCAGGCCGCTTGCCCCGCGCAAGCTGCTACGCGTCAGCGACATCTTCGTCAGCCACTGCCACATGGACCACTTCATGGGCTTCGACTGGTTCCTGCGCATCTGCCTCGGGCGCGACCGCAGCGTGCGCATGTATGGCCCGCCCGACTTCATCGACCGGGTCGAGGCCAAGCTCGCGGCCTACGCCTGGAACCTGGTGCATCGCTACGACAACGACTTCCAGCTCACCGTGCACGCCCTGCAGCCGGACGGGTGCATCGAGCGGGCGCGCTTTCACGTGCGCACGGCCTTCCGGCGTGAGCCGCTCGCACCTCAGAGCTGCCCCGACGGGGTCGTGCTGCAGGAACCAGGGCTGTGCGTGCGCGCGGTCTTGCTCGACCATGGCATCCCCTGCCTCGGCTATGCCCTGGAGGAGGCGCTCCACGTCAACGTCTGGAAAAACCGCCTGGCCGAGCGCGGCCTACCCGTCGGGCCCTGGCTGCGCGCACTGAAACACGCCGTGTTGCGCGCTGCACCCGCCGATACGCCGATCCCCACCCCCTTGGGTGAGCGGCCACTCGCCGAGCTGATGGACTGCGTGCAGCTCACCACGGGGCTGAGGATCGCCTATGTCACCGATGTGGCCTATCACGCCGACAATGCCCGCCGCATCATCGACCTGGCGCGCGATGCCGACTGGCTGTTCATCGAGGCCGTCTTCCTGGACGAGGCGGCGGCACGGGCGGCCGAAAAACGCCACCTTACCGCCGCCCAGGCCGGGCGACTGGCGCGCGCGGCGAGGGCGAAGACGGTGGTGCCATTCCACTTCTCGCCCATCTATCGCGGGCGTGAGAGCGAGCTATACGCCGAACTGCAGGCCGAGCTGGACGGGGTTCAGGTGTGCGCGCGCAACGCCCGCTCGAGCTGATATACTGGCTGCAACCCGACTGCGGAGACCCCCATGCACGCCCATCTCGGACAGCGATGCCTGCGCGGCCTGTGGTCCCTGTTCGTGCTCGTGCTCGTCGGCGCTCTGACCATGTCTGCGGCCCGGGCGGCGCAGGAGCAGACCTACGACCAGGACAGCGTCCTGCAGGCGGCGGTCGAATTCTTCGGCCAGACCACCGAAGGCCTGGGCAAGGTGATCGAGAAGGCCTTCCGGGACCACGGCCGGCCAGTCGGCTACATCCGTGGCGAGGAAGTGGCCGGTGCCATCACCGTCGGCCTCGTCTATGGCCAGGGCGAATTGACCCTCAAGAACGGCACCAGCGCCAAGGTCTATTGGCAGGGCCCCTCCATCGGCTTCGACCTGGGCCTGAACGCCTCCAAGGTCTTCATCCTCGTCTATCAGCTCAAGCGGCCGGAGGACATCTACCAGCGCTTCCCCGGCGTGGACGGCAGCCTGTACTGGGTCGGCGGCGTGGGCATGAACTATCAGCGGCGCGACGACATCGTGCTCGCCCCCATCCGCCTGGGGGTGGGTTTTCGCACCGGCGCCAGTGTCGGTTACATGCACTACACGCGCGAACGCCGCTGGCTGCCGCTCTAGCGGCTGTCAGCCCGGCCAGGCGTAGAAAGCGGCCAGGGCAGTGACGATGACGGCCATGAGCCCCTTCAGCGCCCGCCCTGGCATACGCCGCTGCAGCCGCGCCCCCAGGCTCGCCCCGGCGAGGCCACCCACACCGAAAGCGACCCCCAGCGCCCAATCCGGTGTGGTGGCGACCTGTGCAGGGGCGGGCAGGACGGCATAGGCGCCCAGGCCTAGGGCCGAGGTGATCCAGGTGGCCGTGAGGGTGGCCCCGGCAATGGCGTGGATGGGCAGGCGGTAGAGGGCCACCAGCAGCGGGGCGATGAGGGCCCCGCCGCCGATGCCGTAAGCGGTGCCGACCACCCCCACCAGGAAGGACAGGCCCAGCAGGGGCAGGATCGGCTGCACGTGCGTCTGCCCGCCGTAGTCGAACCGCAGCGCGCGGCGGTCGAGCACGCCGTCGTGCACCCGCCCCGCCGTCGGCGGCCCTCCGCCGTGGCGCACGTCCAACCATAGGCGCCAGGCCACCCAGGCGAGCACGGCCGCGACGAAGGGCTCAAAGGCCGCACGCTCGGCCAGATGATGGGTGCGCAACCACGCGCCGGCGAGCACGCCCGGGGCGCAGCCGGCGGCGATGAGCAGGGCCATGGACAGCATCAGCCGCCCTTCGCGCGCAAAACGCAGCATCGCCCCGGGCAGGGCAACCAGGTTGTACACCAGGTTGGTCGCACTGGCGGCAGGGCTGGCGAACCCGAACAGGCTCATCTGCAAGGGCATGAGCAGGAAGGCGCCCGACACCCCCACCATGCTGCAGACGAGGCTGATGCCGAAGGCGGCCAGCGGTGGCAGCCACAGCCAGGTCTGCACACCGGAGAGCGCGAAATGATGCCACCAGGTCAACGCCTACCCCACATCCCAAACCCAGCCTTGCAGTGTAGAGCAAACGGCACGAGCCCGGCCGGTCCACTCACGGCAAACGGGGTATCATAGGCCCTGCCAGCCAGTGTGCAGCACGCCATGTCCCACCCCTTCGCCCCGACCCGGACCGCAGCCAGCGGACATGACTGCGAGCAGGCCCGCCAGGGCATGACCGTCGTGCCCGTCTGCCGCTCCCCTGTCCCCCGCAACCGACTGGGAGGGGGGTATGACGAGCCGAACATGCCGCCCACACACTCGATCGCGCGGGCGCGCACCGGTTTGCCGCCGAGGTGAGATGCAGGCTCGGCCGCCCAGCCTCATCGAGCTGCCCTACCACGCGGACAGCGCCGCCCTGTTCGAGCCGTTTGCGGACGAGCACTGGGCCGTCTTCCTGGACAGCGCCCATCCCGCCGGCGGCGGGCGCTGGGACATCCTGGCGGCGCGACCCTACGCCACCCTGGTCGGCGACGACCGCTACGGCGCCGAGCGCGGACGCAGGCCTGCGCCGGAGGCCACCGGCGACCCGTTCGCGCAGCTGCGCCTGGCCCTCGCCCCCCGCGGCGCCAGGAGCCCTTTGCCCTTCGCCGGCGGCGCCATCGGCTATTTCGCCTATGACCTCGCCCGCCGCTTCATGCGCCTGCCCGGTGCGCACAAACCGCCCTGTGGCTGGCCCGATCTGGCCGTGGGGCTGTACGACTGGGCGGTCCTGGTCGATCACCACGAACGGCGCAGCTGGTTCGTCCACGCCGGGCGGCGGCCGATGGACCCGGAGCAGCGGCAGACGCTCATCGACCGCTTCAGCCGGCCCACCCCCGCGCGTCGGCGTGCACCCTTCAGCCGCCGCGGGCCGCTTGCGGCCGACTTCACGCCGCAGGCCTACCGCCTGGCCTTCGACCGGGTGCAGGCCTATATCCGCGCCGGCGACTGCTACCAGGTCAACCTCGCCCAGCGTTTCGGCTGTCCGGTCGCCGGCGACCCCTGGCTGGCCTACCAGGTCCTGCGGCGTCTGAGCCCCGCCCCGCACTCGGCCTACCTGCGCCTGCCCTGGGGTGCGGTGCTGTCGGTGTCGCCCGAGCGCTTCCTGCAGGTGCGCGCGGGCGAGGTCGAAACCCGGCCGATCAAGGGCACCCGGGCGCGCTCCCCCCAGCCGGCGCAGGATGCCCGTCTGCGCCAGGAGCTGCGCGCCAGCGCCAAGGACCAGGCCGAAAACCTCATGATCGTGGACCTGCTGCGCAACGACCTGGGCCGCGTGTGCGCCACCGGCAGCGTGCGGGTGCCGCAGCTGTTCCAAGTGGAGAGCTACGCCCAGGTGCACCACCTGGTCAGCACCGTCACCGGCCGCCTGCGCCCGGACGAAGACGCCCTGTCGCTGCTGCGCGCGGCCTTTCCGGGCGGCTCCGTCACCGGCGCGCCCAAACTGCGCGCCATGCAGATCATCGACGAGCTGGAGCCGCAGCGCCGCGGCGTCTATTGCGGCGCCATCGGCTACATCGGCTTCGACGGTGACATGGACACCAGCATCGCCATTCGTACCCTGACCTGGCAGGACGACAGGCTCGTCTTCTGGGCCGGCGGCGGCCTCGTCGCCGACTCCGACCCCGAGGCCGAATACCAGGAATGCCTGGACAAGGCGGCGGCGGTCTTCCGCCTGCTCGACGCCTGCCGCGA
>JANWZL010000076.1 GCA_025054655.1 Thiobacillaceae bacterium | reverse complement strand
CGGCGAAGGCGCGGTTGATGCGCGACTTGTGCGGCTGGAAATACTCGCCCAGCCTGATTGCCGCCGGGCGACGCCAGTCGAGCGATTCCTTGGCCCGCTCGTATTCGCCGCTGGAGGGGTTGATCACATGTCGCGCCAGGTCGAGGAATTCATCCGCCGCCTGGGATGTGGTCCAATCCACGCCGGCCTCGCCACGGCGTGCTCGGCGGGCGAGCCAGTAGAGGATGGCCAGTTCGACCGTACTGAGTTCGATGCGGGTATCGTCAGCCCACACCGCACGGGCGACCAGGTCGATCACCAGCCGGGGTGACTGCAAGGCGCGATTGGCGGCGGCGACGATCTCGCTCAGGCGCGCATCGCCCTGCAGCAACCTGGGCGGCAGCCCCTCGCGCAGGCGCACGAAGGGGATCTCGGCCAGGGTGACGCGCGCCTCGCGGCAGTCGGCCAGCTTGTCGTTACGGGTCTGGATGATGCGCTCATAGGGGGTGGGATAGAAAAAGTCCCAGCTCGATTCGAACGGCTCGCTGACCAGCACGTGCGACAGGCGATCCTGCGGGCGGCCGAACAGGGACAGGGCGTAGCCGAGGTAATAGCCCATGGTCTTGCGCCCGCCGGCGATCGACACATGCAATGCCGCCTGTTCGTCGGCGGTGAGGGCGCGCACGGTCTCGGTGATGGCGTCGGCGGCACGCTGGTTGTCGGCGGGGGTGCGGATGTCGTCGAGCACAGCCCCTGCTGCGTCGGTGAGCACCTCGATGCAGGTCTCGTCGAAGCGCAGCCCGCTGAGCCCGTAGTCGCGGCAGAAGCGCGCGAACCAGCCGGGGTCCTGCGACAGCAGGGCGTGGCGGGCGCGCTCGGCCCCCTCGCGCGTAGTGATGAGCCGCACCTCGGTGGGCACGAAGGCGGGCGTCTGCTGCGTGAGGGCGTACAGGGTCTCGGTCACCACCTGCGGCGACAGCCCGGTGACGGCGAGCAGGATGCGGCGGGGATAGGTGTGCGGCTGATCGGGTGTCATGGCTGCGTCCTCCTGTCACCCCCGCATTTTCGGTCAGCTCGGGCTCAGGGGATGAGCCTGCAAGCTTGCCGCTTCGATCTCGTACCGACCCAGGCCCATGGTGGCCCCGCTGCCGGCGTGGATGAACTGGCCCAGCCACAGGTAGGGCCAGAAGGGCGCCAGGTCCACACCCACGAGGTGGATGCTCCCCACCACCCCGCCCAGCTTCATGGCCGCCTTCTGTGAGTTCGAGTAGCGCGGCTTCTCCTCCCAGGCGAGCTCGCTACGCGCCGTCACCTGCCGGGCCTGCGCCATCAGGCCGCGGAAATCCGTCTCCAGCGGGGTGTCGGTGTGGAAGGCCGTGAGCATGGAGACCCGCCGCAGCAAATGCCCGAACAGGTCGGCAAAGCGGAATTCCACGGGACCGACGCGCCGGCCCTCGCGTTTGACGCGCATGGGGGTCAGCAGCCGGATGCGGCAGGATGTGGGCGCCGGGGGGATTTCAGGGCGGGCGAGCGGTAGAGCCTCAAGGGACGTTCCCGGTCGGTAGATGGGCTGCCAGGTGTTGCTGCCCAGAGGTGCGGTCTCCTGTTCGACTGCGCGCAATTGGAGGATGTTTCCGGCCACACCCTTACGGCCCTGGGCTGCCTTGGCGAGCGCATGGATGATCAGGGCGAGGTGGCGGTTGGCCTGGCCGATCAGGGTGAAGTCGAGCGCATAGTCCGTCGCGCCATCCTCGCCGGGCAACAGGACGTAGGGATGCGGCGCCGTCTGGTAGCGGCGCATTTTGATCGAGCCCGGCAGCGGGGGCGTGTCGTAGAAATACGGGAAGGCGCAGGAATGGTACAGCGCGCACTCCCGGCAACGGGGCAGACGGGTCATGCACACCGTTCTCTTCAGGGCGTGCCCCAAGGCGCCGCGCCAGGCAGAGCCAGGGAACTCGCTCATGCGCACAGGTCGTTCGGCCTCGAATCGTGCGCGGTAGCGGCCGACCGGCAGCCGCAAAGGCTGTCCGGGGTCCGGCGCTGCTGCGCGCTGGCGTGGTGCGTCCTGCTCGTCCATGATTCGGTCCCAGCCTGATGCTTCCCTGGGGCTATTGTGCCCGATGCTGGCGCAATGCGCGCCTGCGGCAAGCTTGCGGCGGCCTCGGGCGGGGGGCGCCATCGCCGCAACGCCGGGCTGGGCCAGCTGGGCCTCAGCGGGCGGTCAGTCGCCGCCCAGGGCGAGCTCCGCGGCGCGTATGACGGCCTGGGCCTTGTTGCAGGTCTCGCGCCACTCGCTGTCGGGCTGGGAGTCGGCCACGATGCCGGCGCCCGCCTGCACGTACAAGGTCTGGTCCTTGATGACGGCGGTGCGGATGGCGATGGCCAGGTCCATGTCGCCACTGAAGCCGAGATAGCCCACGGCCCCGGCATAGACGCCGCGCTTGGTCGGCTCCAGCTCGTCGATGATCTCCATGGCGCGGATCTTGGGCGCACCGCTCACCGTGCCGGCCGGGAAGGTGGCGCGTAGCACGTCCATGGCGGTGAGGCCCGCCTTGAGCCGCCCCTCCACGTTGGAGACGATGTGCATGACGTGGGAATAACGCTCCACCACCATGTGCTCGGTCACCCGCACGCTGCCCACCTCGGCCACCCGGCCGACGTCGTTGCGCCCCAGGTCCATCAGCTGCACGTGCTCGGCCCGCTCCTTGGGATCGGCCAGCAGCTCCGCCTCCAGCCGCAGATCCTCCTCGCGCGTGGCCCCGCGCGGTCGCGTGCCGGCGATGGGGCGCACGGTGACGGTGCCGCCCTCCAGCCGCACCAGGATCTCGGGCGAGGCACCCACCACGTGGAAGTTGCCCAGGTCGAAATAGAACATGTAGGGCGAAGGGTTGAGGCTGCGCAGCGCCCGGTACAGCGCCAGCGGATGGGCACGGAAGGGTCGGCGCAAGCGCTGCGAGAGCACCACCTGCATGATGTCGCCGTCGTAGATGTAGCGCTTGGCCCGCTCGACCGCGGCCTTGAACGCCGCCTCGCCGAACTCGCTCACCGGCTCCGCCGGCTCGGCGCGCACCACCGCCGGGGCGTGTACGGGGCGGTCGAGTGCGGCGGCCAGCTCGTGCAGCCGCAGCTGCGCGCGCGCATAGGCCTCGGGCTGCAGCGGGTCGGCATAGACGATGAGGGTGAGCCGCCCGCTCAGGTTGTCCACCACCGCCAACTCGTCGGTAAGCAGCAGCAGGATGTCCGGCGCGGCGATGGGGTCGGGCTTGACCGTACCGGCGAGCCGCTTTTCGATGTAACGCACGGTGTCATAGCCGAAATAGCCGCACAAGCCGCCGGGGAAACGCGCCAGTCCAGGCAGCGGTGCGGCCCTGTAGCGGCCGAGGAAGGCCTGCACGAAGGCGAGCGGATCGGCGTGGTCACCCTGCTCCACGGCGGCACCATCGACCTCCACGCTGACGAAATGACCATGCACGCGCAGCACGGTGCGCGCCGGCAGGCCGATGAAGGAGTAGCGGCCGAAACGCTCGCCGCCGACCACCGATTCGAGCAGATAGGTGTAGGGCCGGTTGGCCAGCTTCAGGTACAGCGCGAGCGGCGTGTCCAGGTCCGCCGGCAGCACACGGAACACCGGGATGCGGTTGTAGCCCGCGCGGGCCAGGGCGTTGAACTGGTCCTCGGTCATCACGCCCTGACCACCCGCCGGGCGACCTCGGCGAGCGAGTCCACCACCGCGTCGGGCTCGAGCTCCTCCACCGGCCGGCCGCGGTTATAACCATAGGGTACGCAGAACACGGGGCAGCCGGCGGCGCGCGCGGCCTGGGTGTCGTTGAGCGAGTCGCCGATCAGCAGCAGCTCACGTGGGGCGATGCCGAACACGGCGCAGGCATGCTTGAGCGGCAGCGGCGAGGGCTTCTTCTCCGGCAGGCTGTCGCCGGCCAGGATCAGCTCGAAGTAGTCGTACAGCCCCGTGTCCTTGAGCAGGGGCTCGGTGAAGCGCATGGCCTTGTTGGTGATGCAGGCCAGGCGCAGCCCCATCGCCCTGAACGCCTGCAGGCCCTCGACCACCCCGGGATAGGGACGGCTTTTGCGCGAGACCCACTGACCATAGTAGCGTTCGAAAATGGGTAGGGCGCGCGCGAATAGCTCCGCTGGCGGCTCGGCCTGCATCTGGCCGGTGAGCACCCGCTTGACCAGCCGCGACACGCCGTTGCCGATGTAGGTCTTCAGCCGTTCCGGATCAGGCGCCGGCAGGCCCAGCTCGGTGGCCATGGCCGCCGCCGCATCGGCCAGATCCGCGGCGGTGTCGAGCAGGGTGCCGTCGAGGTCGATGACCACGGCCTGGACGGCCAGCGGTTGTGCCGGCGTGACAGGCACGGCGGGTGACCCCGGCATCAGACCTTGGCCAGCTCCGCCCGCATGGCGGCGATGACGCTGTCGTAGCGGTGCGGGTCGGTGTCCTTGCCGGCGCCGAAGATGGCCGAGCCAGCGACGAAGGTGTCCACCCCGGCGCGGGCGACCTCGGCGATGTTGGTCGGCCCCACCCCGCCGTCGATCTCCAGGCTCACGTGTGGCGCCCGCTCGTCGATCATGCGACGCACCCGGCGTGCCTTCTCCAGCACGTAGGGGATGAACTTCTGCCCACCGAAGCCGGGGTTCACGCTCATCAGCAGCACCATGTCGAGTTTTTCCAGCACCCACTCCAGGGCCTCGATCGGCGTGGCCGGGTTGAGCACCAGGCCCGGCTTGCAGCCGTTGTCGCGGATCAGCCCTATGGTGCGGTCGATGTGTTCGCTCGCCTCGGGGTGGAAAGTGATGTAGGTGGCGCCGGCCTTGGCGAAATCGGGGATGATGCGATCGACCGGCTTGACCATCAGATGCACGTCGATGGGGGCGGTGACCCCGTGCTTGCGCAGGGCCTCGCACACCAGCGGCCCGATGGTGAGGTTGGGCACGTAGTGGTTGTCCATCACGTCGAAGTGCACGATGTCGGCGCCGGCGGCGAGCACGTTGTCCACCTCCTCGCCCAGCTTGGCGAAGTTGGCCGACAGGATGGAGGGGGCGATGCGGTATTGCGGCATGATCGGGTCCCGATTCGGCAAAGTTTTTATTTTAACCCCACGCGCGCAGACTGGACAGGGCGCGCGTTTTCGGGTGCAATGGGCGCAAGCCTTGATCGCGCACACCCATGTCCAGCAAATACCGCATCCAGGTCACGCCGCAGGCGGTGTACCTGCCGGAGGAGTCGGACGAGGCGGCCGGCCGGTTCGTCTTCGCCTACACCATCACCATCGTCAACACCGGAGAACTGGCCGCCCAGCTCATCTCGCGCCATTGGATCATCACCGACGCCAACCAGGTGGTGCAGGAGGTGCGCGGCCTGGGAGTGGTGGGCGAGCAGCCGCTGCTCAGACCCGGCGAGCGTTACGAGTACACCAGCGGCACGGCCATCGCCACCCCGGTGGGCACCATGCGCGGCAGCTACCAGATGGTGGCCGAGGATGGCCACCGATTCGAGGCCGAAATCCCCGAGTTCGTCCTGTCCATGCCGCGCGTGTTGCACTGAAACCGCGTGCCTTCAGCGGCCGTATAGATAGAGCGCATAGGCATTGACCAGGTACACGGCGAGCAGGAACAGGCTCGTCCAGCCCACCGCGCGCAGCACCCGCTGCCGCGTGCGGTAGAACAGGCCGACGATGGCGATGCCACTCATGACCATGGCGGAGAGGGCGGACACGGCATGCGCCGGCTCGACCGCCGAGAACAGCGGCGCTTGGGTGTAGGCCAGATCGTCCAGGGCGAGGATCACCATGTTGAACAGGTTACTGCCGAACAGGTTGCCCAGGGCCAGGTCGAGCGCCCCCAGGCGCACGGCGGCGATGGATACCGCGGCCTCGGGGGCGGAGGTGACCGCGGCGACAAACAGGGTGCCAACGAAGCCCTCGCCCCAGCCGTGCTGGGCAGCAACGGCCTTGGCGACGAAGGGCAGCCACACGCCGGCGGCCACCACCACCGCGGCGGCCAGGGCATAGCCCCAGGCGGCGCGGCGCAGGCTGACCGCCTGGTAGCGCGCATCGACCACTTCCGCGGTCGGCAGCCCGCGCATCTGCTCATACTGGAACACTACGCGCATGGCCAGCGCATACAGCAGCACGATGACCGGCGTATACAGCCCGACGTGGCCCAGACTTGGCACCAGACCCGCG
Source organism: Thiobacillaceae bacterium (assembly GCA_025054655.1). Lineage (GTDB taxonomy): Bacteria > Pseudomonadota > Gammaproteobacteria > Burkholderiales > Thiobacillaceae > JANWZL01. The sequence continues at coordinate 34,118 of JANWZL010000076.1, read as the reverse complement.
CGGGCGAGCAGCAGGTTCAGGCCGACGAAACCGATCAGGATCACACCGAAGGCGGCGGTGAGGGTGTGACCCACATGGGCGCGGGTGTAGACCGACTCCTGCCGCTGCAAGAAGTCGATCACCACGATGAGCACCAGGTTGAAGACACAGGAGCCCAGCACGTCGCCCACGGCGATGTCCGGGGTGTGCGCCGCGGTCACCGCGCTGATCCCGCTGACCAGCTCGGGCAGCGAGGTCACCGAGGCGACCAGGATCACCCCGATCCAGGTGCGGGTGAGCCCCAGCTTCTCGGCGATCATGTCGCCATAGAGCGACAGCCGGTAGCCCGCCACGGCGATCAGCAGCAGGCACAGCAGGAACTGGGCCCAGATCAGCATGCTCACTCCTGTCCGGCCTGTCCCGTGCGTGCGTCCACCGCCTGCAGCAGGCGCCGCACGGGGGCGGGCAGGGCCGCACCGTCCAGCTCCGCGAGCGGCAGCCACAGCCGCCCGGCCGACTCGCTGGCGGCGATGGGCGCGCGCACGTGCACCAGCCAGGGGCGGATGCTGAGGGTGAAATGGGTGAAGGCGTGTTCCAACCGCGCCAACGGCTCCACGGCGGCGGGCTCGCAGCCCAGACGGCGCGCGGCCTCGCCCGCATCGACCCCCTGCGGACACTGCGGCAGACTCCACAGGCCGCCCCACACCCCGCTGGGCGGCCGGCGCTCCAGCAGCACTGCCCCGGCATGCAGCAACACCAGCAGGTCCGCCTCCCGCCGCGGTGCATCGCGGCGCGGGCGCGGTGCCGGCAGCTCGTGCTGGCGACCGCTCAGCCGGGCGCTGCAAGCGGTCAGCGGGCAGTGCGCGCAGCGCGGCCGGCGGCGTGTGCACACGCTGGCGCCCAGGTCCATCAGCCCCTGGGTGTAGGCGGGCAGGTCGTGCTCGGGCAGCAGTGCCTCGGCCAAGGCCCACAGCCGCGCGGCCACCGCCGCCTGGCCCGGCCAGCCCTCCACCCCGAACACGCGGGCGAGCACGCGCCGCACGTTGCCGTCGAGGATGGCGCGCCGCTCGCCATAGGCGAACACGGCGATGGCCGCGGCGGTGGAACGCCCCACGCCGGGCAGCCGCACGATGTCCTCGAACCGGCGCGGGAAGCGGCCCTCGTGCCGTTCGACGACGAGGCGGGCGGCGCGGTGCAGGTTGCGCGCGCGGGCGTAGTAGCCCAGCCCGCTCCATAGGGCCAGCACCGCCTCCAGCGGGGCCCGAGCCAGTTCCGCCAGGTCGGGGAAGCGGGCGAGGAAGCGGGTGTAATAGGGGATGACGGTGAGCACCTGGGTCTGCTGCAGCATGATCTCCGCCACCCAGATGCGATAGGGGTCGCGCGTGCCTTGCCAAGGCAGGTCGTGACGGCCGTGCGTGCGCTGCCAGTCGATCAGGCGCGCGGCGAAGTCCTGCATCATCGGGCTGGTCGAAGGATGTGCAACAATGCGGGCATGGCTGAGCTTAGCATCACCGACCACGCGCGCGACATCGCCGGCATGACGTACGTCTATCCGGTGCTGTCCCGGCGTGCGCAGGGCGTGTCGGTGGGGGTCAACCTCAACCCCAACAACGCCTGCAACTGGCGCTGCATCTATTGTCAGGTGCCGGGGCTCAGCCGTGGCGGCCCGCCGCCCATAGACCTCGCCCTGCTGGAGGACGAGCTGCGGCACATGCTGGCCGCCGTCGTGCACGGCGACTGGTTGGCGCGGCATGCGCCGGAGGGCATGCGGCGGGTGAACGACGTGGCGTTGTCCGGCAATGGCGAACCCACCACGGCCCCGGAGTTCCCCCAAGTGGTGGCGCTGATCGGCCGGGTACTCGGTGAATTCGGCCTGCTGGGCCACATCAAGCTGGTGCTCATCACCAATGGCAGCCAGATGGAACGCCCCCGCGTGCAGACGGGGGTGCGCGCCATGGCGGACCTCAACGGCGAGGTGTGGTTCAAACTCGACCGCGCCACCCGCAGCGGCATCGAACGCATCAACGACGCCCACGTCGATCCGCAGCATCACTACCGGCGGCTCGAATTGTGCGCCCGGCTCTGCCCGACCTGGATACAGACCTGCATGTTCGCCCTCGATGGGGCCCCGCCGGAGGAGGACGAGATCGCGGCCTACCTCGATCTGCTCGCCCGCGCGGTGCGCGAGGGCGTGCCGCTCAAGGGGGTGCTCCTGTACGGGCTGGCGCGCCCCTCGCTGCAACCCGAGGCCCCACGCCTGGCCGCCCTGCCCGCGGCGTGGCTCACCGCCCTCGCGCGTCGCATCGAGGCGCTGGGTCTGGCGGTGCGCGTACACCCCTGAATGCGCTGCCGGCGGCTGCGCCCGATGGGCACACCCTCTAGTTCCCGGCAGGGCCGCCGTTAACCCTGCCGTGAGCCGACGGGTTCACAAAAAATAGTTTTGTCTGATAACATCCCCTGCTGTCACGTCATCGGGAGGGCCCATGTACCGCATCCACCCGGTTCAGCACAGCACCCTGCGGCGCCGTCTGTGGCTGCCCGTAATGGCCGCGTTGCCCTTCTTCGGCGTGATGGCCGCCTTCGGCATAGACCCCGGCACCGTCGTCGAGCCCGTGCCCACCCAGACCGTGGTGCAGCCGCTCGACCTGCCGCAGCCGCAGGCTACTGATACCGCCGAGAGCTTCGATTACTGGAGCGAGGAACGCATCCGCCGCGGTGACACGCTCGCTTCCCTCCTGCAGCGCATGGGGGTAGCGGAGGAGGAGCAGGCGAGCATCCTCGCCGCCGGGCGCGCGAGCAGCGCCCTGCAACGGCTTGCACCCGGTCGCTCGATGCTCGCCCGCGTGACCTCCAGCGGCCGGCTGCTGCTGCTGCGCTATCTCGCCAGCGACGAGCGCCTGGTGACCATCGAGCGGGTGCAGGGCGAATTCGTCGCCGAGGAACGCGCCGTGCGCCTGGAGATGCGGCCCATCATGCGTTCGGCCGAGATCCGCTCTTCGCTGTTCGCGGCCACCGACGCGGCCGACATCCCCGACTCCATCGCCTCGCAACTGGCGGAGATATTCTCCGGCGAGATCGACTTCCATCGCGATCTGCGCCGCGGCGACCGCCTGTCGGTGGTGTACGAGGCCTATTATCACGACGGTCGGCTGGTGCGCACGGGCCGGTTGCTGTCGGCCGAGTTCGTCAACGCAGGCCAGGCCCACCGCGCCGTGTACTACCGCGACGGCCAGGGGCGTGAGGGCTATTTCACCCCGCACGGCCAGAGCCTCAAGCGGGCCTTCCTCAAGTCGCCGCTGCCTTTCTCGCGCATCTCCTCCGGCTTTACCAGCGCCCGCTTCCACCCCGTCCTGCAGCAGTGGCGGGCCCATCGCGGCATCGACTACGCCGCCCCCACCGGCACCCCGGTGCGGGCCGTGGCCGACGCCGTGGTCGCCTTCGCCGGCTGGCAAAACGGTTATGGCAACATCGTCGTGCTCGACCATCACAAGCCCTACAGCACCGCCTACGCCCACTTGTCGCGCTTCGCACCGGGCGTGAAGAAGGGCCGTCGCGTCAACCAGGGCGACATCATCGGCTATGTCGGCGCCACCGGCCTGGCCACCGGGCCGCACCTGCACTACGAGTTCCGTGTCGCCGGGGTGCAGAGGGACCCGCAGACGCTCAAGCTGCCGATCGCCTTCAGCCTGGAGGGACGCGAGCGCAGCCGCTTCCTGGCGCAGACCCAGCCCTACGTCGCCCGGCTCGAACTGCTGCGGGGCAGCAACCTGGCCGCGTTCGACTGAACCGCGGCAGACGTTCCTCCAGGTGTCGTCCCTGCAACCCGCCCCGACGCCAACGGCCGAGGGTTATTACATCGGCCTGATGTCGGGCCCTAGCCTGGACGGCGTCGATGCCGTCCTGGTCCGCTTCGCCAGGCAGGGGCTGGACGCGCTGCATCACCTGTGGCTAGCCTGCCCGCCGCAGTTGCGGCGGGATTTCCACGCCCTCGAAGCGGGCGCCGCCTACCCGATCGAGCGAGTGCTCGAACTCGGCCTACGCATGAGCGGCCTATTTGCCGAGGGCTGCCTGACGCTGCTCGGGCAGGCCGGCGTGCAGGCCCGGCAGGTGCAGGCCCTCGGCTGCCACGGGCCGACCCTGCTCAACCGCCCGCAGCAGGGCTATTGCCTGCAGCTCAATCAACCGGCGCAGCTGGCCGAGCGCACCGGCATCACCGTGGTCACCGATTTCCCCAGCCGCGACATCGCCGCCGGTGGGCAGGGCACGGTGCTCACCGCCGCTTTTCTCGACGCCATGCTGCGCCCGCGCCGGTGCCACGGCGCGGTGGCCCTACTGGGCGGCATCGCGCATCTGATCGACCTGCCGGTGAAAGGACCCGTGCGCGCCTTCGACTGCGGTCCGGGTACCCTGATCATGGACGCCTGGGTGCAGCGGCACTGGGGCTGCGACTACGACCCCGCAGGCGGCCTGGCGGCGCAAGGACGGGTGCTGGAGGGGCTACTGCAGGTGCTGCTGGTACACCCCTATTTCGCCCTGCCGCCGCCGAAATCGGCCGGCCGCGAGACCTTCACCCTAGAGTGGCTACAGCGCGAACTGAGCGGGCGCGAACGCGAGGAGGACGTACTGGCCACCTTGCTGGAGCTGACCGCCCGCGTCATCGCCAACGCCGTCCGCAGCCATTGTGCGGGCACCGCCGAGCTGTGGGTCGCCGGCGGCGGCGCCCACAACGAGCAGTTGCTGCAGCGGCTCGCCTATTATCTGCCTGGCGTGCGCCTGGGGCTGACCGACGCCCTGGGACTGCCAGTGGACAGCCTGGAGGCCTGCGCCCTGGCCTGGCTGGCGCGCCAGACCCTGCGCGGGCTGCCGGGCAATGTGCCCGAGGCCACCGGGGCGCGCGGGCCGCGCATCCTGGGGGCGATCCATCCGGCCTGAGACGTCGTCGCTGAGCAGACGGCCTGGGCCACCGCGCCGATTGCGCCCTTTCATGCCTTTGGGGTCGACCGCTGCGCCGACTTGGGCCGGAAGGCCTGCACCACCTCGGGCCGCGTCTCCAGGTAGGGGCCGCCGATCAGATCGATGCAATAGGGCACCGCGGCGAACACCCCGTCGAGGGTCTCCTTTATGGCCTTGGGCTGGCCGGGCAGGTTGAGGATGAGGCAGGCCCCGCGCGTGACCCCCACCTGGCGCGACAGGATGGCGGTGGGCACGTATTTGAGGCTCACCGCACGCATCGCCTCGCCGAAGCCGGGCAGGACCTTGTCGGCCACGGCCAGCGTGGCCTCGGGGGTGACGTCGCGTGGGGCGGGCCCCGTGCCGCCGGTGGTGAGGATCAGGCTGCAGCCTTCCCGGTCGGCCAGCTCGATGAGGGTGGCCTCGATCAAGGGCTGCTCGTCCGGGATGAGCCGATCCACGTAGCGGATGGGGTTGATGAGGGCGGCATCGAGCCAGGCCTTGAGCGTCGGGATGCCCTGGTCTGCATACTCGCCGCGCGTGGCGCGGTCGCTGATGGAGACGAGACCGATGCTGACAAGTTGGGTCATGGCAAGCTCCGTTAAAGGTCTTGCAGATCGAGCAGCAGCTGCCGGGTGTGGAGCGGCTTATCGCCCAGGTAGTGGGCGATGAGGGTGCGCATCAGCTGTTTGCCCTCCGCCAGGGTGCGCGCGTCGGTATAGTCGCCCGCGGCCAGGTCGAGCAGGGCCTTGCCGCTGTAGCCGGGCCCTGGCCCCTGGTTGGGGACCAGCCCCTGGCCGAAGACGTAGGCGTAGCGCTGGTCGGCCTCGATCGGCACGCCGTCGGCGGTGCGATCCAGGGTCTGGGCATAGCCCAGCTCCCGCAGCAAGCCCAACTCGAAGCGCCGCAGCACGGGCTCCACGTCGCTGCACAGGGCCAGCTCGCGCAACGTCTGCTGATAGTGGTCGAACAGGGCCGGGTGCGCGTCCTCCGGCGGCAGCAGTCTGAGCAGCAACTCGTTGACGTAGAAGCCGCAGATCAAGCCGCGGCCGCCCAGATCGGCCCCGCCGCCCTGCCACTCGGCCGCGATCAGCGTCTTGAGCGCCCCCCGACCGGAGTAGCTGAGCGACAACGGCTGGAAGCCGAGCAGCCGTGCGCGCAAGCCGCTCGTCGGCCGGCGCGCCCCGCGCGCGATCAGGCCCACCCGGCCATGCCCGCGGGTGAAGGCATCGACGACGAGGCTCGACTCCTTCCAGGGATGGCTGTGCAGGACGTAGGCCGGCTCGTGCTCGACCCGTCTCACCCCTCACCCCCTGGCGTCGAATCCGAGCGATTTGAGCAACGCCTCATTCTCCGCCCAGCCGTGCTTGACCTTGACCCAGCATTGCAGAAAGACCTTGGCCCCGAACAGGCGTTCCATCTCCATCCGCGCCTCGGTGGCGATGCGCTTCATGCGTTGCCCCCGCTCGCCGAGCAGGATGGGGCGGTGGGATGCGCGATCCACCCAGATCGTCGCCTCGATGCGCTTCAGGCCGCTTTCCTCCACGCTGAAGCGCTCGATCGCGACATTGACGCCATAGGGCACCTCGTCGCCGGTGAGCCGGAAGATCTTCTCGCGTAGGATCTCGGCGGCGAGGAAACGCTCGTCCCTGTCGGTGAACTGGTCGGAGTCATACAACGGGGGCGAGGGCGGCAAGTAAGTCTTGAGCACCACCAGCAGGCGCTCGACGTCCCTGGCCTTGAGCGCCGACATGGGCACGATCTCGGCGAAGGCGCGCCGCTCGGAGAGATCCTTGATCCAAGGCAGCAGGCTGTCCTTGTCCTTGATCAAGTCCACCTTGTTGGCCACCAACAGGACCGGTTTGTCCGCCGGCAACAGGCGCAGGACCTGCTCGTCGGCCGCACCGAAGCGGCCGGCCTCCAGCACGAACAGGATGACGTCCACCTCGACCAGCACCGCTTGCACCGTGCGGTTCATCGCCTGGTTGAGGGCGTTGCGGTGCCGGGTCTGGAAACCGGGGGTGTCCACGAAGATGTACTGGGCATCGTGCTCGGTGCGGATGCCGTGGATGCGGTGGCGTGTGGTCTGCGGCTTGGCGGAGACGATGCTCACCTTGGCCCCCACCAAGGCATTGACCAGGGTGGACTTGCCCACGTTGGGTCGTCCGACCACGGCGATGAAGCCGCAGCGGAACGCCTCGTCGCTCACCCCTCGGCGACCTCCGTCAGCCGTGCGAGCGCCGCTTCGGCCGCCGCCTGCTCCGCGGCCTTGCGGCTCGCGCCGCAACCACGGGTGACGAGCGACATCGCCTCGATGCGGCACTCCACCTCGAAGGTCTGGGCATGGGCCTGGCCGCTGGTGTGCACGAGGGCGTACACGGGCAGCCCGCGACGGCGCGCCTGCAGCCACTCTTGCAGCCGCGTCTTGGCGTCCTTGCTGTGGGCGCTGGGGTCTATGGCACCGAGTTTGGCCGCGAACAGGCGTTGCACCAGGGCCTGCGCCGCATCGTAGCCGCCATCGAGGAAGACGGCGCCGATGATGGCCTCCACCGCATCGGCCAGGATCGAGGGCCGTTCGCGGCCGCCGCTCCTCGCCTCGCCTTCGCCCAGACGCAGGTGCCCGCCCAGCGTCAGGGCCTGCGCCACTTCATACAGGGACTGCTGGTTGACCAGATTGGCGCGCAGCCGCGACAACCGCCCCTCGGTCAGCTGGGGAAAACGCTCGTAGAGCAGGTGGCCGATCGCACAATTGAGCACGCCGTCGCCCAGGAACTCCAGCCGTTCGTTATGCTGGGCGGAGTAGCTGCGGTGGGTGAGCGCCTGTTCGAGCAACCTCGCCCGGCGGAAGCGGTAGTCCAGCCGCTGTTCGAGCGCATCGTGCTGGGGCTCGGCGTGCCGGGTGAGGGTGAGGATCGGGCGCTCAATCATCGCTGCGGCGCGTCGCTCGTGGCCTCGAAGTCCAGACACAGGTTGACCGGGCCGATGAAGGGCTTGCGCACCGTCCACGCTGCCGTCAGCCGCACACCCTTATCGCCTTTGACCATCTTTAAATCCTTACTCTCCACATCGGTGATGTTGCTCATGTACAGGCGCTTTTCGAACGCGTCGCGATAACCGGCGAGGCCCATATCCTTGAGATCAGGATCACGCGAGAGGTCGGACAAGGCCTTCTCCACCGCCCAGTAGTCCAGAAAAGGAGGCACTAGGCGCGAGCCGGCGTAAACAACGAAGGCAAGCAGAAACCCGAACAGCAGCAGCCCGCCGAAGGTCACGCCCAGTTGAAGGTGTCGCATAGCCCCTCCTGTCCGCTCATTCGATGAACCGGCCGATGCGTTTGAGATCGCCGAAGTTCATCCAGATCAGAAACGCGCGCCCGACGATGTTGCGGTCGGGCACGAAACCCCAGTAGCGCGAGTCGTTGCTGGCGTCGCGGTTGTCGCCCAGGAGGAAATAATGCCCGGGCGGCACCTGGCAGCGGAAACCCCGTTCATTGTAGGTGCAATGCTCACGGTAGGGGAACGCACCCTCGACCTGGAACAGGATCACCGGCGGCATGTCGGGCTGCACCATGGTCAGGTGCCGGTGGCCGTCGAGCGTCTCCCAGTAGGTCTTGGCGCGGATGTAGTTGAGCCCCCCGCCGACGTATTCGTACTCGCCTGCCGGCTCCAGCCGTACCGGCTGGCCGTTGACGATGAGCCGCTTGTCCACATACTCCACCACGTCCCCCGGCAGCCCCACCACACGCTTGATGTAATCGAGCGCCGGGTCCTTGGGGAAGCGGAAGACCATCACGTCGCCGCGCTTGGGCTCGCCCACCTCGAACACCTTGACGTTGACGATGGGCAGACGGATGCCATAGTCGTATTTGTTGACCAGGATGAAGTCGCCGATCTCCAGCGTGGGCAGCATGGAGCCGGAAGGGATCTTGAACGGCTCGACCAGGAAGGAGCGCAGCAGGAAGACCACCAGGATCACCGGAAAGAAGCTGCGCGCGTAATCGACCACCACCGGCTCGGGTTCATCCTGCGCACGCCGCTTGCGCCACCACAGGCGGTCGGCGAGCCAGATCGCGCCGGTCAGTACGAGCAGCAGGAACAGGAACAGGGCGAAGCTGATGGCGCTCTGATAGACCAGGATGAGGCCCAGGATCACCAGGGCCCAGAACAGCAGTTTCGTCACCGTCTGCGTCATCACTTCTCCCCCACCTGCAGGATGGCGAGGAAGGCCTCTTGCGGGATCTCCACGTTGCCGACCTGTTTCATGCGTTTCTTGCCTTCTTTCTGTTTCTCCAACAACTTCTTCTTGCGCGTGATGTCGCCGCCGTAACACTTGGCGAGCACGTTCTTGCGCAGGGCCTTGACCGTCTCGCGGGCGATGATGTGGCTGCCGATGGCCGCCTGTACCGCTACATCGAACATCTGACGGGGAATGAGCTCGCGCATCCGGGTCACCAGCTCGCGCCCGCGCTGTTGGGCAGTGGAGCGGTGCACGATCAGCGACAGGGCATCGACCCGCTCGCCGTTGACCAACACGTCCAGCTTGACCAGATCGTCGGCACGGAAGGCCTTGAATTCGTAGTCGAGCGAGGCGTAGCCGCGCGAGGTGGATTTCAGCTTGTCGAAGAAGTCGAGCACCACCTCGTTGAGCGGCAGATCGTATTTGAGCATCACCTGCCCGCCGAGGTATTTCATGTCCACCTGCACCCCGCGTTTCTGGTTGCACAGGGTCATGACGTTGCCCAGATAGTCCTGAGGCACCAAGATGGTGGCGGTGATGATGGGTTCGCGGATCTCGGCGATCTTGGCCGGATCGGGCAGCCGCGAGGGGTTTTCGATGCGCTGCACCGTGCCGTCGCGCAGCACCACCTCGTATTCCACCGTGGGCGCGGTGGTGATGAGGTGTTGGCCGAACTCGCGCTCCAGCCGCTCCTGCACGATGTCCATGTGCAGCAGCCCGAGGAAGCCGCAGCGGAAGCCGAAGCCCAGGGCTTGGCTGGTCTCCGGCTCGAAGAACAGGCTCGCATCGTTGAGCTTGAGCTTCTCCAGGGCATCGCGCAGGCTGTCGTACTCACTGGAGTCCACCGGATAGAGGCCGGCGAAGACCTGCGGCTTGATCTCCTTGAAGCCCGGCAGGGGGGCATCCGCCGGCCGCGTGGCCGAGGTGAGGGTGTCGCCCACGCGGGCGTGCTTGAGCTCCTTGATGCCGGCGATGACAAAGCCCACCTGCCCGGCCGAAAGTTCATCACGCAGCACCGACTTGGGCGTGAACACCCCCACCTGCTCGCAGAGGTATTCCGCCCCGGTGGCCATCAGCCGGATCCGGTCCTTGGGCCTGAGCACCCCGTCCACCACCCGCACCAGCATCACCACACCGACGTAGTTGTCGAACCAGGAGTCGGTGACGAGGGCCTTGAGCGGCGCCTGTGGGTCGCCCTCGGGCGGCGGGATGCGGGCGACGATGGCCTCCAGCACCTCGTCCACCCCCTCGCCGGTCTTGGCCGAGCAGCGGATGGCGTCCTGGGCGGGGATGCCGATGATGTCCTCGATCTCTTGAATCACACGCTGCGGGTCAGCCGCCGGCAGGTCGATCTTGTTGAGCACCGGCACCACCTCCACCCCCAGCTCGATGGCGGTGTAGCAGTTGGCCACCGTCTGCGCCTCCACCCCCTGGGAGGCGTCGACCACCAACAGCGCCCCCTCGCAGGCGGCGAGCGAGCGGCTGACCTCGTAGGAGAAGTCCACGTGCCCGGGCGTGTCGATGAGGTTGAGCAAATAGGTCTGGCCATCGCGCGCGGTGTAGTTGAGCGCGGCCGTCTGCGCCTTGATGGTGATGCCGCGCTCGCGCTCCAGCTCCATGGAGTCGAGCACCTGCTCGGCCATCTCGCGCTCATCGAGGCCGCCACAGCGCTCGATCAGGCGGTCGGCGAGGGTGGACTTGCCGTGATCGATGTGGGCGATGATGGAGAAGTTGCGGATGTGGCGCATGCAACCCGGACCGTTGCCTGTGGCGGCTGTGCATCAAAACCTTCGATTCTACAAGAAAAAGGGCGCGACCCGCGGGCCGCGCCCCTGCTTCGCCCCTTGCTCGTGCCCTGGCGCTCAATCCAGCCGCAGCGGGATGTAGATGGAGCTCTCGCCCCGCTTGACGAGCAATGCCACGCTCTTGCGGCCGGTCTCGTTGATCAGCTTGCTCAGTTCCTCGCTGCTGTAGACCTCGCGGTTGTTCACTGCCAGGATGACGTCTCCCGGCCGCACGCCAGCGCGGGCGGCCGCACCGGTGACGTCCTCGACCAGCACGCCGGACTGGATGTTGAGCTGGCGCCGCTGTTCCGGCGTGAGGTCGCTGGTGATCAGCCCGGCGCGATCGGGTTGGGCCTCGGGGCGGGCGCCGGCGACCTTTTCGACCGGCATCTCACCCACGGTGACGGTGAGGTCCAGGGTCCGGCCCTTGCGCCAGACGGTGAGCGTGGCCTTGGTCCCCGGCCGGGTGGCGCCGACCATGCGCGGCAGGTCGATGGAGCGCTCCACCGGCCGGCCGTTGTACCTAAGGATGATGTCGGACACCTGCACGCCGGCACGCTCTGCCGGGCTGCCCTTCTCCACCTCCGACACCAGCGCCCCCTGCGGCTTGGCCAGCCCGAAGGATTCGGCCAGGTCGTTGGTGACCTCCTGGATCATGACGCCGATGCGCCCGCGCGCCACGCGGCCGGTGGTCTTCAACTGCTCGGCCACGTCCATGGCCACGTCGATCGGGATGGCGAAGGACAGGCCCATGTAGCCGCCGGAGCGCGAGATGATCTGCGAGTTGATGCCCACCACCTCGCCGCGCATGTTGAACAAGGGCCCGCCGGAGTTGCCCGGATTGACCGCCACGTCGGTCTGGATGAAGGGCACGTAGTTCTCAGACGGCAGGCTCCTGCCCTTGGCCGAGACGATGCCGGCGGTGACCGAGTTCTCGAAGCCAAAGGGCGCGCCGATCGCCAGCACCCACTCGCCCACCTTCAGCCGCTCGGGGTCGCCGATGGTCACCCGCGGCAGCCCGCGCGCCTCGATCTTGATCAGGGCGACATCGGTACGCTCGTCCTTGCCCACCACCTTGGCGCGGAATTCGCGCCGGTCGTGCAGCCGCACGATGACCTCGTCGGCCTCGTCCACCACGTGGGTGTTGGTGAGGATGTAGCCGTCGTCGCTGATGATGAAACCCGAGCCCTGTCCGCGCCGCGGCGGGGTGAAGCGCTCCCCCCCCTCGGGCGGGGCGAAGCGGCGGAAGAATTCGAACAGCTCGTCCGGCTGTGGCATGCGCCCGCGCCGCTGGCGTCGGGCGTCCTGCACCGTGGTGATGTTGACCACCGCCGGCGCCTGCCGCTCCACCAGCTCGGTGAAGTCGGGCAGTTGGGCGGCCGTGGCGACCGCAGCGAAGAACGTTAGGATTAGACCGATCAAGCCAAACCTCATGGATCACCTCTCTTCCAGTCGATTGCCAGAAAGACAGTGCGTGCCCGCCGGTTTCGGGGGCAGCTGGCGCAGGATCACCGGCGCGCGGGCAAACGGCCGCAAGCGCAACAGCCACCAGGCAAGCACTAGCCCCAGGGCCGCACCCAGCGCGGCCGCCGCCTCACCCAGCGCCGAGCCGAGCAGGGCGCCCAACACGAGCAGGCCGAGGGGTAGCACATAACCGGCCAGGGCCGCCTTGAGCAGCTCGCCGTCCTCCACTCCCACCACCACCGTGTCACCCGGCCGGGCGTCTATGGGATTGGCCACGGGGTACTCGGGTTCCCGCGGGTCGAACAGGCGGGCGAACAACGCGGTGCCGCAGCCCCTGCCGCCGCAAGCGCCGCAGCCAGCGGGTGAATCCACCCGCACCCAGGCGGTGTTCCCTTCCAAGCGGACGACGCGGGCAGTGGTCTCGATCATGGGTGGTCACCCGATCCAGGCGGGATCACCACCCCTTTAGCGCTCCGCCACGGCATGGGCGATCGCCTCCACCGCCGGCCAGGGCGCATCGCCCAGTACGGTGACCTGCCAGTTACCCACCCTGCGGCTGAGCAGGTTGAGCATGCCGCGCGGGCTCGCCCCCTTGAACGGCTCCAGCGGCCGTGTGGCAGGCTCGATGAACAGCGAGATGTAGGTCAGCCCGTCGCTGTAAAGCCAATGCTCGACCTCCTGCGGGCGGTTGGGCAGGCGCCGCTTGACCGCGGCGATGCGTGTGTAGCCGGGAGGCAGCTGCCGCAGGGTGAGCATGTCGGCGGTGCTCGCCCGCAACGGCGGCGGTTCCACGGCAGGCAGACTGCGCTGCGGGGCGGCCGGGCGCACGCCGGTGCCTATGGTCACCTCGGTGAAGGCGTACTGCTGCAGCGGCCGGCCCGCCTCGTTCACCATCACGGCCTTGAGCGGCAGCAGGCTGTCTTTCTCCACACACAGCTCGTGGCGCCAGCGATAGACATCGCGCGGCGCCAGCTCCAGCCAGCGGCAGTCGAGCCCGGCCACGCGGTCGTTCTCCCCCCAGCGTACGCTGTACCAGTTGACCAGCACTGCGGCATTGGCCGGTAGCAGATCGGGGAAATGGCGGCTGCCCGGCCGCCGCTCCACGCGCGGCGCACCGCCCTCGTGCGTGACGATCAGGGTCTCGCCCTCGCGGCAGAGGAGCTCGCGCGGCGTGCCATCCAGGGTGACGAGCTGGGTGTGTTTCTGGCCGCCGCTCGCACGGCTGACGACGTACATCGTCTGCAGGACATCGCCCTGCTGGAAGACGAACTTGCCCTCGTAGGTCAGCCGCCGTGCGCTGTCGGCCACCCGCTGCAGCCATTGGCCGGCCTCCTGCGCCGACAGGGCCTCGTTCGCCGCACCCTCGGCGATACAGGTCAGGCCTAGGACCAAGGCGAGGACGGATCGCAGCGCTGGCGCGCTCACCGGCCGCCCTCCGCTGCCGGCCAGGAGACCCGTGTGAGCCTCACTTGCGGGTACACCGCCACGCCTTGGGCGAAGTCCTGATGGGCGGCCAGATAGGGCTGCAGCGGGTGATGCGCGGTCATGGTCTCGACCGATGCGCTCTCGGTCTGCGGCGACATGGCCTCGGATTGGGGTGCGGCCGTCCACAGCATCCAGGTCAGCCCCCCCACCGCCGCGGCCGCTGCGACCAGACCGGCGCCGCGCAGCCAGCGCCGGCGTTCGCTGCGGCGGCGCATGGGTGCGAGGATGGTGGGCTCCTGCGCCAGCGCGGCGTGCACCCGCCGGCACAGGCCGGGTTGGACCAGTGCCTCACCGCGTAGGGCGTCACGGATCAGACAATACTCCGCCCATTGCCGCGACAGGGCGGCGTCATGGCCCAGCCGGCGCAGGCACAGGCTGGTCTCGTGCGCATCCAATTCCCCGTCCAGCAGAGCAGACAGCCGCTCCGCATCGGCCCGTCGATCGTGTTCTTCATGCACTGTCGTCACCATCGCTGATCCTCGGATGTGCCCAAGATGGGGCGCAGCTTGGCGGCGATGGCCTCGCGCGCGCGGAAGATGCGCGAGCGTACCGTGCCGATCGGGCACCCCATGAAATTCGCAATGTCCTCATAACTCATGCCTTCGATCTCGCGCAGGGTGATGGCCGTGCGCAACTCTTCCGGCAGGGCCTCGACCGCTTCGTTCACCGCGTAGGCGATCTGCTTGGACAGCAGATGCCCTTCCGGGGTGTCGATGTCGGGCGCCGCATAGCGCTCCTCGCCACCCTCCTCCTCTTCGCCGGCCACCTCGCTCACCGTGGACATCTCACGGTTACGCGCGGTCATATAGTTCTTCGCCGTGTTCACCGCGATGCGATACAGCCAGGTGTAAAAGGCCGCATCGCCGCGGAACTGCGGCAGCGCCCGGTAGGCCTTGATGAAGGTCTCCTGGGCGATGTCCTGGACCTCCTCCGGGTCGCGCACCATGCGTGCGAGCAGCCGCCCGATCTTGCGCCGGTATTTCTCCACCAGCAGCTCGAAGGCGCGCTTGTCGCCCTGTCGCACCCGTTCCACCAGGAGCAGGTCGGCATCCCGTTCACTCATCCCCGAGCTTCCTCTCGCGTGCCTGGCTGCCCTGACGGGCAGGGCTTCCCAATCGGTTGTGGGGCTAGTATAACCGGCCTGACCCACCTGGCTGCCAGACAGACCGCGGCAAGTGGGCGCAAGTTCCCCTGAACGCCTTAAGGTCATCCATGCTGCGCTGCGACGTCCTCATCATCGGCTCGGGCCTGGCCGCCTCCACGCTCGCCTTGTCGCTGCCCGAACGGCTCAAGGTGCTGATGATCACCAAGAAGGAGCCCACGGAGAGCGCCAGCCACTGGGCGCAGGGCGGTATCGCCGCGGTGCACGAGGCCGACGATAGCATCGAGGCGCACGTGCGCGACACGCTTCAGGCCGGGGCGGGACTGTGCCACGAGGACACGGTGCGCCGGGTGATCGCCGAGGCGCCGCGGGCCGTGGGCTGGCTCATCTGGCAGGGGGTGCCGTTCGACCGCGAGGGCAGCGACTACCACCTCACGCGCGAGGGCGGCCACAGCCACCGGCGCATCTACCACGTGGCCGACGCCACCGGCGCGGCGGTGCAGGACACCCTGCTCAAGCGGCTCGCGGCCTGCCCCAACGTGCAGATTTTGCCCTGGCACATCGCCATCGACCTCATCACCGCACGCAAGCTGGGTTTGGCCGGCGACGGCGTACTGGGGGCCTATGTGCTCGACACCCGCCGCGGCCGGGTCGAGACCATCGCCGCCGGCCACACCGTGCTCGCCACCGGCGGTGCGTGTAAGGCCTTCCTCTACACCACCAACCCCGACACCTCCACGGGCGACGGCATCGCCATGGCCTGGCGCGCCGGTTGCCGGGTGGCCAACCTGGAATTCATCCAGTTCCACCCCACCTGTCTGCATCACCCCAAGGCCAAGAGCTTCCTCATCACCGAGGCCATGCGTGGCGAGGGCGCGGTACTCAGGCTACCCGACGGCACCCGTTTCATGCCCGCGCACGACGAGCGGGCGGAACTCGCCCCACGCGACATCGTCGCCCGCGCCATCGACTTCGAGATGAAGAAACGCGGCCTGGACTGCGTCTATCTGGACATCACCCACCTGCCGGCCAAACAGATCATCGCCCGCTTCCCCACCATCCACGCGCGTTGCAAGGCACTGGGCATGGACATCACCACCGAGTGGATCCCGGTGGCCCCCGCCGCGCACTACACCTGCGGCGGCGTGGTGGTGGACGAACACGGCCGCACCGACCTGCCTCACCTCTACGCCATCGGCGAGGTCAGTCACACCGGGCTGCACGGCGCCAACCGGCTGGCCAGCAACTCCCTGCTGGAGTGCCTGGTCTATGGGCGCGCCGCCGCCACCCACATCACCCAGTCCGAACCGGCCCCGCAACAGCGGCTGCCGGCCTGGGACGAAAGCCGCGTGACCGATGCCGACGAGGAGATCGTCATCGCCCACAATTGGCACGAGCTGCGCCGTTTCATGTGGGACTACGTCGGCATCGTGCGCACCAACAAACGACTGGAGCGCGCCGCCAACCGCATCCGACTGCTCAGCGAGGAGATCCACGAGTACTACAGCCACTTCCGCGTCAGCAACGACCTGCTGGAGCTGCGGAACCTGGTCCTCACCGCCGACCTCATCGTGCGCTGCGCCCAGGCCCGGCACGAAAGCCGCGGGCTGCACTACTCGCGCGACTACCCCGGGCTGCTGGCCGAGGCGCGCGATACCGTCCTCACACCGACTGCCGCGGCCGCACAGGGCCAGGACCCGGATGCAGCGAAGTGAAATCCGGGCACGCCACTGCCGCGGTAGCCCCGGATTGCGCTGCGAACCCCTGCATCGCCAGAGGCGGTGACCACTGTCGCGGCCTCCGCCCCACACGGGCGCGCCACACGAGCCAGCGCCGCCGACGGTTCTGACGGCCGGCTGCCGCGGCTGCGCTCAGACATGGTTACGCCACTCGGTGTCCTCGCGGTCGAACAGGCGGTTGGCCTCCAGCGGGCCCCAGGTGCCGGCCGGGTAGGTGTGGATGAAATCGCGCTCGGTGGCCCAGTGGGTGAGGATCGGGTCCACTACCCGCCAGGCCCATTCCACCTCGTCGAAGCGGATGAACAGGGTGCGGTCGCCCTCGATGACGTCCAGCAGCAGCGCCTCGTAGGCCTCCATGGGCCGTTCGTCGGGGCTGCGGTAGCTGGCGTTGAGCTTGACCACCCGGGTGTCCATGCCCAGCCCTGGCGCCTTGGCGTGCAGCTCCATGTGCATGCACTCGGAGGGCTGGATGGACAGCACGATCCAATTGGGCTCCAGCGTCTCCAGCGGGGTCTCGCGGAACAGCTGCTGCGGCGGATAGCGCAGCCGCAGGGCGATCATGGACAGCTGCGCCTTCATGCGTTTGCCGGTGCGCAGGTAGAACGGCACCCCGCGCCAGCGCCAGTTGTCGATGTAGAACTTGGCCGCCACGAAGGTTTCGGTGATGGAGTTGGGCGCCACGCCCGGCTCGTCCTGATAGCCCGGCACCTGCTCGCCACGCACCACCCCCGCCTTGTACTGGGCGCGGAAGGCGTGGGCATGCACGGCGCCCTTGGGGATGGGGCGGATGGAGCGCAGCACCTTGACCTTCTCGTCGCGCAGGGCGTCGGCCTCCAGCGCCGGCGGCGGCTCCATGGCCACCAGGGTGAGCAGTTGCATGAGATGGTTCTGCAGCATGTCGCGCAGGGCCCCCGCCTGGTCGTAGTAATCGGCGCGCCGGTCGATGCCGCCCTCCTCGGCCACGGTGATCTGCACGTGGTCGATGTAGTTGCGGTTCCACAGGGGCTCGATCAGGGTGTTGGCGAAGCGGAAGACGAGCAGGTTCTGCACCGTCTCCTTGCCCATGTAATGGTCGATGCGGAAGATCTGCTCCTCCTCGAAATAGCGGTGCAGCAGCTCGTTGAGCACCTTGGCCGACTCGATGTCCTCGCCAAAGGGCTTCTCCACCACGATGCGGTGCAGCCCGCGCGGCTTGGACAGGCCCACCGCGTCGAGGTGTTTGATCACCGGCGGGAAGTCGTGCGGCTTGATGGCCAGATAGAACACGATGTTGGAGCAGGCGCCCAGCTTGGGCCTGGAGAGCATCTCTTTGAGCCGCGCGTAAGCCTCGGGGTCGTGCAGCTCACCGCGCAGGTAGTCGAAGCGCGCGACGAAACGCTGCAACACCTCGGTCTCGACCTGCACCCGCCCGCTTAACACCTCCCGCATGTAGTTGCGCCAGGCGGCCTCATCCCAGTCGCGCCGGGCAAAGGCGATGAAATTGAGCGCCTGCGGCAGCCGCCCGGCCTGCTCCAGCCGCAGCAGGGCCGGCAGCAGCTTGGTGGTGGAGAGGTTGCCAGTGGCCCCGAAGATGACGAAGTTGCACGGCGGCAGCGGCATCTCCTGATCGATCATGATCCCCCCTCACTCCTCACCCCTCACCACCGCATGCCCGCCGAAGCCCTTGCGCATCATGGCGAGCAGCTTGTGGGCGAAGTCACCCCGGCCCTGGCTGGCGAAGCGGCTCATCAGGGCCAGGGTGATCACCGGCGCCGGCACGCCCTGCTCGATCGCCTCCTGTGCCGTCCAGCGCCCCTCACCGGAATCGGCCACATGGGGGACGACCGCCTCCAGCGCGGCATCGGCCTGGAGGAACTCGGCGGTGAGATCGAGCAGCCAGGAACGCACCACCGAGCCATGCCGCCACACTTCGGCGATCGCTGCCAGGTCCAGGTCAAACTCGCGCTTGGCCTGCATCAGGGCGAAGCCCTCGGCCAGGGCCTGCATCATGCCGTATTCGATGCCGTTGTGGATCATCTTGACGAAATGCCCCGCCCCCACCGGTCCGGCATGCAGCCAGCCGCGGTCCGGCGCCGGGGCGAGGGCCTGCAGATAGGGGGCCAGACGCGCGACCGCCTCGGGCGCCCCGCCGGCCATCAGGCAGTAGCCATACTCCAGGCCCCAGATGCCGCCCGACACCCCCACATCGACGAAGTGGATGCCGCGCTGTGCCAACCCGGCGGCGCGCCGCTGCGCGTCCTTGTAATAACCGTTGGCCCCATCGACCAGCAGGTCGCCGGGCGCGAGCCAGGCCGCGACCTCGTCCACCGCCTTTTGTGTCGGCTCGCCCGCCGGCAGCATGAGCCACAGGATGCGCGGGCCGCTCATCCCCTGCACCAGGGCTTGCAGGCTGTCGTAGGCCGTGACCATGGGCTCTTCGGCGGCGATGGCCCGCGCCACCTCCACGCTACGGTTGAAGGCATGTACCCGCACCCCGGCACGCGCGAGCCGACGGGCCATGTTGCCGCCCATGCGGCCCAAGCCGTAGAGACCGATCTGCATCGTCCACCCCTCTGCGCTTGTGCACACGCAGCCAATATACCGGCAGTCGATGGAAATTGGGCACCTCGATAAACCGTCGCGAGCGGTTGGAGGGCAAGGCGCACGGAGCGCAGGATGCAAGACATATCAAGCAGATAGGCGAGCATCCGAGCACCGCGCAACGCCGCCATCCGACCGCGCAGCAGGTTTTTCGAGGTGCTCAATTGCCCGCCCGCGCGGCTCGGCTGCAGAAGATCAGACCTTGATGTACACCCAGCCCTGCCGCAACCGCTGCACGATGTTGCCCACGGCGGAATCGACCTTGCGCGCCTGCGGCAGCAGGACGACCCGTTTGCCCTCGCGTGTCAGCCGCGCGATGGTGTTGCCGCAGGCGACGAAGCTCAGGTTGGCGTGCATGCGAGCCAGCCGCTCGATACGCGCGCGGAAAGGGGTGACGTCGGCGCGCAACAGGTCGAGGCCTGCGCTGTGCACGACGACCTCCACCCGTCGCCGCCCATCCTGCGCGAGCAGCGACTCGGCCAGGGCCAGGGCGCGTTCCAGCACAGCGCGCTCGCCGCTGTCCACGTGCAGGATGAGGCTGCGCACGTCGGGCCGGGGGGTCGCCGCCACCGCCTGGAAGCCCGCCGGCAGACCGTCCACCTGCAGGGAGGGAGGTGGGCGGTGCTGGCCCTCGTTCATCAGCCAACCCAGACCCAGCCCACCGGCGAACAACACCCCGGCGGCCAGGGCCTGCGCCCATCCCCTTCCGCGGCGGGCTGCGTGGGTAGGCGCACGCGGGCTGGCCAGGTCCTGATAGCAGGCCTTCACCATCGCCTTCACGGCCAGCAGCTCGCACACCTCGGCCCGCACGGCGGGGTCCTGCTGCAGGCGGGCCAGCAGCCGCTCGCGCTCGCCAGCGTCGAGCTCGCCATCGACGAAGGCGCCAAGGTGTTCACGGGAATAAGGCGCGTTCATTTGACCCTCCGTAGCGCTACACCTTGCGCCTGCGGGCGTAGCAGGCGCTCGCGCAGGCTTTCGCGCGCACGCGCCAGCCGGCTCATCACCGTGCCGACCGGGACCCCGAGCACGCCTGCCGTCTCGGCATAGCTCAACCCCTCGAGGTCCACCAGGGTGAGCACCTGCCGCTGCGCGAGCGGCAGGCTGCCGATCGCCGCGCGCACGCGGTCGGCGGCCTGGCGCGACGCGTACGCGCCCTCCGGTCCGGGCTGGGCCTCGTCGATCAGCTCGTCGAGCGTGTCCACATCGCAGCAGTCGCGGCGCGCACGCAGATGGTCGCGCCAGCAGTTGTTGAGGATGGCGAACAGCCAGGCCGACAGCCGGCCAGCATCCTTGAGCTGGTCGCCGTGCGCCAGGGCGCGGGTGAGCGCCTCCTGGGCCAGGTCGTCGGCCAGGTGAGGATCGTGACACCAGGCATAGGCCAGGCGGTAGAGCCGCGGGCGCAGGGCCGCCAGCTCGCGCTGCAGGGAGGCATCCCACAGCCGCAACCAGGGCAGTCGCATATCCTCCTCCTCTCGCTCGTATAGACGCCGATTACGGTCAGGATATTCCGCTGGCGCCGGGCGTAAATGGAATAAAACGCCCACCGACCACGTCTATACCGACGTGGGCCGCACCTGGCCCACGGCCATTCTTTCGTGCAAGCCTTTGGAGGAGGAAAGACATGATCCGTCAAGCACTCATGGCCAGCGCCCTGATCCTCGGCATCACCGGCTGCGCCACCGCCGGCCCCGCCGCCGACCCGAAACAGGAGAAGGTGGTCTATCACATCAACGACTCGGCCGTGGCGCGCACCGCCCTGCGCAACATCCAAAACCACATCACCGCCAGCCCCGGCACCAAGATCGTGGTGGTCACCCATGGCAAGGGCATAGACTTCCTGCTCAACGGCGCCAAGGACGACAAGGGCGAGCCCTACCAGCCGCAGGTGGTGGGCCTGAAGGACCAGGGCGTGGAATTCCGCGTCTGCCGCAACACCCTGCAGGGGCGCAAGCTGGACGACTCCGCCGTGATCATGGACGCAAGCATCGTGCCCTCGGGCGTGGCGGAGATCGGACGCCTGCAGGCCAGGGAGGGTTTCGTCTATCTCAAGCCCTGAAGGCCCGGCCACGCAGCCGAAGGGACGCAGCGGCGTCCCTTTCTTGTGCCCGCGCTCCAGCCGGACCCTTGCAACACGCCAAGCGGCTTCGGCAGGCCGGCCTCGGTAGGGCGGCTTCACGCGGTAAGCCGCCACCGCCACCACCACCACCAACACCCCAACCTCCAGCAGGGCGGTGTGCCCTGCGGGCGAAACCGCCCTACATATCCGCCAACCAAGGGGCAGGCTGGCCTACCGGAATCACCCCCGCGCCTGCGGCAGCGTCATGCGGGAATGGTATAGTCCGCACAATCGCTCCGATGCGAACGACAACCGCCCGCCCATGCCCAGGCCGCGCGTCCGCGCCACCCGTCACGCCCCTGCCATGAAGGTCCTATTCGCCACCCCCGAGGCCCGCCCCCTGGTCAAGACGGGCGGGTTGGCCGACGTCTCCGCCGCCCTGCCGGCGGCGCTGTGCGCGATCGGTCTGGACTGCCGCCTGCTGTTGCCCGGCTATAGCGCCGTCCTCGCCGGCGCCCTCGACCTGCAGGAGCGGGCATGGCTGTACGACCTGCCCGGCTTTGGCGCGGTGCGGCTGCTGCAGGGGCGTATGCCGGACAGCGGCGTGCCGCTGTACGTCATCGACTATCCCTATCACTACCAGCGCGAAGGGGGGCCCTACCAGGACGCCCATGGGCGCGACTACCCCGACAACGCCTGGCGCTTCGCCCTCCTCTCCCGCATCGCCGCCCTGCTCTCCAGCCCGGCCTCGCCGCTGGACTGGCGGCCCGACCTGCTGCACTGCAACGACTGGCAGACGGGGCTCGCGCCGGCCTACCTGCACTTCGCCGGCCGGCCCGTGCCTGCCCTGATGACCGTGCACAACCTGGCCTATCAGGGCATCTTCCCGCCCGACCTGGTCACAGCGCTGGGTCTGCCGGCCGAAAGCTTCAGCATCGACGGGGTGGAGTACTACGGCAATTTCTCCTTCCTCAAGGCGGGGTTGTACTACGCCGACTGGATCAGTACGGTGAGCCCCAGCTACGCCGAGGAGATCCAGCGCGCCCCCCTGGGCATGGGGTTGGAGGGTCTGCTCGCCGGCCGTCGCGAGCGGCTCACGGGCATCCTCAACGGCATCGACACGGCCGACTGGAACCCCTCCAGCGACCTGCACCTGCCCTGCAGCTACTCGGCCCGCGCGCTCACCGGCAAGCGCCGCTGCAAACTGGCCCTACAGCAGGACCTGAACCTCGACCCCCTGCCGCAGGCGCCGCTCGCCGGCGTGATCTCGCGTCTGACCTATCAAAAAGGCATCGACTGGATCCTGGCCGTGGCCGACCGGTGGGTGGCGGCCGGCGGGCAACTGGTCATCCTGGGCAAGGGCGAGGCCCATCTGGAGGCCGACTGTCAGGCGGTGGCCGCTCGTCACCCGGGCCGCATCGCGGCCATCGTCGGTTACGACGAGGGGCTGTCACACCGCGTGGAGGCCGGCGCCGACCTCTTCCTCATGCCCTCGCGCTTCGAACCCTGCGGGCTGAACCAGATGTACAGCCAACGCTACGGCACCGTGCCGGTGGTGCATGCCGTGGGGGGGCTCAAGGACACGGTGGAGGACGGGGTCACCGGCTTCGTCTTTCTCGAGCCCTCGGCTGAAGGTCTCTGGCAGGCCATGGAACGCGCGCTCGCCCTTTGGGGCGACCCCGATAGCTGGCGGCGTATGATGCTGGCCGGCATGCACAAGGACTTTAGCTGGGAGGCGAGCGCCCAGCGCTATGCCTGGCTGTACCGCATGCTGGTGCTCACCTCTGGCCGCTGAGCGGGTAGCCACCACCGTGCTGTCCCGCATGCGCTGCCCTCGATCAGGGGCTGAGCGCAGAGCGTGGTAGCGCGCAGCAGACCGCCGGTGCCACTGTCCTGCCTGCGGCCGGGCTGTACGACGAACCTGTAGGAGCGGCGTAAGCCGCGACCCCTGCCCGCTGGGCCGGCTCAATCGAACGGATGCCGCCGCACCAGGGTCTCCTCGCGGTCCGGGCCGGTGGAGACGATGTCGATAGGCACCTCGCACAGTTCCTCCAGCCGTGCCAGATAATCGCGCGCGGCGCGCGGTAGGTCCTCGTAGCGCCGCACTCCCACGGTGCTCTCCTTCCAGCCCGGCATGTCCTCGTACAGTGGCTCGCAGTCGGCCAGGGTCTCCGCGCCCACCGGCAGGATGTCGCACACTTGGCCGTCAAGCCGGTAGCCCACGCAGATGCGCACCGTCTCCATGCCGTCGAGCACGTCGAGCTTGGTCACGCACAGGCCGGACACGCCGTTGATCTGGATGGAGCGCTTGAGCGCCGCGGCATCGAACCAGCCACAGCGGCGTGGCCGGCCGGTGGTGGCGCCGAACTCATGCCCGCGTTCCGCCAGCCAGCGGCCGGTCTCGTCGAACAGCTCGGTGGGGAAGGGTCCGGAGCCCACCCGCGTGGTGTAGGCCTTGGTGATGCCCAGTACATAGTGCAGCGTGCCCGGCCCCACGCCGCTGCCGGTGGCCGCACCGCCGGCGGTGCAGTTGCTGGAGGTGACGAAGGGGTAGGTGCCGTGGTCGATGTCGAGCAGCGTGCCCTGCGCCCCCTCGAACAGGAGGCTTTCGCCGCGGCGGTTGGCCTCGTACAGCAGGCGCGGCACGTCGCCCACCAGGGGTTTCAGGCGCTCGGCCAGGGCCAGGGTCTCATCCAGGGTCTGGTGGAAATCCACCGTTTCCCACTGGAAATAGTGCTTGAGCACGTAGTTGTGATAGTCCAGCACCTCGCCCAGCTTAGCGGCGAAGCGCTCGCGGTGGAACAGGTCCTGCATGCGGATAGCCCGCCGCGCCACCTTGTCCTCATAGGCGGGGCCGATGCCGCGGCCAGTGGTGCCGATCTTGCCCGCCCCCTTGGCCGCCTCGCGGGCGTGGTCGAGCGCCACGTGGTGTGGCAGGATGAGCGGGCAGGCCTCGGAGACGGTGAGCCGGCTCGCCACATCCACCCCATTCGCCTGCAGCATGTCGATCTCCTCCACCAGCGCCTGCGGCGAGACCACCACCCCGTTGCCGATATAGCAGCGCACGCCCTCGCGCAGGATGCCGGAGGGGATCAGGTGCAGCACGGTCTTCCTGCCGCCGATGACCAGGGTGTGGCCGGCGTTGTGCCCGCCCTGGAAGCGCACCACGCCTTGCGCGCGGTCGGTGAGCCAATCGACGATCTTCCCTTTGCCCTCGTCACCCCATTGGGTGCCGATGACCACCACGTTCTTCATCGCTGTTCTTCCCTTCGATCGGATGTCTGCATTGTGAGCGGCTGCACATGCCAGCCCTCCCCTTGCCGGACCAGGATGCGGTCGCAACCGTATTCGGCCCGGTGCATCTCCTGCCCTGGCAGCTCCTGCACCACCCGCTCACCGCGGGCACGCAACTCGGCCACACGCGCGCGCAGGGCGGCGTCCTCGCTCCAGGGGGCGAGGATGCCGCCGCGCGGCGCGGGCGCGGGCAGGCCGTCCAGGACCCGGCGCAGGTCGAGGCTAAAGCCCGTGGCCGGGCGCGCCCGCCCAAACAGGGCGCCAACGCCGTCATAACGGCCGCCCAGGGCGACGGCCTGGGCCTGGCCGCCGGCATAGGCGGCGAACATCACGCCGTTGTGATAGCCATAACCGCGCAGATCGGCCAGGTCGATCAGCACTGCAAGCCCCGTGTCCACCGCCGCCAGTCGTTCCAGTTCCTGCAGGGCACGCTCGATGCCCGGCAGCGGGGGCAGGGCGCGGCGGGCCTCCGCCAGCACCGCCGGGCTACCGTACAGTTCGGGCAGCTCGAGCAGGGCCTGGGCCCACTGCGGATCGAGACCGCGCGCGAGGGCCTGCAGGCTTGGCAGATCCTTCGCTTGCAGGGCCTGGAACAGGGCCTGCCGCGACCCCTCGGTCAATCCGGCCGCGTCGGCCAGGGCCTGGAACAGGCCCACGTGCCCCAGGCTCACGCGCACCTCCGCGAGGCCCGTCGCGCGCAAGGCGGCCGCGAGCAGCTGCAGCACCTCGGCATCGGCCTCCACCCCGGCATGGCCGAACAGCTCCGCCCCCACCTGCAGCAGTTCGCGCGAGTGGGTGAGCGCCGCCGGCCGCGTGTGCAGCGCCGCCCCGGCATAGCACAGGCGGGTCGGTCCCTGGCGGTTGAGCAGATGGGCGTCGATGCGC
The DNA here is from genome assembly GCA_025054655.1 of Thiobacillaceae bacterium. GTDB lineage: Bacteria > Pseudomonadota > Gammaproteobacteria > Burkholderiales > Thiobacillaceae > JANWZL01. The sequence goes on along the minus strand of JANWZL010000076.1, from coordinate 8,564 downwards.
GCCGCCTGCGGGGTGATGTCGGCGCGCACGCCGAGCAGCCGCCCGGACAGGGCGTCCACCACCTTGAAGGTCTTCAGGTCCAGGTCGCGCGCCGTGCCGGTGAGCAGCGATTCGAGATATTCGATCAGCGGCGGGTGGATGAGCTCATAGCCCCAGGCCTCGAACAGGTCGAGCAACCCTCGGCGCAGCCGCTCCACCTGGCCGGCGTAGGGCGGCAGGATGTCCTCGACGTACTCGGGCAGCAGCCAGGCGTGGTTCATCGCGCGAGCCACAGCAGCAGTAGGCCAGCCAGCATGGAGGCGAGGCCCATGAAGCGGATCTGGCCGTCCCGCAGCCGGATCATGCGGCTGAAGGCCTCACGCCAGGTTGCGGGCGAGGCGAACGGGAGGATGCCCTCGATGATGAGCATCAACGCCAGCGCCGGCAGGATGATCTCACCCAGTCCCACGACGACGGGCCACAGGCATCATTTGCCGCTGCCGCGCGGCGAGCGCAGGTAGCGGAAGAACTCGGAGTTCGGCTGCAGCACCAGCACGTCGTTCTTGTTGCGGAAGCTGGTGCGATAAGACTCCATGCTGCGCCAGAAGGCGTAGAACTCCGGGTTGCGGCCGAACGCCTCGGCGTAGATGGCCGCCGCGCGCGCATCGCCCTCGCCCTTGATGCGCTGGGCCTCGCGATAGGCCTCGGCGATGATCACCTCGCGCTGACGGTCGGCATCGGCGCGGATCTTCTCGGCTTCGGCCGCGCCGGTGGCGCGCAGCTCGTTGGCCACCCGCTTGCGCTCGGCCTCCATGCGGCGGTAGACCGCCTCGCTCACCTCGGTCGGCAGGTCCACGCGCTTGATGCGCACGTCGGTCACCTGCACGCCGAAGCGGCGCGCGTCGACGTCCGCGTTCTTGCGCAGGACCTCCATGACCTCATCGCGCTCGCCGGAGACCACGTCGTGTACGGTGCGCTTGCCGAACTCGGCCCGCATGCCGTCGTTGATGGTCTGGGCGAGGCGGTTCATGGCGCGGCCCTCGTCGCCCTTGAAGCTGACGTAGAACTTCTGCACGTCGACGATGCGCCACTTGACGAAATAGTCCACCAGGACGTTCTTCTTCTCCGAGGTGATGAAGCGCTCGGGGGTGGAGGCGTCGAGGGTGAGGATGCGCGTGTCGAAATAGCGCACCGTCTGCAGCAGCGGCACCTTGACGTACAGGCCGGGTTCCTTGCGCACGGCCACGATCTCGCCGAGCTGGAACACCAGCGCGGCCTGGCGCTGATCCACCGTGTACAGCGACAATGACGCCAGGATCAGCAGGACGAGGGCGCCGACCACCCAGTTGCCGATGTTCCTCATGGCCGCTCCTCCCGCTCACGGCTACGGAAGGCGTCGCGCGAGCGGAACAGGCCCTCGCTGCGGTTGCTCGCGGCGTCCGCCGGCGGTTGCGCGGCCTCGGCCAGCGCCGGCGCCGCTGGCGCACCGGCCATCTGCATGAGCTTGTCCAAGGGCAGCAGCAGCAGGTTGCCGCCGCCCTTGGCGTCGACGAGCACCTTGGTGGTGCTGGCGAGGATCTGCTGCATGGCCTCCTGATAGAGGCGCTCGCGCGTGACCTGGGGCGCCTTGCCGTATTCGACCAGGATCTTCTTGAAGCGGTCGGCCTCGCCCTCGGCGTTGGCGATCACGCGCTGCTTGTAGCCCTCGGCCTCCTCGATCAGCCGCGCCGCCACCCCGCGCGCCTTGGGGATGACGTCGTTGGCGTAGGCCTGGCCCTCGTTCTTCAGCCGCTCGCGGTCCTGCCCGGCCTTGACCGCGTCGTCGAAGGCCGCCTGCACCTGCTCGGGCGGCTGGGCGTTCTGCAGGTTGACCTTGCTGATCAGGATGCCGGTGCGGTAGCGGTCGTGGATCTGCTGCATGAGCTTGGTCACCCGGTCGGCGATCTCGGCGCGCCCTTCGTAGAGCACGAAGTCCATCTTGCTCTTGCCCACCACCTCGCGGATGGCCGTCTCCGCGACCTGCATCGCCGCCTCGTCGGGGTCGCGGTTCATGAACAGATAGTCCTCCGGGTCCTTGATCAGGTATTGCACCGACAGCTGCAGGTCGATGATGTTCTCGTCGTCGGTGAGCATGAGCGACTCCGACAGGACCTTGGACTTGACGTCCTTGCGGTAGCCCACCTCCACCGTGCGCACCTGATCGACGTTGACCACCTCGACCGACTCGAACGGATAGGGCAGGTGCCAGCGCAGACCGGGCAGCGTGGTCTCCACGTATTTGCCGAAGCGCAGCACCACGCCACGCTCGCCGGCCTCGACGATGTAGAAACCGCTGGCGAGCCAGACGGCCGCCACGATGGCGGCGATGAGCCCCGCACCGCCGGGCAGCCTGAACCCCTCGCCCTCGCCCGGCCCCTGCGCACCACCCCCGCCGCGGCGTCCGAACATGCCGCCCAGGCGCTGGTTGAACCGGCGCCACAATTCGTCCAGGTCGGGCGGCCCCGCGTCGTTGCGGTTGCCCCACTGGGGATCATTCCAAGCCATCTGCTGTGACTTCCGCTGTTGCGAGCCTTTCTTGTCGCCGCGGCCGGCCATGGGCCGCCGCCCGTTCGCCGAGGGCCCGTTTGAGCAGGTCCAGGCCCGCGCCGGTGTGTGCGCTCAAATGGACCGCGACGATGTTACCACACTCGTCCCGCGTCACATGGGGCGCCGCCCCCGTCAGATCGATCTTATTCATCACCCTGATCTGCGGCACCTCTGCCGCCCCGATCTCCGCCAGCACGCGCTCGACTGCCTGGATCTGGCGCTCGCGCTCGGGGTGGGCGGCGTCCACCACGTGCAGCAGCAGGTCGGCCTCGACCGCCTCTTCCAGGGTGGCGTGGAAGGCCGCCACCAGGCTGTGCGGCAGCCGCTCGATGAAGCCGACGGTGTCGGACAGCACCACCGGGCCGGCCTCGGGCAGCCACAGCCGGCGGCTGACGGTGTCCAGGGTGGCGAAGAGCTGGTCGGCGGCATACACCCCCGAGCGGGTGAGCCGGTTGAACAGGGTGGACTTGCCGGCGTTGGTGTAGCCCACCAGCGACACGGCGAACACCCCACCGCGGTTGCGCGCGCGGCGCTGGATGGCGCGGGCCTGTTCGAGCCTGGCCAGCCGGCCCTCGATGGTCTTGATCTTGCCGGCGATCAGGCGCCGGTCGATCTCCAGCTGGGTCTCGCCGGGGCCGCCGCGCAGACCGATGCCGCCGCGCTGGCGCTCCAAGTGGGTCCAGCCACGCACGAGCCGGGTGGCGTAGTGTTTGAGCCGTGCCAGCTCCACCTGCAGCTTGCCGGCGTCGCTGCGCGCCCGCTGGGCGAAGATGTCCAGGATCAGCGCCGTGCGGTCCAGCACCCGGCAGTCGGCCCCGTGTGCTTGCAGGGCGCGTTCCAGGTTGCGCTCCTGCACGGGGGACAGTTCATTGTCGAACACCACCACCCGGGCGGCCTCGTCGCGTACCGCGGCGGCGATCTCGGCGACCTTGCCCGCGCCGGCAAAGGTGGCGGCATCCGGCCGCTGCCGGCGGCCCTCGACGACGCGCACCACCGCAAGGCCGGCGCTGTGCGCCAGGGCGGCGAGCTCTTCCAGGCTCGCGCGATGATCGGGCGCACCCACATCGATGCCGACCAAGACGGCCCGCTCAGCTTCGGTCATCGGTGTGGGGCTGTCCGCTCAGGCGTGATGCACGGGCGATCGGCCGCGCTGCCCCGCACCCTTGCGCCCGTGGCCGGCGCGCGCACATGCGGGCGCACGCCGTCAATCCGCGGCAGGCGTATCCTCCTGCGCACGGTACTGCACCGGCCGCGAAGGCACCACCGTCGAGATGGCGTGCTTGTAGATCATCTGGGTGACGGCGTTCTTGAGCAGGACCACGTATTGGTCGAAGTTGTCGATATGGCCCTGCAGCTTGATGCCGTTGACCAGATAGACGGCGACCGGGATCTGCTCCTGCCTGAGCGCATTCAGGAACGGGTCTTGTAATTGTTGCCCTTTGCTCATCGTTTCACCATTTCAACGTATCGGTCATACAAGGGGTGTATGTTACCGCATTTGCAACGGCACACCCCATTTGAACACGGCGACGGCCCCTATGTTCCCGCCCGTGGGGTCAGTCGGTGCCCCACTGCGGCGTGGCCATGGCCTCGCCGCAGTCGGCCTCGACCAGGCGTCGGCGCACCGCGAACAGGTGCTCCAGCAGCGCCGGCTCGGCGCGGGCATAGCCTTCCGCGTCCGGCACGCGGCGCACCACCACCCCCAGCAGTTCGGTGATGGCGTTGCCGATGGAATTCTGGCTGATGGTGACGATCAGCTGCCCACGGTCGTTGCGATAGACGAGCTGCTTGAAGGCCGGCTGCCAGCGGATGGCGTGCGCGTAACGGGCGTCGTGCAGGCAGCGGTCGCGCACCATCTTGGCGGTCTTGAGGAAATCGTTGTCGAACAACAGCCGCTCTTCGACCAGATGCGGGAAGTAGACGTCCTTGGGCATGGGCGAGTTGCGGGTGGAGACCTGGCCGAAGAAGGTGCGGTAGAAGTCGAGGAAGCCCATGAGGATCATGTCGTATTCGCGCCAGAAACGGACCTCCTTGAGCGCCTCGGCCCCCCCCTGCACCTCCCAGCTGGGCAGCCCTTGCGGGTAGCCCGTAAGCCCGATACGGCAGGCGCCGGCCTCGCAGGGGCGCAGGATCTTGAGTTCCAGCCCGTCGAAGAAGCGGCGATAGACCTCGCGCATGTGGGCCTGGAACAGGGAATGCTGGCCGCCGTCGGTGAGGTTGGGGTTGTCGGGGTCGGCGAGCGGGGCCTGCGCCAGCTCCCTTTTGTCGAAGACGATGAAGTGGTTGTGGATCATGCGGATGGAGGGCACCCCGGGCGCACTCAGCGGCCAGGTGGCATCCAGGCTCGCCTCGCCGGCCAGCACGAGGTGTCGGTCGGGGTCGGGAAAGGTCTCCAGCATGTAGGCGAAGATGATCTGGTTCATGCGGTTCCAGACGTTCTTCACCGCTTCCGGCACCTGGGTGCGGCGCACGGGCCGGCCCAGCGGGTCGAGGATCGTGCGCGAGGTGTTGTAGATGATGGAGCAGTCGAACAGATTGCTGTGCCCCAGCGCCTTGCGATAGAGCAGCAGGCCCTCGGGGTTGCGCAGCAGGCCGTTGTTGTGCTCCAGGTCGTTCAGGTTCTCGGTGCTGTTGAAGAACTCGTTGGGCTTCATGCCCTCGGGCACTTCCAGCGGGATGGGGCGATAGGGGGTGGTGATCTCGCGCGGGCCGATCTGCATATCATTGGAGGAGGCGGTCGATGAGGGAGATTGCAGCATGAAAGCCCGCGTGCGGCAAAAAGCTTTGTGTATGCCTGTATTCGCCCGTTTGATCGACACGCGCCTGCACGGGGCGCATCATTGCCTGTACGCGAAGCGTGACCCGTGATGCGCCGCCAACTCGTCCTCTTCGCTCTGCTCCTGGGCCTGTCGGCCGTTCCGGCCCGGGCGGAACGGCTCACCGCCGGGCCCATGCTGGGGCACCTGACCGCACGCACGGCCGACATCTGGCTGCAGGCCGAGGCGTCGGCCGAGGTCGAGATCGAGTACTGGCCCAGCGCCAACCCGCAGCAGCGGCGTGTGAGCCCCAGGGTACGGCTGGAGGCGGCCAGCGACCACACGGCGCGCATCACCCTCACCGACCTCGCCCCCGGCACGCACTATGGCTACCGGCTGCGACTGGACGGCCAGTCGCCGTCGGTGCGCGGCCCTTACGCCTTCAGCACACCGCCGGCCTCACCCTCGGCAGCCGATTTCACCCTCTATCTCGGCTCCTGCGCCTATGTGAACGACCCGCCCTTCGATCCGCCCGGCCCGCCCCGCGGCGGCGGCTACCACATCTTCCAAAGCATCGCCCGTCATGCCGCCGAGGCTGCGCGCCCCGGCCTGATGCTGTGGCTGGGCGACAACGTCTATCTGCGCGCGGCCGACTACGCCTCGCCCTGGGGCATGAACGCCCGCTACCGGCACAGCCGCTCGCTGCCCGAGCTGCAGCCGCTGCTCGCCGCCATGCCGCACTATGCCGTCTGGGACGACCACGACTACGGCCCCAACGACGCCAACCGCAGCTTCGTCTTCAAGGACGAGAGCCTGCGCCTGTTCCAGCGCTACTGGGCCAACCCGAGCTACGGGCTGCGCGAGCTGCCCGGCATCTACACCGCCTTCTCCTTCCACGACGCCGACTTCTTCCTGCTCGACAACCGCTTCTATCGCAGCGCCGACAAGACCCAGCTGGCGAAGGAGGAGATCGACCTCATGCGCGAGGCGCGCGACTGGGCCCTGAGCCAGAACCCGCTCACGCGCCTGCTCGGCCGGCGTTTTCTGAGCAGCCCGCAGCTTGCGCTGACGGAGCACAAGGTGATGTTCGGCCCTGAGCAGCTCGACTGGCTCAAACAGGCCCTCATCCAGTCGCGCGCCACCTTCAAGTTCATCGTCGGCGGCAGCCAGTTCCTCAACGACGGCCATCCGTTCGAGGGCTGGCACAACTTCAGCGCCGAGCGCGAGGCCTTCCTTGCTTGGCTCAAGCGCCAGAACATCCCCGGCGTCGTCTTCCTCTCGGGCGACCGCCACCACACCGAACTGCTGCGGCGCGAGGTGAGGGATTTCTATCCCCTGTACGAACTGACCTGCTCGCCGCTCACAGCGCGGCCGCACAACCCGCGCGGGGCGGAAGCCGACAACCCGCTGCGGGTGCCGGGCACGCTGGTCACCCAGCGCAACTTCTGCAGCATCGAGGTCACCGGCTCGGCCGAGGAGCGCATGCTGGTCCTGCGCAGCCACGACGCCGATGGGCGCACGCTGTGGGAGCGCAGCCTGCGCGCGTCTGAGCTAAGGCGCTCAGTCCTTGCGGACTAGCCAGCCCGCGGCATGAGCGGCTTGCGCGGCGGGCATTCCTCGGGTGGAGTGCAGTGGGGGGCTGGCGGGTGAAGCGAAAAGACCGGCATCCCGCCACGCACCATACAGGCCACAGGCTGCAGGGCCGTCTGTGCGGCGGCGTGCGCGTCAATCGGCGAACAACTTGCGCCGCCGGCGGCGCTGCCGCTGCGCCCGCTTGAGCTGGCGCTCGCTGAGCGGCTTGGGCTTGCGCCCCTCGTAGGGGTTGACGTTGGCCTTCAGCTCCAGTCTGAGCGGCGTGCCTTCCAATCTGAAGGCGGTGCGGAAGGCGTTTTCCAGATAGCGCCGGTAGTCGGCGCCGATGCCTTCCAGGTGGGTGCCGTGGATGACGATGACAGGCGGGTTCTGCCCCCCCTGGTGGGCATATTTCGGCTTGGGGCGGAACAGGCCCGCACGCGGCGGCGCGTGGTGGGCCACCGCCTCCTGCAACACCTTGGTCAGCTTGGGCGTGGGCAACTTGGCCATGGCCGCGGCATAGGCCGCGTCCACCGAACGCATCAGCTCGCCCAGACCGCTGCCGTTGAGGGCCGAGATGTAGTGCACGCGGGCGAAGGAGAGGAAACCCAGCCGGCGGGCGAGCGCCTTCTTCACCTGCTCGCGCTGGTAGGCGTCCAGTCCGTCCCATTTGTTGACCGCCACCACCACCGCCCGCCCCGCCTCGAGGATGAAGCCGGCCAGGTGCGCGTCCTGCTCGGCGATATCCTGGCGCGCATCCAGCATGAGAATGGCCACGTTGGCCTGCTCGATGGCCTGTAGGGTCTTGATCACCGAAAACTTCTCCACCGTCTCGTTCACCCTCCCTTTGCGGCGCACGCCGGCGGTGTCGATGAGGGTGTAGCGGCGGCCCTCGCGCTCGAACGGCACCTCGATGGCATCGCGCGTGGTGCCCGGCTGGTCGAAGGCGATCACGCGCTCCTCGCCCACCAGGCTGTTGACCAGGGTGGACTTGCCCACGTTGGGCCGGCCGACCACGGCGATGCGCGGCTGCGCTGCAGCCACCGGCTCGGGCTCCTCGACCGCGGGCAGCCCCTGCAGGATGAGATCGATCAGCTCGCGCACCCCATCGCCATGCGCGCCGGAGATGGCGTGCGGCTCGCCCAGCCCCAGGGCGTGGAACTCGGCCACCGCGGTGGCCGGCGGCATGCCCTCGGTCTTGTTCACCGCGACATAGACAGGACAAGTGCAGCGGCGCAAGCGATCGGCGATCAGCTTGTCCTGCGGGGTAAGCCCCACCCGCCCATCGACCAGGAACACCACGGCGTCGGCCTCATCGATGGCCTGCAAGGTCTGGCGGGCCATCTCGGCGAGGATGCCGCTGTCGGCCACCGGCTCAAAGCCGCCGGTGTCCACCACCAGATAAGGTTTCTCCCCCATGCGCCCACGCCCGTAATGGCGGTCGCGTGTCAGCCCCGGCTGGTCGTGCACCAGCGCATCGCGCGTGCGCGTCAGACGGTTGAACAGGGTGGACTTGCCCACATTGGGCCGTCCGACAAGGACGATGGTCGGTAACATGGGATAGGGGGCAGGGTGAGTAGGCGCGCGCAGGGACACCCACAGTGCGCAGCCGTCAACATCATGGGCGCTCGGCCGCAATCCGCAGCGCGCCTACAGCGGTCTTCTGCCGGC
>JANWZL010000106.1 GCA_025054655.1 Thiobacillaceae bacterium | reverse complement strand
AGGCCATGGCGTTCGGCATAGGCGGCGACCTGCGCCGGCGCGATGAGCTCGTCCTCGGTACCGTGCACGATCTCGGTGGGGGCGGTGGGTGCGGCGAACGCATACCGGTCCACGGGCGGGGCCACGAGGATCAAGCGCGTGGGCCGGATACGGGCAGCCAGGCGGTGTTGCACGTAGGCGCCGAAGGAAAAACCCGCCAGCACCCAGGGCAGATGGGGATGATCGGCAGCGAGGGCATGCACCACGGCGAGCAGGTCCTCGACCTCGCCCCGGCCGTGGTCGAAGGCGCCCGTGCTGGCCCCCACGCCGCGGAAGTTGGCCCGCACCGCCAGCCAACCGCAGTCGAGGACGGCCCGCGCCAGCATCACCACCACCTTGTGGTTCATGTTCCCGCCGTGCAAGGGATGGGGATGGGCGATGAGGGCCAAGCCGCGGGGCGGACCGGCCGGGGCCTCGATCATGGTCTCGACCACGCCGCCGTCGGCGCGGGGTATGAGCCGACGTTCGGCGCGGGCGGCCACGGCCGCCTGTGCGGTTGCCGACATTTCAGTCGAGTTTCAGACGGTCCACCACCCGGCCGTCGCGCAGGTGGGACTCAAGGATCTCGTCGATGTCGTGCTCATCGACATAGGTGTACCAGACCGCATCCGGATAGACCACGATCACCGGCCCCAGGTCGCAGCGGTCGAAACAGCCAGCGCGGTTGATGCGGCAGTCGCCGCCCTTGCCGTGCAACCCCATGGCCTTGGCCTTACGCTTGGCGTATTCGAACAGCCGCTCGGCATCGTGCTGGCTGCAGCAGGCACCGCCATCCTCGCGCACGTTCAGGCAGAAGAACAGGTGGTGGCGGTAGTGGCTCATAGCTCGTCGTATTTGGCGCAGGAGCCGCGCGCTTTGTCCACTGGGTACTTGCGTGCGTTGAGGGCGAGTTTCTCTTCGGCCGCAGCGAGCAGGTCCACCTCCAGCACGTTGGCCAGGCTCACCAGATAGATCAGCACGTCGGCCATCTCCTGACGCACCGCCGCGCGCTTGTGCTCGGGCAGCCGCAGGCTCTCTTCGGGGGTGAGCCATTGGAAGGGTTCCAACAGCTCAGCCGCCTCGACGATCAGGGCGGTGGCCAGGTTCTTCGGCGTGTGGTATAGGTGCCAGTCGCGCTCATGGCCGAAGGCGCGCACGGCAGCAGCCAGCTCGGACAGTGAGTTAAAGGCCACGGTCGGTCCGATCGATAACAGTGCACAACACAGTGTACCACCGGCCGCAGGCCACACCACAGACGTCGCCATCGATACGGAACAGCGCCTGGTCTGCATCTTGCTTACGCCAGACCCGTGTGTAACCGGCCCGTGGCATAATCGGGCCGCGGTCGATTGATCGAAAGGGGGACCCTATGAAACAACGTCTCGTATTGCCCGTGTTGCTGAGCCTGCTGGTCGGTTGCGCCAACCAACCCGTCTACCCACCCGCCCCGGCCAAGGCGCCCAGTGGTTTCGACTGGACCTATCTGCTCGGCCCCGGCGATACGGTCAACGTCTTCGTCTGGGGCAACCCCGAGGTGTCGGGGTCCTTTCCCATCCGCCCGGACGGCAAGCTGACCATGAACCTGGTCGAGGACCTGCCCGCCGCTGGCAAGACGCCCACCCAGCTGGCGCGTGAGATCGAAAAGAATCTGGCCAAATACATCCAGGACCCCATCGTCACCGTGATCGTGAGCGGCGGTGTGGGCCCCTATAGCCAGCAGATCCGTGTGCTCGGCGAGGCCACCAAGCCGCAAACCCTCTCCTACAGGGAAAAGATGTCGCTCATCGACGTCATGATCGCGGTGGGCGGTATCACCGACTTCGCCGCCGGCAACAAGGCCACCATCCTGCGCGTGGTCGATGGCAAGCCGCAGCAATTCGCGGTCCGACTGGAGGACCTGCTCAAAAACGGTGACATCACCGCCAACGTCGAGATGATGCCCGGTGATGTGCTGATCATCCCCGAGAGCTGGTTCTGAGACCTGCGCATCCTCTGCGGCCGCCACCGACACCACCCTGTCCATAGGTTATGAACGAACAGATCGCGCAATTGATGAGCCTGCTGCGCGGCGTGTGGCGCAGGCGTTGGCTGGTGCTGGGGGTCACCTGGCTCGTCTGCATCGTCGGCTGGGTATGGATCTATCTGCTGCAGAACGAGTATCGCGCCAGCGCCCGGGTCTATGTCGATACGCAGTCGCTGCTGCGGCCCCTGCTGCAGGGGTTGACCATCCAACCCAACTTCGAGCAGCAGGTGGCGATGATGACGCGCACCCTCATCAGCCGGCCTAACCTGGAGAAGGTGGCGCGCATGACCGATCTCGACATCCGCGCCAAGGACGCCAAGGCCTTGGAGGCCCTGTATGCCGATCTGGCCAAGCGTATCCAGCTGGAGGGGACGACGCGCGAGAATCTGTACACCATCGGTTTCGTCCATGCCAACCCGGAACTTAGCAAGCGGGTGGTGCAGTCCCTGCTCACCATCTTCACCGAGCAGAGCCTGGGCAGCACCCGACGCGATCTGACCAACACGCAGAAATTCCTCGACGACCAGATCAAGGCCTACGAGGCCAAGCTGCAGGAAAAGGAACAGCAGATCGAAGAATTCAAGCGCCGCAACGTCGGCCAGATGCCTGGTCAGGGTGGCGGCTTCTTCGCCCGCATCGAGGCCCTCAATCAGACCCTGCGCGAGACCCACTTGCAGCTGCAGGAGGCCGTCAACCGCAAAAAACAGCTGCAGCAACAATTGGCCGAGCAAGAGGAGACCATCTCCACCCCACTGCTCCCGCCATCGGTGGTGGCAGCCAACAACAGCCTCATCGACAACCGCATCGCCGCCTTGCAGACCCAGCTCGACAACCTCAAACTGCGTTTCACCGACCTGCATCCGGAGGTGCAGCGCGTCAAAGGCCTGATCGCCTCGCTACAGCAGCAGAAGGCCAAGGAGGAGGAAGAGGCGCGGGCGGCGGAGGCAGCGCGGGCGAAGGATAACCCCGTGGCGGCCAAGGCGCAGAACCCCGTCTACCAGCAGCTGACCATCGCCATCGCCGAGGCCGACGCAACGGTGGCCTCGCTGCGGGCGCGGGTGCAGCAGCTCGAGCGTGAGCGTGCGGAGCTGATGCGCAAGATCGATCTGCTGCCGCAGCTGGAGAACGAGCTGGCCCAGCTCATGCGCGACTACGACATCTACAAAAGCAACTACAGCACCCTGCTAGCGCGGCGCGAATCGGCCGTGATGACCGGAGAGGTCGAGGCCAAGACCGATACGGTCGAGTTCCGCGTCATCGACCCGCCGCGCGTGGAAACCAAACCGGCCTGGCCCAACCGTCCCCTGCTCATCACGGTGACCCCCCTGGCCGGGATGGGCGCCGGGGTGGCGCTCGCTTTTCTGCTAGCGCAGATGCGGCCGACCGTGGACAACCGCCGTCAGCTGCAGCAGCTGGCCGGCCTGCCGGTGCTCGGCGCGGTCTCGCGCGTAGAGACCGACGCGTCCCGCCGACACCAGCGTCGGATGACCCTGGCCTTCATCGCGGGCGTGGGCCTGTTGCTGATGGCCTATGCGGTGCTGATGGTCTACTATCTGTTTTTGTCTCCCGCAGCCTGACGACGGAGGCGAGGGCATGAGCATCATTGAAAAGGCGGCGGGTAAGCTGCACACCCCATACCAAACCCCGCCGGTGCAGGAGCCGATCACCGGCCAGGACAGTGCCCGCGAACGCGCCCTGATCGAGGCCTCGATCGAACGCGCGGCCGCCTCCTTCGCCGAATCTCCTGCAGACAAAGCCTACAGCCCTGGCACTGATGTGGATGGCCCCAGCACGGTCTGGGGCGGCACCTCACGCAAGGTCTCGATCGACGTGCAGCGCCTGAAGGCGCGCGGGATGGTCACCCCGGAGGCCGGACGCGAGAGGATCGCGGAGGAATTCCGCCTGATCAAGCGCCCCCTGCTCTCCCGCGCCTTCGGGCATGGCGACACACCGCGCGTGCCCCGAGGCAACCTGATCATGGTCACCAGCAGCCTGCCCGGCGAGGGCAAATCCTTCACCGCCATTAACCTGGCCATCAGCATGGCCACCGAGATGGAGAACACGGTGTTGCTGGTGGACGCCGACGTGGCCAAGTCGGCGATACCGCGCTATCTGGGCATAGAGGCGGAACAGGGCCTGATCGACGTCCTGCGCAACCCCAGGCTTGCCCTGGCCGATGTGCTCATCAAGACGGACATCGCCAAACTGACCCTGCTGCCGGCCGGCTCGCCGTTCAGCCATGCCAACGAGCTACTCGCCAGCTCGGCCATGAAGTCCTTCGTCGAGGAGATCGCCAACCGTTACCCGGACCGCATCATCCTGTTCGACTCCCCCCCTTTGTTGGTCACCAGCGAGGCCTCAGTACTGGCGAGCTACATGGGGCAGATCGTCTTCGTCGTCGAGGCCGAGCGCACACCCCAAGAGGCGGTCAAGGACGCCCTGGCCCATGTGGCCGGTTGTGAGCACGTCGGTCTGGTGCTCAACAAGCTGCCGCACCGTGCCATGCCGGGCGAGTACTATGCCTACGGGTATGGTTATGGCTATGGTTACGGCTACGGCAGCCATGGCACTTAAGCGTCCTCTGCGGGCATTGTCAGGTGTGCTGGTGCTGGCCTCGCTGGCCACCGCCTCGCCGGCGCGAGACTGGCAATGGGCACCGCGGCTGAGCCTGCAGGAGCGCTATACGGACAATGTGCGCCTGCAACCCAAGGGCGCCGCGCACAGCGCCTGGATCACCGAGGTGCAACCAGGTCTCAGCGTGGTACGGCGGGGGGGGCGGATCAGATTGGACGCCGATTACAGCCTCCAAGGCTACTACCACACGGGCGAAGGGGACCGCAGCGGGCTGCGCCACAACCTGGCGGCACAGGGTCGCGCCGAGCTGGTCGAGGACTGGTTCTACCTTGACGCCACCGCTCGCGCCGCCCAGCAGATCATCGACTACGCCGGCGGCATCGGATTGGGCGATGCGGTCGGCATCCGCAACACGGCCCAGACCTTCGGCTACACTCTGAGCCCCTACCTGAGACACCGCTTCGGCCCACTGGGCACCTTGGAGATCCGCTACAGCCTTGAAGGTTACTCCATCGACGATGCCTCCGGACTGTCCGACAGCACGTCGCAGCGCTATTCCCTCCGTGCCGCGAGCGGACCGTACTTTCACCCCCTGAGCTGGTCGCTCAGCTATGAGCAGCGTACGACCGACTACCAGAGGCAGGAGGACACCGACAGCGAGTCCGCCTCGGCCCAGGCCCGGCTGCAGGTCAGCCGGGAGTTTGGCATCCTGGCGCACGGCGCGTGGCAAAAATATGACTTTCCCGGCGCAGCCGCGCGCATACGCGACTTTTCCCATCACGGCCTGGGCCTGTTCTACACCCCGGGTCGGCGGCTGTCGGCCGAGCTGGCCTACAACTGGTCTGAACGTGGCGATTTCGTCAGCGGTAGCCTCACCCTGCGCCCCACCCTGCGCACCACGGTGGAATGGAGCCGCACGCAGCAGAATTTCGGCCGCAGCCAAGCGCTCAGCCTCCATCACCGCGCGCGCAAAAGCAACATGGGCCTGATCTATCAGGAAGGGTTGTCCAGTTACGACCAGCTCTTCCTGACCAACGCCTTCGACGCATGGCTTTGCGGTGACGTCTTAAGCTTCCCCATCGCACCCGGACGACCGGTGCCGGATGGCTGCAGACGGCTCACCCTGACCGAGCTGCGCACCCTGTTCGGGGCGGGCGCGTTCCTTCCGGTCAGGTTGGGTCAGACCTTCATCAACAAAGGTCTCACCGGGCTGTATAGTCACGAGTTCAGGCGCGCCACCCTGAGCCTGAGCGTGTTCGACCAGCGGGCCATCTACCAGGGTACGGGGGTGCAGGGGCGAGAGGACCGCCGCACGGGCCTGCAGGCGGCGTTGAGCCTGCGACCGGGCGAGCGCACCACCCTGACTTTGTCGGGCGGCTACACTCATCTGGAGGTGGACGATCCGAACAGCGCGGTGGACGACCGCGAGGACGACTACTGGAACCTCGGCCTCACCCTCACCCGACGTTTCCAGCCCAAGGTCGCAGGCAGCCTCGAACTGCGCCACCAGCAGCGCGATGCCCGTGGCGCCAGCCAGGACTATCGCGAAAACGCCGTCGCCGCCCGCCTGGACATGCGTTTCTGACCGCCCATCCCATGTACGAGGCCTATTATCGCCTGCGCGGCAAGCCTTTCCAACTGACGCCGGACCCACGCTTCTTTTACCCTAGCCGGGGACACAAAAGGGCATTTTCTTATCTTGAGTATGGGCTATCGCTAGGGGAAGGTTTCATCATCATCACCGGTGAGGTCGGCACGGGCAAAAGCATGCTGGTTAAACAGTTGCTTAATAATTTGGGGCGCGGCAGTCACCAAGTGGCTAATCTAGTTAGCACCCAACTCGATGCTGACGACTTGCTGCGCAGCGTGTCCGCCGCTTTCGGGTTGGACTACGAACACTTGTCCAAGGCGGCCCTGCTCACCAACCTGCACACCTTCCTGCGCGACACCCTGCGCCATGGCCGGCGGGCGCTGCTGATCGTGGACGAGGCACAGAACCTCACGCCGCGCGCGGTCGAGGAGCTGCGCATGCTGTCGAACTTCGAGGAAGGCGGCAAGCCCCTGCTGCAGAGCTTCCTGCTCGGCCAGCCCGAATTCCGCGCCATGCTGCAAAGCCGCGAGATGCAGCAGTTCAGGCAGCGGGTGATCGCCTCCTACCACCTTGGGCCCATGGACCGCGACGAGACCAGGGGCTACATCCAGCACCGGCTCAAGACCGTGGGCTGGCAGGGCAACCCCGCCTTCAGCGAAGACGCCTTCGATGCCATCCACG
>JANWZL010000085.1 GCA_025054655.1 Thiobacillaceae bacterium | reverse complement strand
CATTTTACCCGCTAACGGCATGTCGGCATACCCGTTACACCTCCTCTGGACCACGGCGCTGGTGCTCGCACTGACCCTGGTCGGCTGCGGGCGCAAGCCGCCCCCGCCTTGGCAGACGGGCGAGCTGGTGGTGCTGACCCGCCCGAGCGCGACCACCTATTATCGCGACGCCCGTGGCGAGACGGTGGGTTTCGAGCATGACCTGGTGCGGCGCTTCGCCGAGGCCCAGGGCTGGCGTGTGCGCTTCGTGCCGACCGATAGTCTGGAGCAGCTGTTCGCCCGGCTGGAGCGCGGGGAGGCGCATCTGGCGGCGGCAGGGCTGACCGTCAGTGATGGACGCCTTGCGCGACTGCGTTTCGGGCCGGTTTATACGACGACCCGCGAATGGGTCGTGTGCGGGCCTGCGGCCGACGCCGTGGCGCGGGTGGAGGACCTGCCCGGTCGGCGCATCGAGGTGGTGGCGCACAGCAGCCACGTGGAGAGCCTGCGCCAGCTGCGGGTGAGGCATCCGCGGCTGGCCTGGCGGGAGCTGAACCTGCCGGGGGAGGAGGAACTGCTGGAGCGGGTGGCTGCCGGCCTGGCCGATTGCACGGTGGCGGATGAGCTGGAGTTGAAGATCGCGCGCAACTTTTACCCCGGCCTGCGGGCAGCGTTTGCGCTGGGAGGGGAGCGCCGCGTGGCCTGGGCCTTTCCCCGGCGCACCGATGCACGCCTGATCGCCGCAGTGGGGCAGTTCTTCCGCGATCTGGACGGGGACGACACCATCGCCCTGCTGCAGGAGCGCTACTATGGGCACATCACGCGTCTCGCCCAGGCCGATGTGCTGGGCATACTGGAGAAGCGCACGAGCCGGCTGCCCGCCTTGAAGCCGTATTTTTACGAGGGCCAGCGGGTCAGTGGCATCGACTGGCGGCTGCTCGCCGCAGTGGCCTATCAGGAGTCGCAATGGGATGCGCGCGCAGTCTCGCCCACGGGTGTGCGCGGCATCATGATGCTGACAGCGGAGACCGCCGCCCGCCTGGGGGTGCGCGACCGACTGGACGCACGCGAGAGCATCCTCGGCGGGGCGCGTTATCTGCGCATGCTGATCGATATGGTACCGGCGCAGGTACCGGAACCAGACCGCACTTGGATGGCACTGGCCGCCTACAACATCGGGCCGGGACACTTTGCCGCCACCCTCCGGCTGGCCGAGCGGCTTGAGCGCAACCCGCACGCGTGGCGCGACGTGAAGGATGTGCTGCCCAAACTGGCGCGCAGCCGGCACGAGGGGGAATTCCGTTATGCCAACGCACGCGGTGGCGAGGCGCGTGCCTTTGCCGAGAACGTGCGTGTGTATTACGACATCCTCGCCCGCTACGAGCCGCCTTATCGCGAGGTGGCCGGCCTTTAGTGCACCCCAGGCACGGCCGCGTCCGACCACCGACGCCTGGGCACGCGTACTCCGCCTGTTTAGGCCCACGCAGGCAACAACGGCCGGGCCGCACTCACGCCGCAGTGCGGCCCACCCTCTTGGCATCAGGGTTGATGCCGGCACGAAGGGGCGGCGACAATGTCATCGCCGAGTCATACTGCACGCCCGAACTGACCATGTCGCACGCCCACAGCCTTGCTCCCGAGGAGCATTACATCCGCCGTGAACCCTATTACGAGCCGATCGGCAATGAGATCGCCGTGTTCGAGGCGGCCTATCGCAACCGGCTGCCGGTGTTGCTGAAAGGCCCCACTGGCTGCGGCAAGACCCGTTTCATGGAGTACATGGCCTGGCGTCTGCGGCGGCCGCTGATCACCGTCTCCTGCCACGACGACCTCACTGCCGCCGATCTGGTCGGCCGCTACCT
>JANWZL010000072.1 GCA_025054655.1 Thiobacillaceae bacterium | reverse complement strand
AGGCCCGCGTCAGCTCCGCCACCTCGCCGCGCACCCGCTCGATCACCCGCTCGTCCTGGGGCGCGTCGAGCACGTCGGCGATCAGGTGTGCCAGGCGCTCGGCCTCCAGCTCCTTGAAGCCGCGCGTGGTCATGGCCGGGGTGCCGATGCGGATGCCGCTGGTGATCATGGGCTTCTGCGGGTCGTTGGGGATGGCGTTCTTGTTGACCGTGATGTGGGCGCGCCCCAGGGCCGCCTCCGCGTCTTTGCCGGTGATGCCCTTGGCGCGCAGGTCGACCAGGAACATGTGGCATTCGGTGCGGCCGGAGACGATGCGCAGCCCCCGCTCCTCCGAGAGCACCCGGGCCATCACGCGCGCATTGGCCAGCACCTGCTCCTGGTAGGCGCGAAACTCCTTGCTCATCGCCTCCCTGAAGGCCACCGCCTTGCCGGCGATGACGTGCATGAGCGGCCCGCCCTGCAGCCCGGGGAAGACCGCCGAATTGATGGCCTTCTCGTGCTCGGCCTTCATCAGGATGATGCCGCCGCGCGGACCGCGTAGGGTCTTGTGTGTGGTGGAGGTAACCACATCGGCGTGCGGCACCGGGTTGGGATAGACCCCGGCGGCGATGAGCCCCGCGTAATGGGCCATGTCCACCATGAAGATGGCGCCGATCTCCTTGGCCACGCGGGCAAAGCGCTCGAAGTCGATGCGCAGCGCAAAGGCGGAGGCCCCGGCGATGATCAGTTTGGGGCGGTATTCGCGCGCGCGCGCCTCCATCGCCGCATAGTCGATGTCCTCGTTGGCATCCAACCCGTAGGAGACCACCCGGAACCACTTGCCGGACATGTTCAGCGCCATGCCGTGGGTGAGGTGCCCCCCTTCGGCCAGGCTCATGCCCATGATGGTGTCACCGGGCTGGCAGAAGGCCATGAGCACCGCCTGGTTGGCCTGCGAGCCGGAGTTGGGCTGTACGTTGGCCGCCTCGGCACCAAAGAGCTTCTTCGCCCGGTCGATGGCCAGTTGTTCGGCCACGTCCACCCACTCGCAGCCGCCGTAGTAGCGGCGCCCGGGGTAGCCCTCGGCGTACTTGTTGGTCAGCACCGACCCTTGCGCCTGCATGACCGCGGGGCTGGTGTAATTCTCCGAGGCGATCAACTCGATGTGTTCCTCCTGGCGACGGGCCTCGCCTTCGATGGCGGCCCACAGCTCGGGATCGACGTGACTGAGGGTATGGTCGGCGGCAAACATGGCGGATGGCTCGGATATGCAAAGGTTTACATTTTATCCCGTCCGCGTCCCGTTGCCGCGGGCGCGGCAGGCCTCGCGTCCGACGCCGTGCTCAACCGCGGAAGATGAAATACACCGCTCCCACGAGGCACAAGCCCGCCCATAGATAGTTCCAGGACAGCGGCTCCTTCATGTACAGCACGGCGAAGGGGGCGAACACCGCCAGCGTGATCACCTCCTGCATGACCTTCAGCTGCGGCAGCGTGAGCTGCTGGTAACCGATGCGGTTGGCCGGCACCTGCAGCAGGTATTCGAACAGGGCCACCCCCCAGCTGACGAGGGCCGCGATCCACCAGGGCCGGTCGTTGAGGTGCTTGAGGTGAGCGTACCAGGCCACGGTCATGAACAGGTTGGCTAGTGCGAGCAGCACCACGGTCTGCAGGACGATGGGGTTGAAGTAGGCAGTGAGGTTCATGCACCAGTCCGATATTGGCGGGCGAGCTGCACGTAATGTCGGGCCTGGTAGGCGAACAGGGCCAGCTCTTTGCCGTCGAGGCGACGCAGGGGACGCGCCGGCCGACCCAGGTAGAGCCAGCCGCCCGCCAGCACCTGGCCCTCGGTGACCAGGCTGCCGGCGGCGAGCAGCACCTGCGGCTCGATCACCGCATGATCCATGACGATCGCCCCCATGCCGAGCAGGCACTCGTCGCCCACCGTGCAGCCGTGCAGGATGGCACCGTGGCCCACGGTCACCCGTGCGCCGATGATGAGCGGCGCCCCGTCAGGTCTGGACGGCTGCCGGTGGCTCACGTGCAGCACGGCGTTGTCCTGCACGTTGCTCGCCGGGCCGATGCGGATGGCGTTGACGTCGCCGCGGATGACCGCACCGGGCCACACCGACACCTCGTCCGCAAGGCTCACGTCGCCGATCACGGTCGCGGCCGGATGCACGTAGACATCCCGCCCAAGCCGCGGCCGGCAGCCCTGGAACGCCTCGATCGCCACGATCCGCCTATTGTCAAAATGGCCACAGACCGCAAGTATAAGGGGACGACGACAGGATGCTCACTGCCATGAACCCCTTGCTCGATTTCTCCGGCCTGCCCCGTTTCGCCGACATCCGCCCGGAACACGTCACCCCCGCGGTGGAGCAATTGCTCAGCGAAAACCGCGCCCTCATCGCGCGCCTTACGGCCGACCCGGCCGCGCCCTCCTGGGAGGGTTTCGTCGCCCCGCTGGAGGACGCCAACGAGCGGCTCTCCCGTGCCTGGGGCCAGGTGTCGCACCTGCACGCGGTGATGGACAGCCCGCCGCTGCGCGCCGCTTACAACGAAAACCTGCCCAAGGTCACCCAATACTGGGCGGAGCTCGCCCAGCACGAGGGGCTGTACCGCAAATACAAGGCCCTGGCCGAAAGCGATGAATTTCCGCGTCTGAGCGCCCCCCGCCGCCGCGTCATCGAGCATGAATTGCGCGATTTCCGCTTAGGCGGGGCGGAGCTGCCGCCGGAGCAAAAGGCGCGTTTCCGCGCCATCCAGGAAGAGCTGGCGGCGCTGGCGGCCAAGTTCGAGGAAAACCTGCTCGACGCCACCAACGCCTGGGTCAAATACGTCGATGACCCGACGCAGCTCGCCGGGCTGCCGCCGGACAGCCTGCAGCTGTTCGCTGCCGCGGCGCGCGAGGAGGGGCGCGAGGGCTACAAGCTCACCCTGCAGGCGCCCTGCTATCTCGCCGTGATGCAATTCGCCGACGATCGCGCCCTGCGCGAGGAGATGTACCACGCCTACGTCACCCGCGCATCCGAGTACGGGCCGGCCGAGCTCGACAACACGCCGCTCATCCATCGCATCCTCAGGCTGCGGCAGGAGGCGGCACGGCTGTTGGGTTACCCGAGCTACGCCCATGTGTCGCTGGTGCCCAAGATGGCCGAGCGGCCCGAACAGGTGCTCGACTTCCTCGCCGAGCTCGCCCGCCGCGCCAAGCCCTATGCCGAGCGCGACATGCAGCAGTTGCGTGCGTTCGCCGCCGGGGAGCTGAAGCTGGCCGACCTGCAGGCCTGGGACATCGCCTACGCGTCGGAGAAACTGCGGCAGGCGCGCTACGCCTTCTCCGAACAGGAGGTCAAGCCGTACTTCCCCGAGCCGCGCGTGCTGGCCGGCTTGTTCCGGCTGGTGGAGACCCTCTACGGGTTGGAGATCCGGCCGGCCGAGGCCCCGGTGTGGCACGAGAGCGTGCGCTTCTACGAGCTGCGCGACCGCAGCGGGGGCCTGATCGGCCAGTTCTATTTGGACCTCTATGCCCGCGCGAGCAAGCGCGGCGGGGCGTGGATGGACGACGCCATCACCCGCCGGCGCAAGGGCGACACGATCCAGCTACCGGTAGCCTATCTCAACTGCAACTTCGCCCCGCCGGTGGATGGTCGGCCCAGCCTGCTCAGCCACGACGAGGTGATCACCCTGTTCCACGAGTTCGGCCACGGGCTGCACCACCTGCTCACGCGCATGGAGGAGCTGGGGGTGTCCGGCATCAACGGGGTGGAATGGGATGCGGTGGAGCTGCCCAGCCAATTCATGGAGAACTTCTGCTGGGAGTGGGAGGTGCTCAGGCACATGACCGCCCATGTGGACACGGGCGAGCCGCTGCCGCGCGCGCTGTTCGACAAGATGCTGGCGGCCAAGAACTTCCAAGCCGGCATGCAGATGGTGCGCCAGCTCGAGTTCGCCTTGTTCGACATGCACCTGCACTATGATTACGACCCTGACGGCCCCCAAGGGGTGCTGGAGCTGCTCGACGAGGTGCGCCGGCAGGTGGCGGTGATCTTCCCGCCCGCCTACAACCGCTTCCCCAACAACTTCTCACACATCTTCGCCGGCGGCTATGCCGCGGGTTATTACAGCTACAAGTGGGCGGAAGTGCTTTCGGCCGATGCCTACAGCCTGTTCGAGGAGAACGGCGTGCTCAACCCCGAGGTGGGACATCGGTTCTGGAGCGAGATCCTGGCCCAGGGCGGGGCGCGCCCGGCGATCGAGTCCTTCCGGGCCTTCCGCGGGCGCGACCCGACCATAGACGCGCTGCTGCGGCACAACGGCCTGGTGTAAGGCAACAGACGCCGGCCCCGAGCGCCTGCAGCGCGTTGGCGGCTGGAGAGGTCGCCCGCCCCGCTGCGCTCAGACCACCGCCCCGCCCTCGGGTTTGGGCGGTTTGATGAAGTCCTCGCGCGAGACCCCCAGCCACAGCACGATGGGGCTCGCCACCAGGACGGAGGAATAGGTCCCCACCACGATGCCGATCGCCAGGGCCATGGCGAAGCCCCACAGCACCTCGCCGCCGAAGAAGAGGAGGGCCAGCACCACCAGCAGGGTGGTGCCGCTGGTGATGACCGTGCGCGACAGGGTCGCCGTCTTGGCGTTGTCCATCAGGGCGGCGATGTCGGTGATGCGCGACTTGCGGAAGTTCTCGCGGATGCGGTCGAACACCACCACCGTGTCGTTGACCGAATAGCCCAGGATGGCGAGCAGGGCGGCGAGCACCGTGAGGGAGAACTCCCATTGGAAGGCCGACCACACCCCCAGCAGGACGAAGATGTCGTGCGCGGTGGCGAAGATGGCCCCGACGGCGAAGCGCCACTCGAAGCGCAGGGCGAGATAGATGACGATGCCGATGGACACCACCAGCAGCGCCAGCGCGCCGTCCTCGAACAGCTCGCGCCCCACCTGGGGACCGACGAATTCCACCCGCCGCAGCTCCACCTGGGGGGTGTGCGCGCGCAGCACCTGCAGGACCTGCTCGGACAGCTGCGCCGAGGTCACCCTGGGTTTGACCGGCAGGCGGATGAGCACGTCCGTGGCGCGCCCGAAGGTCTGCACCTGGGCGTCGGCGTGGCCGTTCCTGGCTAGGTGGGCGCGGATGGCGGGCAGATCGGCGGCGGTGGGATAGCCGACCTCCATCAGCGTGCCGCCGGTGAAGTCCACCCCCAGGTTGAGCCCGCGCGTGGCCAGCAGCACCACCGCGCCGAGGATGGCCGCCAGCGAGAAGAAGATGGTGGTGCGCGCCCAGCGC
Organism: Thiobacillaceae bacterium; assembly: GCA_025054655.1. Classification (GTDB taxonomy): domain Bacteria; phylum Pseudomonadota; class Gammaproteobacteria; order Burkholderiales; family Thiobacillaceae; genus JANWZL01. The sequence continues at coordinate 3,372 of JANWZL010000072.1, read as the reverse complement.
ATGAAGGGGATGTCGCGTTTGAGCCGGAACAACTCGATCATCGCGTCACCTCAGATGGAAACGCGGGTTAGCCGCTTGGCGCGGCCATAGGTGAGGTTGACCATGGCGCGCGAGACCATGACCGCGCTGAACATGGAGGTCAGGATGCCCAGGCACAGCACCACGGCGAAGCCGCGCACGGGGCCGGAGCCCAGCCAGAACAGGGCGATGCCGGCGATTAGGGTGGTGATGTTGGCATCTAGGATGGTATCCCAGGCCCGCTCATAACCGGCGCTGATCGCTGCCTGCGGGCTCATGCCGTTTCTGAGTTCCTCGCGGATGCGCTCGGCGATCAGCACGTTGGCGTCGATGGCCATGCCCAGCGTCAACGCGATGCCGGCGATGCCGGGCAGGGTGAGGGTGGCCTGCAGCATGGAGAGCAGGGCCACCAGCAGCAGCAGGTTGGCCCCCAGGGCGAGCACCGAGATCAGGCCAAAGAAGCGGTAATAGAACACCATGAAGGCCATCACCGCGACAAAGCCCCACAGGGTGGCGTTGAAACCCTGGTCGATGTTCTCCCGGCCCAGGCTCGGGCCCACCGTGCGCTCCTCGACGATCTCCATGGGGGCGGCGAGCGCCCCAGCGCGCAGCAGCAGGGCCACGTCGCGCGACTCCTCCACCGAGTCCATGCCGGTGATCTGCACCCGCCCGCCGCCGATCTCCTCGCGGATCACCGGGGCCGTGATCACCTCGGTCTTGCCCTTTTCGATCAACAAGATGGCCATGCGGCGGCCGACGTTCTCACGCGTGACGTTCTTGAAGATGCGCGCCCCACGCCCATCCAGGTTGATGTGCACGGCCGGCTGGTTGTTTTGGTCGAAGCCGGCGGCGGCGTCGGTGATGTATTCGCCGGTGAGCACCACGCTTTTCTTGACCAGGATGGGCTGTCCGTTGCGCTCGTAGTACAGCTCATCGCCGAACGGGATCTGGCCGGCCAGCGCCGCCTGCAGCCGCGCTGGGTCCTGCATGGCCTCCTCGTCCACCATGCGGATCTCCAGACTCGCGGTGCGGCCGAGGATCTCCTTGGCCTTGGCGGTGTCCTGCACGCCGGGCAGCTGCACCACCACGCGGTCCACTCCCTGCTGCTGGATCACCGGCTCGGCCACCCCCAGCTCGTTGACCCGGTTGCGCAGAGTGAGCAGGTTCTGCTGCAGGGCCTGCTCTTGGGTCTTGACCTGGGCCGGTTTGGACAGCATGGCGGTGAGCAGGAACTCCTCGCCCGCCTCGGATTCGCGCAGCTCCAGCTCGGGGTAGGCCTGGGCGATGGCGCTGCGCGCCTCAGCGCGCAGCGCGGCGTCGCGGAAACGCAGCACCACCGCGTCGCGCTCGCGCGCAATGCCGCCATAGCGGATCTTCTTCTCGCGCAGCAGGGTGCGGATGTCGCCCTGATAGCGTTCGGCCGCCCGCTCCAGCGCGCGCGGCATGTCCACCTGCAGCAGGAAATGCACCCCGCCGCGCAGGTCCAGGCCTAGGTACATGGGCAGTGCCCCGAGTCTTGCCAGCCATTGCGGCGAGGCGGACAGCAGATTGAGCGCCACCGTGTAACCGGGACCCAGGCCCTGCTGCAACAGGTCCTTGGCCTTGAGCTGGCCGTCCGTGTCGGCGAAGCGCAGTTTGAGGCTGCGCTCATCCTGGCTGATGCCCAGCGGTTTGATCCCGGCCTGGGCGAGCAGACCCTCCACGCGCTCGAGCAGGGCGGTATCGACCTTTTCGGTGGTGCGCACCGGGGCGACCTGCACCGCCGGCACCTCGCCATAGAAATTGGGCAGGGTATAGACGAGGCCGATCAGCAGCGCCACGCCGATGACGACGTATTTCCAGAGCGGGTAGCGGTTCATCGCGTGCAGGTGAGGGGTGAGGCGTGAGGGGTGAGGGGTGAGGCTCACCCCGTGGCCTGATGGCTTACTGCAGCTCTTTCATCGTCCCTTTGGGCAGGACGGTCTGGATGGCGCCGCGCTGATAGACGGTGTGCACGCCCTTGGCGATCTCCAGGGTGACGTACTGCTCCTTGAGGTCCACCACGCGTCCGAGCTGGCCGCCGGCGGTGACCACCTCGTCGCCGCGTTGCAGATTCTCCTGCATCTTGCGCTGTTCCTTGGCCCGCTTCATCTGCGGGCGGATGATGAGGAACCAGAACAACACGAAGATGACGATCAGCGGCAGGAAGCTCAGCAGCGGGTCCGGCTGCTGGGCGGGGGCGGCATGGGCGGGTGCGATGTACATGCAGGGCTCCGGTCAAATGGGGTGATTTTAACATGCCGACAGCGCTGGGCCGCTGCCGCGCCAGGCATGGAAGGCGTCCGCGTAGTCTTGTAGCCGGCCGGCGGCGATGGCCGCGCGCAGCTCGCGCATGAGCGTCTGGTAGTAATGCAGGTTGTGCAGGGTGTTCAACCGCCCGGCCAGCGACTCGCCGGCGCGGAAGAGGTGGTGCAGATAGGCGCGGGAGTAGTGCCGGCAGGTGTAGCAGTCGCAGGTCTCGTCGATCGGACGGGTGTCGCTGCGATGGCGGGCGTTCTTGATGCGCAGCTCGCCCTGCCGGGTGAAGAGCACGCCGTGGCGGGCGTTGCGGGTGGGCAACACGCAGTCGAACAGGTCTATGCCTTGCATGACGGCAAACACGATGTCCTCCGGCGTGCCCACGCCCATGAGGTAGCGCGGACGCTCCGGCGGCAGCCGTGGGGCCATGTGGGCGAGGATGCGGCGCATGTCCGCCTTCGGCTCGCCCACCGACAGCCCGCCCAGGGCGTAGCCGTCGAAGCCGATCGCCATGAGCCCAGCGAGCGAACGTTCGCGCAAGTCTTCGTACATGCCACCCTGGACGATGCCGAACAGGGCGTTGGCGTTGCCCTCGTGCGCCCGCCGCGAACGCTCGGCCCAGCGCAGGGACAGCTGCATGGAGGCGCGGGCGGTGTCCCAATCGGCCGGGTAGGGGGTGCACTCGTCGAACACCATGACGATGTCGGCACCCAGCACGCGCTGGATCTCGATACTCTTCTCCGGGGTGAGGCACAGGCGCTGCCCGTCCAGCGGCGAGGCGAAGTACACCCCCTCTTCGCTGATACGGCGCAGATGGGTCAGGCTCCAGACCTGGAACCCGCCCGAGTCGGTGAGTATGGGCCCCTCCCAGCCCATGAAGCGGTGCAGGTCACCGTGCGCGGCGATCACCTCCAGCCCGGGGCGCAGCCACAGGTGGAAGGTGTTGCCCAGCACGATCTGCGCCCCCGTGCCCCGCACCTCGTCGGGCGTGACGGCCTTCACCGCCCCGTAAGTGCCCACCGGCATGAAGGCAGGGGTGTCCACCACCCCGTGCGCTAGCTGCAGACGGCCGCAGCG
>JANWZL010000135.1 GCA_025054655.1 Thiobacillaceae bacterium | reverse complement strand
GGACGAGGCCGACTACCGCGCGGTGGTTGAGCGCGCGCAACCCCTGCAGCTCGCTGCCGGCCAGACCCTATTCCAGCAGGATACGCCGTTTACCGCCCTCTACTGGGTGGTGGAGGGCATGATCCGGCTTTATCGGGTCTCGCCCCAGGGCGAGGAGAAGGTCATCGACCTCATCGGCCCTGGCCGCTCCTTCGCCGAGGCCGTCCTGTTCATGGGCGGCAACTACCCCGTGTGCGCCGCTGCGCTCGCCGCCTCGCGGCTCATCGCCATCGACGGGGCGCACTTCCGCGCCTGGCTCGCCCAGGACACCCGGCGCTGTTTCCGGCTCATGGCGGCCATGAGTGCACGCATGCACAAGCTGGTGAGCGACATCGAGCAGCTCACCCTCATGAAGGGCACCGACCGCCTGCTGCAATATCTGCTCGACCACGCCGACCCAGACGAGGAGGGCCGCCAGGTGGTGGAGCTGGAGGCGCCCAAACTGGTCATCGCCTCGCGCCTGGGCATCAAGCCGGAGACCTTCTCGCGTCTGCTGCACAAACTCGCGGACCAGGGCCTGATCGAGGTGCACGAGCACCGCATCCAACTGCTCGACCCGGAGCGCATGCGCCTGGGGCGCGGGGAGGCGGGGGAATGACCCGGATTGTACGTCTGCACGGTCCGTAAGAGCGGCGAAAGCCGCGACCCCTGTGAGTTCGTCCTTGAGTGGCGTGGGGGATTGAGCAGTCGCGACTTTCGTCGCGCCTACCCGGCCCCTGGGACGGCTTGCCTGGGGATCAGGTGTCGATGATCAGCGCCGCGGCCACCCGCCGGCCCTCCGCCGCCAGGATGTTGTAGGTGCGGCAGGCGGCCTGGGTGTCCATCACCTCCACCCCGATGTCGCACTGGATGAGCCCGGCGAGCACCGCGGGGGATGGGAAACAGAGGCGGCTGCCCGTGCCCAACAGCACCAGTTCCGGCTTGAGCGGCAGCAGCGCGGCCAGGTGCTCAGCCGTCAGCGCCGAGACGCTGGCCACGGCCCAATCGGCGATCACGCGGTCAGGCAGCAGGATGAGGCTTGCCTCGTAACGCTGGGCGTCGATCAGTACGTAGCCCTGGCCATAGCCGGTCACCCAATGTGCGCCGGGGGCGCTGGCCAGATGCAGTTTCATGCGATGCCTCAGTCATGCGCGAACTCGGGTAAGATTACACGCTTTTGGTACTCAGCGTCAGTTGATGGACGAATTCCCGCGTATCCAGCGTCTGCCGCCCTACGTCTTCAACATCACCGGCGATCTCAAGATGGCCGCGCGCCGGCGCGGCGAGGACATCATCGACTTCGGTATGGGCAACCCCGACCAGCCCACGCCGGCGCACATCGTCGAGAAGCTGATCGAGACCGCCCGCCGCGGCGACACCCATCGCTATTCCATGTCCAAGGGCATCCCGCGGCTGAGGAAGGCGATCTGCAACTGGTACAAAACCCGCTACGACGTGGAGCTGGACCCCGAGCGCGAGGCCATCGTCACCATCGGCTCCAAGGAGGGCATCGCCCACCTGGCCTTGGCCACCCTGGATCGCGGCGACATCGTGTTGGTGCCCAACCCGAGCTATCCCATCCACATCTACGGGCCAGTCATCGCCGGGGCGGACATCCGCCACATCCCCATGACGCCGGGGGTGGACTTCTTCCAGGAGCTGGAGACCGCCATCCGCAACCACTGGCCGCGGCCCAAGATGCTGATCCTGAACTTCCCCTCCAACCCCACCACCCAGTGCGTGCAGCTCGACTTCTTCGAGAAGGTGGTGGCGATGGCGCGCGAGTACGGCATCTGGGTGGTGCATGACATCGCCTACGCCGACATCGTCTTCGACGGCTATCGCGCCCCCTCCATCATGCAGGTGCCGGGAGCGCGGGATATCGCCGTGGAGTTCTTCACCCTGTCCAAAAGCTACAACATGCCCGGCTGGCGGGTGGGCTTCATGGTCGGCAACGCCCGGCTGGTCGCGGCGCTGGCCCGCATCAAGAGCTACCACGACTACGGCACCTTCACCCCCATCCAGGTGGCGGCCATCACCGCCCTGGAAGGGCCGCAGGACTGCGTGCATGCCATTTGCGACATGTACCGCCGCCGGCGCGACGCCCTGATCCGTGGCCTGCACTCGGTCGGCTGGCAGGTCGAGCCGCCACGGGCCACCATGTTCGTGTGGGCCCCCATCCCCGAGCCCTACCGGCACCTCGGGTCGCTCGAGTTCTCCAAGCAGCTGCTGGAGCGGGCCAAGGTGGCGGTATCACCGGGGGTGGGTTTCGGTGAGTATGGTGACGATCATGTACGTTTTTCTCTGATTGAAAATGAGCACCGCACCCGGCAAGCGATTCGCGGCCTGCGGGATATGTTTCGCAGGGACGGGTTGCTGCGATGAGGCGGTGCTCATTTTGGCGCAGGCTCACCTTGGCGGCCGTAGACAAAGTGAGCGCCGCAGCCGGCAGGCGATCCGTGGCCTGCGCGACATGTTCAGGAAGGATGGTTTGTTGACATGAAACCGATCAACGTGGGGCTGTTGGGCCTGGGCACCGTGGGCGGCGGCACACTCACCGTGCTGCGGCGCAATCAGGAGGAGATCGCGCGCCGCGCCGGGCGTGAGATCCGCGTCACCCATGCAGCGGTGCGCAATGTCGAGCGCGCGCACGCCAAATACGCCGCCGAGGGGCTCAGCATCACCGACGATGCGGAGCTGATCGTCAATCACCCCGACATCGACATCGTGGTGGAATTGATCGGCGGCATCTCGCCGGCCAAGGAGCTCGTGCTCACCGCCATCGCCAACGGCAAGCACGTGGTCACCGCCAACAAGGCCCTGATCGCCAAATATGGCAACGAGATCTTCGCCCGTGCCCAGCAGCAGGGGGTGATGGTCGCCTTCGAGGCGGCGGTGGGCGGCGGCATCCCCATCATCAAGGCGATCCGCGAGGGTCTGGCGGCCAACCGCATCGAATGGCTGGCCGGCATCATCAACGGCACCTGCAACTTCATCCTCAGCAAGATGCGCGAGGAGGGCCGCCCCTTCGAGGAGGTGCTCAAGGAGGCGCAGGCGCGCGGCTACGCCGAGGCCGACCCCACCTTCGACATCGAAGGCATCGATGCCGCGCACAAGATCACCATCCTCTCGGCCATCGCCTTCGGCGTGCCCATGCAGTTCGATGCCGCCCACATCGAGGGCATCGCGCAGCTACAGGCGGCCGACATCCGCTATGCCGAGGAGTTGGGCTACCGGGTGAAGCTGCTCGGCATCACCAAACGTCACCCGCATGGCATCGAGCTGCGCGTGCACCCCACCCTGATCCCGGCGCGCAGGCTGATCGCCAACGTCGAGGGGGTGATGAACGCCGTGCTGGTCAAGGGCGATGCGGTCGGCGCCACCCTATACTACGGCGCCGGGGCCGGGGCGGAACCGACGGCGAGCGCCGTGGTGGCCGACCTGGTGGATGTGACCCGACTGCACACCGCCGACCCCAACCACCGCGTGCCGCATCTCGCCTTCCAGCCCGACCGCCTGGTGGACCTCAAGGTGCTGCCCATGGCCGAGGTGGAAAGCGCCTATTACCTACGCATGCGGGCCCTGGACCGGCCCGGGGTGCTGGCCGACGTGGCCCGGATACTGGCCGACCTCGACATCTCCATCGAGGCGGTGATCCAGAAAGAGCCGGCCGAGGGCGCGGACCAAACCGACGTGGTGATGCTCACCCACCGCGTGCAGGAGCGCGCCATCGACCAGGCCATCGCCCGTATCGAGGCCCTGCCGAGCATCGAAGGCCGGGTGGTGCGGCTGCGTGTGGAGGCGTTGAACGGCTAGGAGGGGAAGTTTGGGGGTGGCGGGTTGACGCTGCAGGACATCATCGAGGCCATACTCCATGATCGCGTGCGCATCACCGATCATGCGGACGAGGAGGCCCGGGCCGACCGTCTCTCGTTTGATGAGGTGTTCCATAGCGTCCTGCACGGTGAGATCATCGAGCACTATCCCACTGACCGGCCATACCCCAGCGGTCTGATCTATGGCAAGAACTTTGCCGGCGAAGCCATCCACAGCGTGTGGGCCTACAATCCAATTACGGCGTGGGCGGTCTTGATTACGGTCTACAGGCCGGATCCGGCGCGGTGGATCGACGGACGAATCAGGAGAAAGCGATGAGGCCCTTCGATCGTTGCCCCGTTTGTGGCGGGGAATTGATGGAGAAGGAGGTGGAAAAACTCCTCCGGGGCGGCAGGCATACGGCCCTGCTCAAGGTGCGTGCCGAAGTCTGCCTGCACTGTGGTGAGCGCGTATATCCGGTGGAGACCGTGCGCCGTTTCGAACAGATCCGACAGAGGCTGGAGCGGCAGGACCTGGCTGGTTTCCAGCCACTGGGACAGAGTTTCCAGGTCACTGAGACCGTCTGACCCCGGGTTGAACCGCATGAGATACATCAGCACCCGCGGCGGCGCCCCCGCACGCGCCTTTCTCGACATCCTGCTCGGCGGGCTGGCCCCCGACGGCGGCCTGTACGTGCCGCAACACTATCCGCGCCTCACCGCGCAGGAACTGGCCGCCCTGCGCGGGCTCGACTACCGGGCGCTCACCCATGCGGTGCTCACCCGCTTCATCGACGACATCCCGCCTGACGAGCTGAAAGGCCTCATCGACCGCACCTACACCGCCGAGACCTACGGCCACGGCCGGCCGGACTCGGATTTTACCCAGATCACCCCCGTGCGCCGGCTAGAGGCCGGGCTTTATCTGCTGGAGCTGTCCAACGGCCCCACACTCGCCTTCAAGGACATGGCCATGCAGCTACTGGGGCAGCTGTTCGAATACGCCCTCGGCCGCCGCGGCCAGCAGCTCAACATCCTCGGCGCCACCTCG
>JANWZL010000126.1 GCA_025054655.1 Thiobacillaceae bacterium | reverse complement strand
GAGCACCTGGCGGCGGGCCGACTCCAGGGTCTGCACCACCTTGGGATCGCGGTCGAGCTTGTCCTCGATGGCCTTCTGCATCAGCAGTTGCTGGTCCACCAGCCCGCGCAGGACCTGGTTGGCCGTCTGCTTGCGCTGCTCTGGGGTGAGGTTGGCCGGCAGGTTGCCGGCCAGGCGTCCCAGTTCGAAATTAAGCTGGTGCACGGTGATCTCGTCCTTGCCGACTTTGGCCACCACCTGGGTGACCTTGGCCTCCTCGCCCGCTTTTTCACCGCAGCCGGTAAGGGTCAGGGCAAGGGCAAGGGTGAGCGCGCTCAGAGCGGGAACGGCTGTGCGATTCATAGCGATAGGCCTCGTATGTATGCTTCGAAAGATCAATGATCGGCTGCCCGGCCCACGCCGGGGCTGCAGGTTCGCGGGATCAGAGCGATGGACCTGCTGGCGGTTGTCTTATTTTTGTAATTGTCGCGTTCGATTGTTACAGAGAGACGCAAACCCGACAACCAGGCGCATTGTAGACGCACACCGGGCATCGGTACCGGTCTGTCCGGACCTCTGCTCCGACTGCATCCCAACGTCGTATGGCACATCGGAAGTCCAAGGCCTCAATAAGGTTCGAATAGACACATGGGTGAGCGATCGATCCCTTTGCGCTGGCGTCGATACACAGGCACGGCCAGGCCACACCCGTGCAGGGCGGTTGCGCAGCGCCCGTCTTGGACATAGGCCCGGCGGACCTATGACACGGGTTGGCCTCGCGGGTCGGGGTCGATAGTGCCGGGGCAGGCAAAGAGGCATCGCACCCAGCATTCCAAATCGGCGAACCCGTCCGGCTACACCTGCGACTGGTGAACGTCAGCACGCCGACATCATGCACACCGCTGGCGCGGCCGTTCAGTGCGCGCGCAGGTTGCGCGGGTGGTCGTGATAGCGGGCGCGGTAGAGCAGCCGGCGGTGTTCGGGGCGATCGCGGAAGGCGCTGCGGGTGTGCAGGACATTGGCGCAGATCAGGCCCATGCCCGGTTCCAGCCGCAGGGTGAACACCCCAGGCGGGCGCGTTGCGAGCAGCTCTTCCAGGGCCAGCACCGCACGGCGGGTGGCGGCGTCGTCTTTCCAGCGGATGCTGCGGGTGCGTGCGGTGTAGCGCAGGTGCAGGTGCCCGTCGTGTACGCATAAGGCCGGGCCGGGCTGGTCCGGCCGGGCCACGCCCTGCTCGTCCGTGCGGGCGGGGATGAGCATGGCGTCCTCGGCCATGAGCGCGCGGATGTGGCCGGGGTCGGCGTCGCGCAAGGCGATGTAGGCGAGTTCCTGGTCGTACAGGTCGTTCTCCCCGCCCTCGTCGGCCGCCCGCACGCAGTGCAGCAGCATGGCAAAGATACGTCGCTCGGGCGGGTTGTAATAGCCGTCGGTGTGCCAGCGGATGCGCTGGTGGGTGTAGGGGATGTAGTCGCCGCGCCGGCCGGGGTCCACCCCAGCCGGTCGCGTATCCTCCGCGTTCTCCGCGTCCTCGCAGGGGGTGAGGCTGGAGATGCCGTCAGGGTCGGCGAGCCAGTTGGCATCTAGCCGGGTCAGGCCAAACTGCTCGCCCACCCGCCGCGGGATGGCCTTGTCCTCCGCCCCCGCCGCAGGGCCGGCATAGATGGCCATGTTGGCCTTGGCCAGCCGCGTCCACAGCTCGGCGTACTCGGCGTCGCTCAGCGCGCGCGGATCGCGTACCGGTACGATGAGCTCGGCCGCCCGTTGCGGGTAGCCGTTGAGCTTTTCGCGCCGCCAGGCCTGATAACCGGCCTCGTTGTCGGGGTGGAAGGGGGAATCGAGGGGGATCATTGTCAGGGATCAGGCATTAGGGATGAGGCATCAGGGATCAGGAACCAGGCGGGTTTGCGCCCAGCTTGGTCGTATCCGCCGCTGGCAGTTACCCGATTCCTGTCTCCTGAGCCCTGGGGGGATAAAACCCATCCACCTGCTTCTTGACCGTGCCCATGATCTCAGGCATCTCCACGTCCATGATCTGGTCCTGGATCCAGGGCTGATCGCCCTTTTCCATCACCTCGCGGATCATGAGGCTGAGGAAGCGCAGGGCCGGGAACGAGGCCTTGTCGGCCGGGAATTCGTAATGGGCGTACTCCTCCATGCGCCGGTTGAGCAGGTCGATGTAGCCCTGTTTGTAGTCGTATTCGGGGTCCTTCACCCGGCCGGTGAAGTCGAGGATGTTGTCCTCCATGATCTCGGCCAGACGCCGGCCCAAGGCGGTGATGAGCCGGGCGCGCTGCTCCTCGCTCACCCGTCCATAGACCAAGCGGTCCACGTAGTGCACGGCGAAGGCGGTGATCTCGGCGATGATCTTGAAGCCGCGCTGGGGGGTGACGATGTCGTAGTCGGCCTTGGACAGGTCGTCCACGGCGCGGTCGGCCATGCGCCATATGGTGGTGGCGAGCGCCGTGGCCACCTCCTCGGGCCCATGGGTGGTGTCCTTCTTGAACCATACGGTCTTGACGCGAGTCGGTGCAGCCATGGCCTCATTCTCCCGTGGCGATCGGGCGGCTCGGATCGGTGATCCACTCGCTCCAGGAACCGGGATACAGACGTGATCCCGGCAGCCCGGCGATCTCCATCGCCAATATGTTGTGGCAGGCGGTCACGCCCGAGCCGCACATGTGGATCACCTGCCACGGCGCCCGCCCTTTCAGCAGGGCCTGGAAGTTCTCACGCAGGGCCTCGGGGGGGAGGAAGGTGCCGTCGAGGTCCAGGTTGTCCTCGAAGTTCCAGTTGATCGCGCCCGGCACATGGCCGGCCACCGGGTCGAGCGGTTCGAACTCGCCGGTGAAACGACGCTCGGGACGGGCATCGATGATGAGCGCCGGCTCTTCGCCGCGCACCACACGCATGACGTCCTCGGCCGTGACCACCTGGCTCGGTTCCGGCAGGCACACACAGTTGCCCTTGCGCGGCGGCGGTGGTTCGCTGGTGAGCGGTCGCATCTCCCGCCGCCACTTGGGCAGTCCGCCGTCGAGCAGGGCCACCGCCGGGTGCCCCAGCCAGCGTAGCAACCACCACATGCGCACGGCCATGGCCCCGAAGCTGTCGTCGTAGACCACGACCTGCTTGTTCACCCCCACGCCCCAGCGATAGAGCTTTTCGGCCAGGACCTGCGGATCCGGCAGCGGGTGCCGGCCGGTCCTGCCCGGTACGATGGGACCGGAGAGGTCCTCATCCAGATGGGCATAGTGGGCGCCTGGGATGTGCGCCTCGGCATAGGCCCGTCGCCCCGCCTCCGGGTCGGTCAGGGTGAAGCGGCAGTCGAACACCACCCACTGCGGATCGTCCAGATGCCGCGCCAGGTCCTCGGTGCTGACCAAGGTGTTGCTGTACATCGCAGAAATCAGGGATCAGGAATCAGGGATCGGGTTACAGGCGGGAGGATGGGCAAAGACACGCGACTGAACCCCGCCCCTGTACCCTGAAACCTGTAGCCTGCTCAGTATCCCCCTTTACCGTAGGGCTTGGGCAGGCCGGCGATGCGGGCCGACTGGCGGTTGGGCTGCATGGGGAAGAGTTCGTACAGGCGCTTCTTCCAGTCCACGCCCGGGTACTCCTCCTCCATCATGGCCACCATGTTGCGGAAGTTGGGGGTATGGCCGTCTTCCTGATACTTGCGGCGCATGAAGTTGATCACCAGCCAGTGGTCATCGGTGAGCTTGATCCCCTCCGCCTCGGCGATAATCGGCGGCAGCTCATCGCTGTAATTGGGTTCCAGCAGGAAGCCCTCGTCGTCCACTTCCAGCTCTTCACCATTGAGTACGTATCCCATGGTTGGCTCCTTTCCTGATCAGCAGTGTCATACCAGTGACCGATGACTCAATCGATCACCACTTCCTTGATCGATTTGTGCG
>JANWZL010000066.1 GCA_025054655.1 Thiobacillaceae bacterium | reverse complement strand
CTTGGGGCCGATGAATGGCTCTGGGCGGTGGATGTGGAAACCCTGGGCGTAGTCCACCCCGATCTGTCCGAGTTTTTCCAGGATGGCCTCGGTCTCGACGAACTCGGCCACCGTCTTCAACCCCAGGTCGCGCCCGATCTGGGCGATGGCGTTGACGATGACGTAATCGAGCGGTTCGGTGTCGAGCTGACGCACGAAGGCCCCGTCGATCTTGATGGTGTCGGCAGCAAGCCCCTTCAGATAGGCGAACGAGGACATGCCCGCGCCGAAGTCGTCGAGAGCCAGACCGCAACCCAGGCTGCGCATGGCGTCGATAAAACGGCGCGCGGTGTCCACGTCGTACACCACCGACGTCTCCGTCAGCTCGAACTGCAGCCGGGAGGGATCGACGCCGGTGAGGGCGAACTGGCTGCGCACGAACTCGACGAAACCGGGGTCGGACAGGCTCTGTGCCGATAGGTTGACGGCATAACGGGCGGTGCATTCGGGATGGTCGCGCATATAGGCGATCACCTGGCGCACCACCCAGCGGTCCAGGCTGGGAGCGAGCCCGTAGCGTTCGGCTGCGGCTAGCAATCCCTGTGGCGTGCGCAAGACCCCGCTCGCATCGGTATAACGCAATAGCACCTCGTAATACCCCTCGCTGGTCGGGTCGCGCACGCAGACAACCCGTTGACGCCAAAGCTGGAAGCGGCCCTCGGCGAAATAACGTTCCAGCCGGCCGATCCACTCCATCTCCTCGCTCTGGCTGCGCAGCCCCTCGTCGTCTAGCCGCCACAGTGCCACGCGGTTGCGCCCCTTGCGTTTGGCGAGGTAGCAGGCTGCATCCGCACGCGCCAGCACATGCCCGGTGTCGTCGCCGGCCGCCAGCAGGATGAGCCCGATGCTAGCGCCCAGGTGAAAATCACGCCCGCCGTGGCGATAGGTGTAAGAGCGGATCGCCTCGATGAACCGGTTGGCCAGCGCCTCGGCCGCCGCCTGATCGGTGTCGAACAGCAACAGCCCGAACTCGTCGCCGCCCAGCCGCCCCAGCACGGGCGGCTCTGCACCGGGACGCGGCGTGGGCAGGGTGTTTTGCATCACGCCGGCGAGCTCTCTGAGCAGGTCGTCGCCCGCCGCGTGCCCACAGGTATCGTTGACCAGTTTGAACTGGTCCAGGTCGATGTAGAAAAAGGCATGCTGGCGGCTGGGCGACTCCTTCAGTTGTCGCAGCGCGCGTTCGATGCGCCCCTCCACCGCGCGGCGGTTCGGCAGCCCAGTGAGCGGGTCGTGATAGGCCAGCCGCCGCAGCTCCGAGAGCATGGCGCGCCGCTCGCTGTCGTCACGCAAGACCAGGACCGCTCCACACAGCCCGCCATCGGCCGCCGTGATGGGTGCCGCGTTATAGTGCACGGGGATGCGGGCTCCGGTGCGGGTGAGCAGTTGTGCCTGTCCCTCCAAGGTGTGTTGCGCCAGCCGGAGGATGCGATGCGCGGGGTGGCCGTCGGCCGAGGTCTGATCCTCGTGCGCAAGCGGCAGCACTGCGTCCACCGGACGCCCCAACGCCTCGCTCTCGACCCAATCGGTAAGCCGCTCCGCCACCGGATTGAGAAAGCGCACGCTACCCTCGGCGTCGGTCACGACGACACCCTCGCCGACCGAATCCAGGGTCACGCGCCAGCGCTCCTTGTCCGCATCGAGCTGCGCCAGTTGCTGCTGCAGGCGGCTTTGTGCGGCGTTGATCGCCGCCGCGGTGTCGCGCAGCTCGGGCGGGGCATGGGGCGATAAGTGGACGCGGGCATCCATGTCGCCCTCGAGCAAGCGTCGGGCGGCGTGGCGTATGGCCATCAGACCTTCCAGATTGGCGCGCATGATCCACCACATCGCCAGCGCCAGCACCAGACTGCTCAACACGGAGACGATGGCCACGCGCGACAGCAGCCGCCACAACCGATCCTCCATCACCCCCGGCCCCAGCGTGAGCTGCAAACGTCCATAGGACCGCCCGCCCACCACGATCGACTGCCGTACCTCGGCCGGGGCCATGCCGAGTAGTTCGGCGAACCAGACGGGCCGCGAGGCCGCCCGGCCCGGGCCCCGAACCTCGATGCGATGAGCCTCGTTGAGCAGATGGACGTGGGTGATGTCGCTCGTCTGCACGCTGCGGCGCAGGATTTGGTCCACGGCGCCGTAGTCGCCCAAGATCAGCGGCTCGGTCAGGCTCAGGGCCAGGACTTCCGCCTCTCGCTCGGCCACCTGTGCCAGCGCCTGACCGCCCACCTGCCGCGCCGCATTCAGCGCGACGGCCCCACCCACGCCCAGGACGATGCACAGGATCGCACTGAGGGCCAGCAGCAGGCGGGCGCGCAGCGATAGATAGCCCAGCAGCCGGCTCATGGCCCCGGCAAGGGGACGCGGGTGGTGCGGAAAAAGCGGCGGTAAGGGTCGTAGTCGCGGTCGTCGGCCGCCACGAACCCACGCGCTGTGGCAAGGCCTAGCCGGGCCGCGGCCTCGGCCAGCACCCGTCGCCCCTCGCTATCCGTCTTCAGCGCCAGCAGGGCCTCGCGCACCGCCTCGCGCACACGGGCGGGCACGGCCGGATGCACCATCACCGCCAGGTCGTGATACGGCTCGGACTGCCACAACACCCGGTAGCCGAACCCCTCGCGCCGGGCATAGTCCGCCATCACCTGGTGGTTCACCCCCGCCGCGGCCGCGCGGCCGTGCTTGAGCTGCGCCATGGCCGCCTCCTGGTTGCCGGCGAAGACCGGTCTGACCTCCACACCCGCCCGTAGCAGCGCGTCGTAGGGCAGGAAATAGCCGGCGAAGGCGTAAGGGTTGGGAAAGACCACCGTCTGCCCGGCTAAATCCTCGATGCGCCGCACCGGGCTGTCCTCGCGCACCACGATCTGACCGCGGATGCCCTCACCCTCCTGCCTGGCGATGACCGTATAGCCCAGCTTGTCGCGCTCGGGCGTGAACAGATGATTGGTGAAAACGAAGGCCAGCTCGCCGCGCACCGCCATGTCGGTGGTCTCGTTCGCCGTGCGGGCGATCTTGAGCGTAAGCGGTACCCCCGCACGACGCGACACCCAGTCCAGGATTGGGTTCCAGTACTCGGCTGTGAGCGTGAGCGAACGCTGGTTAAGGACACCGAAGGGATAGGCCGCGCTGCCCTGCCATGCCCAGACGGGCAGGATGACCCAGGCCAGTATGATGAACGACAACGCACGCATCGGTCCGCCACTCATTCGATGAACGAAACGCTTAACGGCGCGAGGGTAGGGTCCCTTGAGCATCCGCGGTGATCCCCAAAGGGTTCACAAACGGGCGCCTCGAAAAACCGTCGCGAGCGGTTGGAGGACAAGGCGCACGGAGCGTGGGATGCGAGACATATCATGCAGTAGGCGAGCTTGCGAGCAACGCGCAACGCCGCCATCCGGCCGCGCAGCAGGTTCTTCGAGGTGCCCAAACGTTTGTTTCCGAATCGTATGCCTTTTACTTTTCAGGCCATCGTACTGGCGGGCGGTTTGGGCACACGGCTGCGCGCAGTGGTGCCGCAACTGCCCAAACCCATGGCGCCAGTGGCCGGACGGCCATTTCTGGAATATGTCCTGGACCGGCTGGTGGCGGCCGGATGTGCGCATCTCGTCCTAGCGGTGGCCTACCGCCACGAAGCGATCGAGGCCCATTTCGGGTCGGCCTATCGCGGCGTGCCGATCGTTTAC
This sequence comes from Thiobacillaceae bacterium, assembly GCA_025054655.1. Taxonomy (GTDB): domain Bacteria; phylum Pseudomonadota; class Gammaproteobacteria; order Burkholderiales; family Thiobacillaceae; genus JANWZL01. The sequence continues at coordinate 22,052 of JANWZL010000066.1, read as the reverse complement.
TCGCTAGAGGCAAACCCCCTCGGCACGGGCGGGGCGATCCGCCAGGCGGCACAGTGGATCACTGCGGAACCGGTCTGTGTGGTCAACGGCGATACCTATGTGGAGCTCGATTACGCCGCCATGCACGCGGCGCACCGGGCGGCCGGCGCGAGCCTGACCGTGGCGGTGTGTGCGGTGGACGACGTCGGTCGCTACGGCAGCCTCACCGTCGTGGATGAACGCATCGTCGCCTTCGCCGAAAAGGGCGGCAGCGGCCCCGGCCTCATCAACGCTGGCACTTATCTCATCGAGCGTAACCTCATCGAGGGCATCCCGCCCGGGCGGGTGCATTCGCTCGAGCAGGAACTGTTGGTGCCTCGGGTGGCTGCGCTCAGGCCGCTCGCCTTCGTCTGTCGCGGCCGTTTCATCGACATCGGCGTGCCGGAGGATTACGCCCGCGCCCAGCAACTGTTCGCCGAAGGCGCATGAGCCCCGCCCTGTTCCTCGACCGCGACGGCGTGATCAACGTCGAAAAGAACTACGTCCACCGCATCGAGGACTTCGAGTTCATGCCCGGCATCTTCGAGCTGTGTGACACGGCCCGATCCTTGGGCCTCACCCTGGTGGTGGTGACCAACCAGGCTGGCATCGGCCGCGGCTATTACACCGAGGCCGACTACCAGAAGCTTACCGCCTGGATGCTGGCCGAGTTCGCCGCGCGGGGCATCGACATCGCCCGCGTCTATCACTGCCCCTACCATCCCACCGAGGGGATCGGCGGCTATCGGCGTGAATCCTTCGAGCGCAAGCCCAATCCGGGCATGCTGCTGCGCGCCCGCGACGAGCTGGGCGTGGCTCTCACGCGTAGCGCCCTGCTCGGCGACCGCGCCACCGACATCGAGGCCGGACGCCGTGCCGGTGTGCCCCATCTGCTGCTGCTGGATGCCGGGGCGACGGCGGATGCGGCCGCAGACGTGGTGCGGGTGGGCGATCTGCACGCGGCACGGACCTGGTTGCTGGAGAAATACCGCCGCTGAGTCGAATGCTGTACCGCCGGCCTGGACCGAACGCAGCCTGCTGGCCGGCAGCCTCAGGCGCGGAACAGGCGCTTGAGTTCCTCCCCCGGATCGGTCGCGCGCATGAAGGCCTCGCCCACCAAGAAGGCGTGCACCCCATGACGGCGCATGAGCTGCACGTCTTCGGGCGTGAGGATGCCGGACTCGGTCACCACGATGCGGCCGCCGCCCGCCTCGGCGATGCGCGGCAGGAGGTCCAGGGTGGTCTGCAAGCGGGTCTCGAAGCTGCGCAGGTTGCGGTTGTTGATGCCGATCAGAGGGGTGTCGAGCTGCAGGGCGAGCGCAAGCTCGTCGGCATCGTGTACTTCCACCAGCACCGCCATGCCCAGCTGGTGGGCGACGGTCTCGAGCGCGCGCATGACCGCCAGGGTCCCCTCCCCCGCCAGCCCCAGCGAGGGATGAAAGGCGGCAACGATGAGCAGGATGGCGTCCGCCCCCAGCGCGCGCGCCTCATAGACCTGATATGGGTCGATGATGAAGTCCTTGCGCAGGACGGGCAGGTCGCAGGCATCGCGCGCTGCCCGCAGGTCTTCCGGCGCCCCTTGGAAATATTGGCGATCGGTGAGCACCGAAAGACAGGCCGCACCGGCCCGCGCATAGCTGGCGGCGATCTCGGCCGGCCGGAAGTCGGCCCGCAGCAGGCCCTTGCTGGGGCTGGCGCGCTTGATCTCGGCGATCACCGCCGGCTGGTGTGCGTCGATCTTCGCGCGTAACGCTGCGATGAAGTCGCGCGGCGGTGGCGCCCACTCGGCCGCCTCGCGTAGGGCCTCCAAAGGCTCCTCGCGCCGGGCGGCGGCCACCTCCTCCTGCTTGGTGGCGAGGATGCGGGTCAGGATGTCAGCCATAACCCGTCCGTTCAGGGGAAGAAGGTCTTGAGCACCAGGGCCAGGACACCGGCCAGCAGCAGGCCCAGCATCCACTTGATCAGTTTGAACTCGCCGTCGTGCTCGACCAGCTTCAATTCCAGACGCGCGATGTCCGGTTTGGTCGCCAGATGCGTATCCATCGCCTCAGACCAGGCCTCTCGCTGTGCCTCGGCCTGGCTCTCGGGCAGACCAGCCTCGCGCAAGCGCCGCACGAATTTGTGCGTGTCGAATGTAACAGTCGCCATGAGCGACAGTATATTAAAAAACGTCGCGATACGATGCCCTGCCGCTCGTCCCCCTGACCACTGTGGCGGACGCTCAGACCACCTCCACCCGCACGCGCGGGACGATGGCCGTGAGCAGCTCATAGGCCACCGTGCCGGCGGCCACCTCCTCCTGCTTGGTGGCGAGGATGCGGGTCAGGATGTCAGCCATGACCCGTCCGTTCAGGGGAAGAAGGTCTTGAGCACCAGGGCCAGGACACCGGCCAGCAGCAGGCCCAGCATCCATTTGATGAGCTGGATGTCCGAGCGTATGGGGGCCAGCTCGATCTGGAGGTCCTTGCGGGTCAGTAACTCAGCCTCACGCTGTGCCTCTGCCAGCGCCTCTGCCAGCGCCTCGGCTTGCTGCTCGGTGAAGCCCTGCTGGCGCAGTTTGCGCACGAACTGATGCGTATCGAAAGTCAGGCTTGCCATGACGCTAGTATATGCCAGGACGGGCGCCCCTCGCGAGCCGATCCCGCGCTCAGACCACCTCCACCCGCACGCGCGGGGCGATGGCCGTGAGCAGCTCATAGGCCACCGTGCCGGCGGCGGCGGCCACTCGCTCCACCGGTAGGCCTGGCCCCCAAAGCTGCACCGGGCTGCCGACGTGGGCGCCGGGCACGGCCGACAGGTCCACCGCCAGCATGTCCATGGACACGCGCCCCAGCGTGCGCGTCGGCCGCCCCTCCACTAGCACCGGTGTGCCCGTGCCGGCATGACGCGGATAGCCATCGGCATAGCCGCAGGCCACCACGCCCACATCCATGTCGCGCGGGGCGACGAAGGCGGCGCCATAGCCCACGCCCTCCCCTTTGCGCACGCGCTGCACGGCGATGATGGCCGAGCTGAGGGTCATCGCCGGCAGCAGCCCCAGCCCTTCGCCGTTGTGCTCCGCGAAGGGGGAGGCGCCATAGAGCATGAGGCCTGGGCGCACCCAGTCCGCGTGCGTCTGCGGATAGCGCATCAAGGCGGCGGAGTTGGCCAGGCTCACGGGCAGCTTCAGGCCCTCGGTGGCGCCGCGGAAGCAGTCGAGCTGGGCCTGCACCCCCAGCTGCGGCTCGTCCGCACAGGCGAAATGAGTCATCAGCGTGATGCTGCCCACCTGGGCCGCCGAGCGCAGGCGCTCGACCGCGGCGCGTACCCGACGCGGAGGCAGGCCCAGGCGGTGCATACCGGTGTCCACTTTGAGCCAGACATCGAGGCGGTTGTCGAGACGGGCCTTGGTCAGCAGATCGATCTGGTCCTCGCGGTGCACCACGGGCCGCAGCCGCAGACGTGCGATTTCCGGCAGCTCGTCGGGGTGGAACCAGCCCTCCAGCAGGACGATGGGGTGGGTATAGCCCTGGGTGCGTAGGCCGGCGGCCTCGTCCAAAGTGAGCACGGCAAAGCCGTCGGCCGCGCGCAGGGCGTCGGCCACGTGCGCCAGCCCGTGGCCGTAGCCGTTGGCCTTGATTACGGCGAGGATGCGCGCACCGGGCGCCAGCCGCCGGGCCACGCCGAGGTTGTGGGCCAGGGCGGCGGTATCGATGCGGGCCACGAGCGGGCGGCGACTGAGCATGCTAGCGGTCGCTACGTCCTCAGTGGCGCCGATGGACCTCAGCTGGACAGACCCGGCGCATAACTTTCGAAACGGGTGTACTCGCCCAGGAAGGTCAGCCGCACGGTGCCGGTGGGTCCGTTGCGTTGTTTGCCGATGATGATCTCGGCCGTGCCCTTGTCGGGGCTATCGGGGTTGTAGACCTCGTCACGGTAGATGAACAGGATGAGGTCGGCGTCCTGCTCAATCGCCCCCGATTCGCGCAGGTCGGACATCACCGGTCGCTTGTTGGGTCGCTGTTCGAGCGAGCGGTTCAACTGCGACAGGGCGATCACCGGTACGTTCAGCTCCTTGGCCAGCCCCTTGAGCGAACGGGAGATCTCCGAGATCTCGGTAGCGCGGTTCTCGCCGCTGCCGCTGCCGGACATCAGCTGCAGGTAGTCGATGACGATCAGGCCCAGTTTGCCATGACACTGGCGCGCCAGCCGGCGGGCGCGCGCGCGCACCTCCATGGCCGTGAGCCCGGGCGATTCGTCGATGTAGATGGGTGCCTCGTCGAGCACGCCGATGGCATGGGTGAGTTTGTTCCACTCCTCGTCGGCGATACGACCAGTACGCAGCTTGTGCTGGTCGAGCCGGCCGACCGAGCCGAGCAGGCGCATCACCAGCTGGCTGGCGGCCATCTCCATGCTGAACACCGCCACCGGCAGCTTCGCCTCGATCGCCACGTGTTCGGCGATGTTGAGCGAGAAGGCGGTCTTGCCCATAGACGGACGGCCGGCGACGATGATCAGGTCGCCCGGCTGCAGGCCCGAGGTCTTCGCGTCCAGATCGGCGAAACCCGTCGGCACGCCGGTGACGTCGGAAGGGTTGTCGCGGTTGTACAGCTCGTCGATGCGGTTGACCACCTGCACGAGCAGCGGCTTCAAGTCCAGGAAACCCTGCGTGCTGCGGGCGCCGGCCTCCTTGATCTCGAACACGCGCGCCTCGGCCTCGTCCAGGATCTGCGCAGCGGGGCGCCCGGCCGGGTTGTAGGCCATCTCGCTGATCTCCACCCCGACCTCGGCCAGTCGCCGCAGGATGGCGCGCTCGCGCACGATCTCGGCATATCGCCGGATATTGGCCGCAGAAGGGGTGTTCTCGGCCAGATCGGACAGATAGGCAAGCCCCCCCACCTCCTCCAACTGGTTGTACGAGGCCAGGGCCTCCGCCACGGTGATGACGTCGGCCGGCTTGCCTTCCTCGACGAGCCGCGTGATCTGGCGCCAGATGGCGCGATGGGCGGCGGCGTAGAAGTCCTGCTCACCGATGACGTCGGCCACGCGGTCCCAGGCGTTGTTCTCCAGCAGCAGCCCCCCCAGTACCGACTGCTCGGCCTCGATCGAGTGTGGCGGCAGCTTGATGGCGGCGAGTTCCGGGTCCAGGGCGGTGGGGGTCATGTGAGGGTGAGGGGGTGAGGGGGTGTGGGGGTGAGGGGTGAGGAGTGAGGGGGAAGGAGTACTAGGGTAATGACGAGGGGTGGAAACGACAAGGGCCGCTTGCGCGGCCCTGTCACTGGGGTGTGGCGGCCTTATTCGGACACCACGTGGACCTTGATGTGGGCTTCCACGTCGCTGTGCAGGTCGAGCGTGACCTCGTATTCGCCCAGCATCTTGAACGGGCCCTCGGGCATGCGCACCTCCGCCTTGACCACGTCGAAGCCCTGCGCCTGCAACGCCTCGGCGATGTCCACGTTGGTGACCGAGCCGAACAAGCGGCCGTCCACCCCCGCCTTCTGGGCGATGGTCAGGACGTAGCCCTCCAGCTTTTCGGCGCGCGCTTGCGCGGCGGCGAGCTTCTCCGCGGCCTGGCGCTCTAGCTCCGCCTTACGCGCGGCGAATTCCTCGATGTTGGCCTGGGTGGCCCGCTTGGCCTTGCCCTGCGGGATCAGATAATTGCGGGCATAGCCCGGCTTGACCTTGACCACGTCGCCCAGGTTGCCCAGGTTGACCACCTTTTCCATCAGGATCACTTCCATGGCGGCGTCCTCACTTGTGCAGGTCGGTATACGGCAGCAGGGCCAGGAAGCGCGCACGCTTGATGGCGGTGGCCAGCTGCCGCTGGTAGTGCGCGCGTGTGCCGGTGATGCGCGAGGGGATGATCTTGCCCTGCTCGGTGATGTAATCCTTGAGCAGCTCGACGTCCTTGTAGTCGATCTCCTTCACCCCCTCGGCGGTGAAGCGGCAGAACTTCTTGCGCCGGAACAGGGCACTGCCCGTACTGCTGCGTTTGGCACGCCCCTTGTCGGCGCCCTTCTTTTTCAAGAAAGCCATGTGCTCACTCCTCGATCAGATCAAATCCGGTGATGTGCAGAACCAGCCGGCCGTCGCGCTGACTGCGGCGCTCGACGAACCCACTCAACACGAGTGCACTGCCCTCGCGCACGCCTGCCAGGGCAAGGGCGGTGTCGCCGTAGGCCACTGCCGGCAGTTCACACGCCACCCGTCGTACATGCCCGGCCTCGGCTTGCTGGGAGACATGCGCCAGGTTCAGCTCGACGGCGGGCAATCCCGCCGGTGTGTGGCGCAGACCGCCGTGATGCACGATGCGCCCGCCGAGCTCCAGCCGGTTGTGTTCCAGACCCCGCGCCGCCAAGTGCGAACGTCTCAGGCAGCCGCCGCGCTGGTCTCCGCCGCCGCGGCGGGTTCGGCCAGCAGGTTACGCGCCTTCTCCTCCTTCATCATCGGCGAGGGCTGGGTGATCGCCTCGTCGCGCTTGATGATCAGGTGGCGCAGGATGGCATCGTTGAAACGGAAGCCATGCTCGAGCTCGTCCAGGGTGGCCTGGTCGCACTCGATGTTCATCAGCACGTAGTGCGCCTTGTGCACCTTTTGGATGGTATAGGCGAGCTGGCGCCGGCCCCAGTCCTCCAAGCGGTGGATGCGGCCGCCGTTGGCGCTGATGAGTGCCTTGTAACGCTCGACCATGGCGGGGACCTGCTCGCTCTGGTCGGGATGGACGATGAAGACGATCTCGTAATGACGCATGGTGCTCCTTTCGGTTTGACCTGACATCAGGTACAAGCCCCCCGCAGCGACGGTGGGGCAAGAAGGGCCGGCGCGACCGGCTTATTCGGTCGTCGTGGCAGGTGCGGGCTCGGCCTGCGGCCTGTCCACCAGTTCGACCAAGGCCATCGGGGCGTTGTCGCCCTTGCGAAAGCCATATTTCAGGATGCGTACATAACCGCCTGGCCGGTTCATGAAACGCGGCCCCAGCTCGGCGAAGAGCTTAACCACCATTTCGCGGTCACGCAGCCGGTTGAAGGCCAGTCTGCGGTTGGCCAGGCTGGGTTTCTTGCCCAGGGTGATGACCGGTTCCACCACGCGGCGCAGCTCCTTCGCCTTGGGCAGGGTGGTGACGATCACCTCGTGCCGCAGCAGCGCATTGGACAGGTTGCGCAGCAAGGCCTGGCGGTGGCTGCTGGTGCGGTTGAGTTTACGGTTCGAACAACGATGGCGCATAGCTTGGACCTCTTCGCTGTGACACCGCGTCAGGGCCGCTCCAGGCCCGGCGGTGGCCAATTCTCCAGTTTCATGCCCAGGGTCAGCCCTCGCGCTGCGAGGACGTCCTTGATCTCGTTCAGGGACTTGCGGCCCAGGTTGGGCGTCTTCAGCAGCTCGGTCTCGGTGCGCTGGATGAGGTCGCCGATGTAGTAGATGTTCTCTGCCTTCAGGCAATTGGCCGAACGCACCGTGAGCTCCAGCTCGTCCACCGGCCGCAGCAGGATGGGGTCGATCTGGGCCGAGGTGACCTTGGGCTGTTCGCTGGGCAAGCTGACCCCCTTCAGTTCGGCAAAAGAGGCGAGCTGTTCGATCAGCAAGCGTGCAGCCGAACGCACCGCTTCCTCGGGTTCGATCACACCGTTGGTCTCGATCTCCAGCACCAGTTTGTCGAGATCGGTGCGCTGCTCGACACGGGCGCTCTCGACGCTGAACGCGACCTTTTTCACCGGGCTGAACAGGGCATCCATCATGATCACCCCGACCGGGCGCGTCTCACCGCTGTGCAACCGCGCAGAAGCCGGCACATAACCACGCCCGGCCTCGATCTTGATCTCCATGTCGAGCTTGCCACCTTGGGTGAGGTGGGCGATGACGTGCTCCGGGTTGAGCACCTCCACGTCATGCCCGGCCTCGATGTCGGCCGCGGTGACCACCGCGTCGCCCGTCTTGCGGATGCTCACCCAGGCCTCGTCGCGGTTGTTGAGTTTGACCGCCAGGCCCTTGAGGTTGAGCAGGATGTCCACCACGTCCTCCTGCACCCCTTCGAGGGTCGAGTATTCGTGCAGCACGCCGGCGATCCTCACCTCGGTGGGTGCATAGCCAGTCATGGAGGACAACAGGATGCGCCGTAGGGCATTGCCCAAGGTGTGGCCGTAGCCGCGCTCGAAGGGTTCCAGGGTGATACGCGCCTGGCGGGGGGAAATGCTGGTCACCTCGACGATGCGCGGTTTCAGCAGTTCACCGGTTTTCGACATAACGGGTGTCCCTCAATTCAGTGGTGGGCGGTCACTTGGAGTACAGCTCGATGACCATGCTCTCGTTGATGGTCGGCGGCAGCTCCGAGCGCTGCGGGCGCGCCTTGAACACCCCCTTCATGGCCTTGACGTCCACCTCGACCCACTCGGGGAAACCCCGGCTGGCGGCTGCCTCTAGCGCCCCCTTGATGCGCAGCTGGCCCTTGGCGGCTTCCGCCACCTCGATGACATCGCCGGGGCGCACTTGATAGGAGGGGATGTTGACGCGTCGGCCGTTGACCAAAATGCCGTTGTGGCGCACGACTTGGCGCGCCTCGGCACGCGAGGCGCCGAACCCCATGCGGTAGGCCACGTTGTCCAGGCGTGACTCCAGGATCTGCAGCAGGTTCTCGCCGGTCACCCCGCGCCGGCGGTCGGCCTCCTTGTACACGAGGCGGAACTGACGCTCCAGCACCCCGTAGATGCGGCGGATCTTCTGTTTCTCGCGCAGCTGTCGACCATAGTCGGACACGCGCGGGGTCTTGGCGCCGTGCTGTCCGGGGGCCTGGGCGCGGCGCTCGATGGCGCACTTGTCCGTATAGCATTTCTCGCCCTTGAGGAAGAGCTTCTCACCCTCGCGGCGGCACTGACGGCATTTGGGATCGATGTTACGGGCCACGGTATGCTCCTGTCAGAGGCGACGCTCAGACACGACGTTTCTTGGGCGGACGGCAGCCGTTGTGCGGCAGCGGCGTGACGTCGGCGATGCTGGTGATCTTGAACCCCAGGGCGTTGAGCGCCCGCACGGAGGACTCGCGCCCCGGCCCGGGGCCCTTGATGCGTACTTCCAGGTTCTTGACACCGTATTCCAGTGCCTGCTTGCCGGCGTTCTCGGCGGCCACCTGGGCGGCGAAGGGCGTGCTCTTGCGCGAGCCCTTGAAGCCGGCCCCGCCTGCGGTCGCCCAGGCCAGCGCGTTGCCCTGCCGGTCGGTAATGGTGATGATGGTGTTGTTGAAGGAGGCGTGGATGTGCGCGACCGCATCGGCCACGTTCTTCTTCACCTTCTTGCGCGCGCGCGCGGCTGCTTGTGCCTTGGCCATGTGTTGTTCGCTTCCGGGTTACTTCTTCAGTTGCATCTGCTTGCGCGGACCCTTGCGCGTACGCGCATTGGTGCGGGTGCGTTGGCCGCGCACGGGCAGCCCTTTGCGATGGCGCACACCGCGATAGCACCCCAGGTCCATCAGGCGCTTGATGTTCATGGTGACCTCACGGCGCAGGTCGCCCTCCACCGTGAACTGGCTCACCCCCTCACGCAGGCGGTCGATCTCCTCCTCGGACAGGTCCTTGATCTTGGTGGCCGGGTTGACCCCGGCCCGCTCACAGATCAGGCGCGCACGGCTGCGACCGATGCCATAGATGGCCGTGAGCGCGATCACCGCATGCTTGTGGTTCGGGATGTTGATCCCGGCGATACGGGCCATGCCGATCTCCCTACGAACGTGAAACTTGAAATTATATGCGCTTCAGTGACCACACCGCAAGTACTTCGCAGCCCCCGCTTCACCCCTGGCGCTGCTTGTGCTTGGCCTCGCTGCAGATGACGCGCACCACACCCTTGCGGCGCACGATCTTGCACTTGCGGCAAATCTTCTTGACCGAGGCTTGGACTCGCATGTCAGAACTCCTTTCTGCTAGGCCTATTTCGCGCGAAATACGATGCGCGCGCGCGTGAGGTCGTAAGGGGTGAGTTCCACCGTCACCTTGTCGCCCGGCAGGATGCGGATGTAGTGCATGCGCATCTTGCCGGAGATGTGGCCGAGGACCACGTGACCGTTTTCCAGCTTGACGCGGAAGGTGGCGTTGGGCAGGGTCTCCAGCACCTCACCCTGCATCTGGATGACGTCTTCCTTTGCCATGACGCTATCGGGCCAGGAAATTGCCGCCCTTGAAGTTCGCCTTCTTGAGCAGGCTGTCGTACTGATGGGTGACGAGGTAGGCCTGCACCTGTGCCCAGAAATCCATGGTCACCACGACGATGATGAGCAGACTGGTGCCGCCGAAATAGAAGGGCACGTTCCACTTGACGATGAGGAATTCCGGCAGCAGGCAGACCAGGGTGATGTAGATCGCCCCCACCAGGGTCAGCCGAGTCATGATCCGGTCCAGGTAACGCGAGGTCTGCTCGCCCGGACGGATGCCGGGCACGAACGCGCCGCTCTTCTTGAGGTTGTCCGCCAGCTCCTTGGGGTTGAACACCAAAGCGGTATAGAAGAAACAGAAGAAGATGATCGCCGCCGCGTACAGCATGACGTACACAGGCTGGCCGGGTGAAAGGGCGGCAGCCAGGTCGCGCAGCCAGGTCATGCTCTCGCCGCTGCCGAACCAGCCGGCCAGCGTAGCCGGAAAGAGGATGATGGAAGAGGCGAAGATGGGAGGGATCACCCCGGCGGCGTTGACCTTGAGCGGTAAGTACGAACCTTGCTGGGCGCCGTAGATACGGTTGCCCACCTGGCGCTTGGCATAATTGATGAGGATCTTGCGCTGCCCCCTTTCGACGAAGACCACCAGGGCGGTCACCAACAGGGCACCGATGAACAGCATGAGCACCAGGGGAATGGAGAAAGTGCCGGTGCGGGTCAGCTCCAGGGTGCCGCCGATGGCGCTGGGCAGCCCGGCGACGATACCGGCGAAGATGATGATGGAGATGCCGTTGCCAACGCCGCGCTCGGTGATCTGCTCGCCCAGCCACATGAGGAACATGGTGCCGGTGATGAGGGTGACCATGGTGGTGATGCGGAACATGAAGCCCGGATCCAGCACCAGACCAGGCTGCCCCTCCAGGGCGATGGCGATGCCCAGTGACTGGAAGGCGGCCAGCACCACAGTACCGTAACGGGTGTACTGCGTGATCTTGCGCCGCCCGGCCTCGCCCTCCTTTTTCAGCGCCTCCAGCTGTGGCGAGACCACGGTCAGCAGCTGCATGATGATGGAGGCGGAGATGTAGGGCATGATGCCCAGGGCGAAGATGGAGAAACGCTCCAGGGCTCCGCCCGAGAACATATTGAACATGCCCAGGATACCGCCGGCCTGACTCTTGAAGAGATCGGCCATCACCGCCGGGTCGATGCCCGGCACTGGCACGAAGGTGCCAATGCGGTAGACGATAAGCGCGCCGAGGAGGAACAGCAGGCGGCGCTTGAGGTCGCCGAACTTGCCGCTCAAGGCGAACAGGTTGGCGGCAGTATTGGCCACGGCGCTCGTTCCTGCGGTCTGATCCGGCTCAGCCCTCGACGCTGCCGCCGGCTGCCTCGATGGCCGCCCGTGCGCCGCGGGTGACGCCGACACCCCTGACCTTCACCGGCCGCTCGATCTTGCCGGAGAGGATGATCTTGACGCTGCGCGCAAGCTGCGGCACCAGTCCGGCCTGTTTGAGCACGGCGAGATCGATCTCGTCCACCGGCAGCCGGTTGAGCTTGCCCAGCGCTACCTCGGCCTTGCATTCCTGCGTGAGCGAGTTGAAGCCGCGCTTGGGCAACCGCCGTGCGAGCGGCATCTGGCCGCCCTCGAAGCCGACCTTGTGGAAGCCGCCGGCGCGCGATTTCTGGCCTTTATGGCCGCGGCCGCAGGTCTTGCCCAAGCCGGAACCGATACCGCGCCCGACGCGCTTGGGCGCGTGCTTGCTGCCCGGGGCGGGTTTGAGGGTGTTCAGTCGCATCATGCCACCTCGGTCTTTAGTAGATAGGCGACCTGGCGGATCATGCCGCGCACTGCCGGCGTGTCCTCCAGTTCCACCGTATGGTTCAGCCGCTTGAGGCCCAGCCCGCGCACGCATGCGCGATGCTCACGCTTGGTGCCTATGGGGCTGCGCACCAGGGTGACGCGGATCTTGTTCTTGCCTTCGCTCATGGCTCACTCCAGGATCTCGGCCACGCTTTTACCGCGCTTGGCGGCCACCTCGCTCGGGGTCATCATCTGCTGCAGACCGTCGAGGGTGGCGCGCACCACGTTGTAGGGGTTGGTCGAACCCAGACACTTGGCCAGCACGTCAGTCACCCCCATCACCTCGAACACCGCGCGCATGGCCCCGCCGGCGATGATGCCTGTACCGGGTGAGGCCGGCTGGATGAGGACCTTGGAGGCGCCATGATGTCCGACCACCGGATGGTGGAAAGTCCCGTTCTTGAGCGGGATCTTCACCATGCGCCGGCGTGCCTCCTCCATGGCCTTCTGCACCGCCACTGGCACTTCGCGCGCCTTGCCCTTGCCCATGCCGATGCCACCCTCGCCATCGCCCACCACGGTGAGCGCGGCAAAGCCGAGGATGCGGCCACCCTTGACCACCTTGGTCACCCGGTTGACCGAGATCATCTTCTCGCGCAGACCGTCGGTGCGCTCTTCCTGTTGCTGTTCAGCTCTCGCCATGTTGTCCCTCGCTCAAAACTGCAGGCCGTGCTCGCGCGCCGCTTCCGCCAGCGCCTTGACACGCCCGTGATAGGCATAGCCGCTGCGGTCGAAGGCGACCCGGGTCACACCCATCTGCTTGGCCCGCTCGGCGATACGCTGGCCTATGATCTTGGCCGCCTCGACATTGCCACCGTTCTTGAGCGCTCCACGCAGATCCCGCTCCAGGGTGGAGGCGGCGGTCACCACCCGACCACCGCTCGCGTCGATGATCTGGGCATAGATGTGGCAGTTGCTGCGGTGCACGCACAGACGCGGCACGGCCAGCTGCGCGATCTTGGCACGGGTTTTGCGTGCACGGCGCAGACGCTGGGTCTTCTTGTCCATCGCGTATGACTCCGGTGATAGCCTGAATCCGGTTACTTCTTCTTGGTCTCTTTGATGACCACGACCTCATCGGCATAGCGGATGCCCTTACCCTTGTAGGGCTCGGGCGGTCGGTGGGCGCGCACGTCGGCGGCCACCTGTCCCACCAGCTGCTTGTCGGCACCTTTGATGACGATCTCGGTCTGGCTCGGCGTCTCGACCTTCACCCCTTCGGGCATGACGTGCTCCACGGGGTGGGAGAAGCCCAGACTGAGGGTGAGCTTGTTGCCTTGGGCCTGGGCACGATAACCGACGCCGACCAAGGTGAGCTTTTTCTCGAAACCCTTGCTCACCCCCTGCACCATGTTGGCGATGAGTGCCCGCGTGGTGCCCGAGAGGGCGTGGGCCAGGCGCGAATCGTTGGCGGCCTTGACCTGCAGCCGCCCATCGGCGTATTCCACCTGCACGCTCGGGTGGATGACCCGGCTGAGCACCCCCAGCGGTCCCTTGACGCGTATGGCGCCGGCCTCCAGGTTGACCTCCACACCGGCGGGCACGACGACGGGATTTCTGGCGATTCTCGACATGGCACACCTCAGGTCACGATACACAGGACCTCGCCGCCCACGCCCAGTGAGCGGGCCTTGCGGTCGGTCATGACGCCTTTGGAGGTGGAGACGATGGCCACACCAAGGCCGTTGCGCACCCGCGGCAGTTCGTCCCGGCCCTTGTAGATGCGCAGGCCAGGCCGTGACACGCGCTCGATGTGCTCGATGACGGGCCGGCCGCCGTAGTACTTGAGGGCGATCTCCAGCATGGGGACGTTGCCCTCGCGGCTCTCAGTGAAACCCTCGATATAGCCTTCGTCTTTGAGGACCTGGGCGATGGCCCGCTTGAGTTTGGATGCCGGCAAGCGCACACTGGCCTTCTCCGACAGCTGCGCGTTGCGGATGCGTGTCAGCATGTCGGCGATGGGATCGCTCATACTCATCGCTCGCCCTCCTTACCAGCTGGCCTTGATCACGCCGGGGATCTCGCCGCGCATGGCCAGCTCCCGGATCTTGTTGCGACACAGACCGAACTTGCGAAACACCCCGCGCGGCCGACCGGTGAGTTGGCAGCGGTTGCGCAGCCGGGTCGGGCTGGCGTTACGCGGTAGGCTCTGCAGTTTCTCACGCGCAGCGGCGCGCTCTTCGTCGGAGCGGGTGGGATCGGCGATGATCGCCTTCAGCTGTGCGCGCTTGTCGGCATATTTCTGCACCAGACGGCGCCGCTTCTCTTCGCGATTGATCAGTGCGAGCTTGGCCATCTCAACCTCAATGTCTGAACGGAAACCGGAACGCCGCGAGCAGGGCCTTGGCCTCGGCGTCGGTCTTGGCGGTGGTGGTGATGGTGATGTTCATACCCCGCAGCGCATCGATCTTGTCGTACTCGATCTCGGGGAAGATGATCTGCTCTTTCACCCCCATGTTGTAGTTGCCGCGTCCATCGAAACCTTTGCCGCCGATGCCGCGGAAGTCGCGGATACGCGGGATGGCGATGTTGATGAGCCGATCGAGGAATTCGTACATACGCTCGCGGCGCAACGTGACCATGCAGCCGATGGGGTAGCCGTCGCGGATCTTGAACGCGGCGATGGATTTACGCGCCCGCGTGATCACCGGCTTCTGCCCGGCGATCTTGGTCATGTCGGCCATGGCGTGCTCGATCACCTTCTTGTCGCCCACGGCCTCACCTACCCCCATATTAAGCGTGATCTTGGTGATGCGGGGGACCTCCATCACCGACTTGTAGCCGAACTGTTGCATCAGCTGCGGCACCACGGTGTCCTTGTAATATGTCTTCAGTCGCGCCATGGCCTGCCTCACACGTCCACCACTTCACCGTTGGATTTGAAGTACCGTACCTTGCGGCCATCCTCCAGCGTGCGGATGCCCACTCGGTCGCCGCGGCCAGTGGCCGGGTTGTACAGGGCCACATTCGAGATGTGTATCGGCATGTCCTTGTCGATGAAACCGCCCGGGGTGCCCTTCAACGGGTTGGGCTTGACCGCGCGCTTGACGCGGTTGACACCCTCCACCACCACGCGGTCGTCCAGCACGCGCAGTACGGTGCCGCGCCGGCCCTTGTCTTTACCGGTGAGCACGATCACCTGATCGCCCTTTTTGATCTTCTTCATCGCCCGCTCCTCACAGCACTTCCGGCGCCAGCGACACGATCTTCATGAAGCGCTCGGTGCGCAACTCGCGCGTGACCGGACCGAAGATGCGGGTGCCGATCGGCTCCAGCTTGTTGTTCAGCAGCACCGCCGCGTTGCGGTCGAACTTGATCAGCGAGCCGTCCGGACGGCGCACACCCTTGGCCGTGCGCACCACCACGGCGTTGTACACGTCGCCCTTTTTGACACGGCCGCGCGGGGCGGCATCCTTGACGCTCACCTTGATGATGTCGCCAATGCCAGCATAGCGGCGCTTCGAACCGCCCAACACTTTGATGCACATCACTGTACGCGCACCGGTGTTGTCGGCCACGTCCAGCATGGTCTGCATTTGTATCATGATGCCTGTCTCCAACTTACCCCGCCGGTTTGCCACGGTCGGGCAGTTTTGGACCCCGTATGGGGAAGGACCGGCCGCAAGCTGCGGGCCAGAAGTAAAAAAATGCTAATACTAACTCATCTAGATAAGAGATGCAAGCTCAAACGAGCTTGGCCTTCTCCACCAAGCGCGTGACCTTCCAGGCCTTGGTCTTGGAGATCGGCCGGCACTCCTCGATGACCACCACGTCACCCACGCGGTAGGCATTGTCCTCATCGTGGGCATGGTATTTCTTGGAGCGGCGGATGACCTTGCCGTAGAGGGGGTGTTTGACCCGCCGCTCTACCAGCACGGTCACGGTCTTGTCCATCTTGTCGCTCACCACACGACCGGTGAGCGCGCGTACGATCTTGGCCTTTTCCTGTTGCGTCATGGTTCGGTCCCTCAGGCGGACGCCTTGCGCTGCAGCTCGTGCATGACGGTGCGCACGCGGGCGATGTCGCGCCGCACCTGTCTGAGCTGATGCGTCTTGTTGCTCTGCTGGGTGGCTATCTGCATACGCAGGCTGAACTGCGCCCGCAGCAATGATTTGAGTTCCTCGTTGAGCTCAGCCAGGCTCTTGTTGCGCAATTCGGCAGCCTTCATGTCCAACCCCCCATGCCTCGCGTGACGAAAACAGTCGGGAACGGCAGCTTGGCTGCGGCCAGGCGGAAGGCCTCACGCGCCAGCTCCTCGCTCACCCCTTCCATCTCATACAACACCTTGCCCGGTTGGATCTCGGCCACCCAGTACTCGGGCGAGCCCTTGCCGTTGCCCATGCGCACCTCGGCCGGCTTTTTGGTGATCGGTTTGTCGGGGAAGACGCGGATCCAGATGCGGCCGCCGCGTTTGACGTGGCGTGTGATGGCCCGCCGCGCGGCCTCGATCTGCCGGGCGGTGAGCCGCCCGCGACCGATGGCCTTGAGACCGTATTCGCCGAAACTGACCTTGGTCCCCCGGGTGGCAAGCCCCGTGTTGCGACCCTTCTGCACCTTACGGTATTTGGTTCTCTTCGGTTGCAGCATGACCTCACTCCTTGGCAGTGGTGCGCGCGCTCCGGCGTGGCTTGCGCTCGGCCTCGGGGGCGGCGGTGGGACGCTCGCCGCGGCCGAGGTTGTCGCCCTTGTACACCCAGACCTTCACACCGATCACGCCGTAGGTGGTCTTCGCCTCGGCAAAGCCGTAATCGATGTCGGCACGCAGGGTGTGCAGGGGCACGCGGCCCTCACGATACCACTCGGTGCGCGCGATCTCGGCCCCGTTGAGTCTGCCCGAGCTCATGATCTTGATGCCCTGGGCGCCGAACCGCATCGCCGACTGCATGGCCCGCTTCATCGCCCGGCGGAACATGATGCGCTTCTCTAGCTGGTTGGCGATGGAGTCGGCGATGATCTGGGCATCGATCTCCGGCTTGCGCACCTCTTCGATGTTGAGGGTGACCGGCACCGACATCATGGCCCCGAGCTGCCTGCGCAGCGCTTCGATGTCCTCGCCCTTCTTGCCGATCACCACCCCGGGCTTGGCCGAGTAGAGGGTGATGCGGGCATTCTTGGCCGGCCGCTCGATGACGATCCTGGACAGCCCCGCATGGGCCAGCTTCTTGCGCAGAAAATCGCGCACCTTGATGTCCTCGTTGAGCACTGCGGCATAGGTGCGCGAGTTGGCGAACCACTTGGAGCGCCAGTCACGGGTGACGGCGAGCCGGAATCCGGTCGGATGGATCTTCTGTCCCATAGGCCTTATTCCTCAATCTCCGACCATGACCGTGATATGGCAGGTCGGCTTCAGGATGCGGTTGCCCCGCCCCTTGGCGCGGGCAGTAAAGCGCTTCAGCGTGGGGCCTTGATCGACGTAGATGGCCTTGACCTTCAATACGTCGATGTCCGCACCCGCGTTGTGTTCGGCATTGGCAATGGCCGACTCGAGCACCTTCTTGATCACGCCGGCGGCCTTCTTGGGCGTGAAGGTTAGGATGCCCAAGGCCTTGTCGACCGGTTTGCCACGGATGAGATCGGCCACCAGCCGGGCCTTTTGGGCCGACAGCCGGGTGCCGCGCAGGACTGCTCTGACTTCCATGTGCGCGCTCCTTATTTCTTCGCCTTCTTGTCGGCGGCATGCCCTTTGAAGGTGCGCGTGAGCGAGAATTCGCCCAGCTTGTGGCCGACCATGTTCTCGGTGATGTACACCGGGATGTGCTGTTTACCGTTGTGCACCGCAAGGGTCAGCCCGATGAACTCGGGCACGATGGTGGATCGGCGCGACCAGGTCTTGATCGGCCGCTTGTCCCCGCTGGCCTGGGCCTTGAGCACCTTGGCCATGAGGTGCGCATCGACGAATGGACCTTTCTTGATCGAACGTGCCATGTCTTATCCCTCTCAGGCAGCGTGACGGCGCCGCACGATCATGCCGCTCGTGCGTTTGTTCCGGCGCGTGCGATAGCCTTTGCATGGGGTACCCCATGGGCTGACCGGCTCGCGCGCCTCGCCGGTGCGGCCCTCGCCGCCGCCGTGCGGGTGGTCGATGGGGTTCATCGCCACACCCCGCACCGTCGGCCGGATGCCGCGCCAGCGGTTGGCACCCGCCTTGCCGATGGAGCGCAGGTTGTTTTCCTCGTTGCCGACCTCGCCAATGGTGGCACGGCAATCGACATGCACCTTGCGTATCTCGCCCGAGCGCAGGCGCAACTGGGCATAGGCCCCCTCGCGCGCCAGCAGCTGCACGCTCGCCCCGGCCGCACGCGCCAGTTGCGCGCCCTTGCCAGGCAGCATCTCGACGCAGTGCACCGTGGTGCCCACCGGGATGTTGCGCAGCGGCAGGCAGTTGCCGGGCTTGATGGGCGCTTCGGAGCCGTTCATCAGTACGCTGCCCGCCTCGACGCCGCGCGGGGCGATGATGTAGCGGCGCTCACCGTCGGCATAGCACAGCAGGGCAATGTGGGCGCTGCGGTTGGGGTCGTACTCGATACGCTCCACCCGCGCCGGGATGCCGTCCTTGTCGCGCTTGAAGTCGATGATGCGGTAGTGGTGTTTGTGCCCGCCGCCTTTGTGGCGCATGGTGATGTGGCCGTTGTTGTTGCGCCCCGCCAGACGGGTTTTCTTCTCCACCAACGGCGCATAGGGTCGGCCCTTGTACAGGCCGGGTGTGACCACCTTGACCAGCGCCCGACGGCCGGGCGATGTCGGTTTGACCTTAACGAGCGGCATGGCTTACTCTCCTGCCACAAAATTGAGTTCCTGGCCGGGCTTGAGGCACACGTAGGCCTTTTTCCAGTTCACCCGGCGCCCGATCTGTCGGCCGAAGCGCTTGGGCTTACCCTTGACGTTGGCCACCTTCACGTCGTCCACCTCGACCTTGAACAGCAGCTCCACCGCCGCCTTGATCTCCGGCTTGCTGGCATCCCGCGCCACGCGGAAGGCGACCTGATTGTGCTTGTCCGCCACGCGCGTGGCCTTCTCGGAGATCACCGGGGCGAGGATGACCTGGTAGAGGCGTTCCTCGGGGTATTTGACGGCACTCATGCGTACATCTCCTCGAAGGCCTTGACCGCTGCGGGTGTCAGGAGCACGCGGTCGTAACGGATGAGGCTGACCGGATCGGCTTGGTGAGGTTCGAGCACCAGCACGTTCGGCAGGTTGCGCGCCGACAACCACAGGTTGTCGTCCACCTCGGGGGTGATGATGAGCACGCGGTCGCTGATGCCCATGCCCTTGAGCTGGTTGACCAGCAGCTTGGTCTTGGGCGCCTCCACCTTGAGCGCATCGATCACCTGCAGCCGGCCGTCGCGCGCCAGCTGCGACAGGATGGAGGCGATGCCGGCGCGGTACATCTTGCGGTTGACCTTTTGCGAGAAATTCTCGTCCGGGGTGTTGGGGAAGATCTTGCCGCCACCGCGCCACAAGGGGCTGGAGGTCATACCGGCGCGAGCACGACCGGTGCCTTTCTGCCGCCAGGGTTTCTTAGTGCTGTGCTTGACCTCGCCGCGGTCCTTCTGCTTGCGGTTGCCGCTGCGGGCATTGGCCAGATAGGCGGTGACCACCTGGTGCACCAAGGCCTCGTTGAATTCACGCCCGAACAGCTGGTCGGCGGCCTGCAGGCTGCCGGACTGACGGCCATTGGAGTCGATGACCTGCAGTTCCATTAGGCACCCCCTTTCACCGCCGGTCGCACGATGACGACACCGCCGCGCGAGCCGGGTACCGCCCCCTTGACGAGCAGCAGCTGGCGCTCGGCGTCCACACGCACCACCTCGAGATTCTGCACCGTGCGGCGCACTGCACCCATGTGGCCGGCCATGCGCTTGCCCGGGAAGATTCGGCCGGGGTCCTGGGCCTGACCGGTGGAGCCGGGCACCTTGTGCGAGCGCGAGTTGCCGTGGCTAGCGCGTTGGGAATTGAAGTTGTGCCGCTTGATGGTGCCAGCGAAGCCCTTGCCCTGAGTGATGCCGGAGACATCCACCTTCTGGCCTGGCTGGAACAGGGTCTCCACCGCAATCACCGCACCCGGCTGGTAGCGGGAGGCATCCTCGGCCGCGACCCGGAACTCGCGCAGGACCTGCGCCGCCTCGATTCCGGCCTTGGCGAAATGGCCTGCGGCGGGCTTGTTGACACGGTTCGCCTTGCGACTGCCGAAGGCGAGCTGCAGCGCGTCATAACCATCGCTGTCCACGGTCTTGACTTGGCTGACGCGGTTGTTCGACATGTCCAGCACCGTCACCGGCACGGCTACGCCGTCATCGGTGAAGATGCGGGTCATGCCGATCTTGCGACCGACAAGGCCTAGGCTCATGTTCTCGTTCCCTCTGTCAGGTGCCGACTACAATTGGCCGGCAATTCACGATAGTGGGTGAGGTGTGAGGGGTGCGGGGTGTGAGGTGGATGGAACTACCCCCTCACTTCCTCACGCCTCACCCCTCACTACCAACACTCCTCACTGCAGTTTGATCTCCACGTCCACCCCGGCCGGCAGATCGAGTTTCATCAGGGCATCGACCGTCTTGTCCGTGGGGTCGATGATGTCCATCAGCCGTTTGTGCGTGCGGATCTCGAGCTGATCGCGCGAGGCTTTGTCCTTGTGCGGCGAGCGCAGGATGTCGTAGCGCTCGATCGATGTGGGCAGCGGGATCGGGCCCTTGACCACCGCGCCCGTGCGCTTGGCCGTATCCACGATCTCCATGGCCGACTGGTCGATCAGCTTGTAATCGTAAGCCTTGAGCCGGATGCGTATCTTCTGGCTTTGCATGGCGTTTTCCAGGCTGGAAAAAAGGCGGCATTATAGCCGCCTTTCCCTGTTCATGTAAAGGGCTTCACTCGATGATCTTCGACACCACGCCGGCGCCGACGGTGCGGCCGCCCTCGCGGATGGCGAAGCGCAGGCCCTCCTCCATGGCGATGGGGGCGATGAGGCTGACGGTGATGTTCACGTTGTCCCCCGGCATGACCATCTCCGTGCCCGCCGGCAGCTCGATCGCTCCCGTCACATCCGTGGTGCGGAAGTAAAACTGCGGCCGATAACCGTTGAAAAACGGCGTGTGCCGCCCGCCTTCCTCCTTGCTCAGCACATACACCTCGGCCTGAAACTTGGTGTGCGGCGTAATCGTCCCCGGCTTGGCCAACACCTGCCCGCGCTCGACCTCCTCGCGCTTGGTGCCCCGCAGCAACACCCCAATGTTGTCGCCCGCCTGCCCTTGATCGAGCAGCTTGCGGAACATCTCCACCCCCGTGCAGGTGGTCTTCTGCGTCGGCCGCAACCCCACGATCTCCACCTCATCGCCCACCTTCACCACCCCACGCTCCACACGGCCGGTGACCACCGTGCCACGCCCAGAGATCGAGAACACGTCCTCAATGGGCATCAGGAAAGGCTTGTCCACCGCACGCTCCGGCGTGGGAATGTACGTATCCAGCGCCTCGGCCAGCTTCAAAATGCTGCCCTCGCCCAGCTCACTCGTATCCCCCTCCAGCGCCTTGAGCGCCGAACCCACAATGATGGGGATGTCGTCACCCGGAAAATCATACTTGGACAGCAGCTCGCGCACCTCCATCTCCACCAGCTCCAGCAGCTCGGGGTCATCGACCATGTCGGCCTTGTTCATATACACCACGATGTAAGGCACCCCCACCTGCCGCGCTAGCAAAATGTGCTCGCGCGTCTGCGGCATCGGCCCATCGGCGGCCGACACCACCAAAATCGCCCCGTCCATCTGCGCCGCACCCGTGATCATGTTCTTCACATAGTCGGCATGCCCAGGACAGTCCACGTGCGCATAGTGCCGATTGGCCGTCTCATACTCCACATGCGCCGTGTTGATGGTAATCCCGCGCGCCTTCTCCTCCGGCGCCGAATCGATCTCATCGTACTTCTTCGCCTGCCCACCGTAGCGCTTCGCCAATATGGTCGTAATCGCCGCCGTCAGCGTCGTCTTGCCATGGTCCACATGCCCAATCGTGCCCACGTTCACATGCGGCTTCGTACGCTCAAACTTCTCCTTGGCCAT